>CAYTMK010000055.1:0-9117 GCA_964438885.1 uncultured Erysipelotrichaceae bacterium | reverse complement strand
TTACCAAGTTCTTAAAAGTTCAACCGTTCCTTGAATGGTGTAAGTAATTCCCTTTGGGATATAAATCGTTTGGTCTGGAACTAAGGTTAAAGTTTGATCTTGGGTCTTTACAATTCCTTGACCATGACAAGTATTGAGGGTTTGAAAGTGTTCTTCAACTATAAAAGTTCGTTCACCTTGGTGAAGTTCAATTTTTTCTACTCGAAAAAAAGGAGTTTCCAATTTGGTAAAATTTTCAATTTTTCCAGAACCATTTTCTTCAGAAAAGTCAATAACATCTAAGGCTTTATCCAAATGCATTTCTCTTTTGCGTCCCCAATCGTATATCCGATAAGTAGAATCGGATGATTGCTGAACTTCAAAGAGTTTCAATCCGCCCATAATAGCATGAACCGTGCCATATGGAATATAAATCATATCTCCTGCCTGTACAGGAATAGTTTTCAATACACTTTCTAATTGATTGTTTTCAATAATCTTGGCCAGTTTATTACGATTTAGATCCTTTTTGAGTCCAGCGATTAACTGAGCTCCAGGTTGCGCTTCAAGAATATACCAACATTCAGTTTTCCCATTGTCATTTTCATATTCCCGAGCATAAGAATCCCCTGGATGAACTTGAACTGAAAGGGGTTCATCGGCCTTAATGATTTTAATTAAGATTGGCAAAGAATACCCTAAGTATTCTTTCAATGGAACTTCTTCGGGTAACACCAAAGATTGACCATGGGGATGAGTGGAAAGGGTCCAAAGCTCATATCCCCAAGGCCGTACAGAGTAGTAAGGCTTTGTTTTAAACATTTTTAACATGATAGATTCGACTATAGAGAAGAAATTTTTATAAAAATGTATATACTTTATATTAAAAAATATATTTTTTAATGTAAAAGATCTTATCATTTATCCTTTCGTTTTTATTTTAATCTTTTTAATAAGAATTCCACTGAATAATGCTAAAAAGAAAAAAGATCGGATCTCAATTTAATAAAATTAGATTGAGATCCGATCTTTTTTCTCCTTATAAATAAAAAACAATTTAATTTTCCTTAATGAAATTAAATTTTTAATCGGTTTCATACTGAGTCTCCAAAAAAGAAAGTAAGTGAAAAAAAGAAAGTGTTTTATGGTTTATTCTTTTCGTTCTAATCTATATTTTTGCAATTTTTTATTTAAAAATTTTTAGTAAGAAAAGAAAGTGCAAAAATAAAACCAAAAGATACGCTAAAAGAAAGGAACAAAGATGAAATATATTTTTGTAACAGGAGGAGTCGTTTCGGGGCTGGGAAAGGGAATTTCTGCAGCTTCCATCGGCCGTCTTTTGAAAGCAAGAGGCTATAAAGTCACAGCTCAAAAATTGGATCCTTATATTAATGTGGATCCCGGCACGATGTCTCCTTATCAACATGGTGAAGTATTTGTCACAGATGATGGTTTAGAGGCTGATTTAGATTTAGGCCACTACGAACGCTTTATTGATGAAAATTTGCATCAATATTCTAATCTCACGACCGGAAAAGTGTATTGGAACGTTCTCAACAAAGAACGGGAAGGAAAATATCTTGGTCAGACTGTTCAAGTTATTCCTCACATCACGGATGAAATTAAAAATTTTGTGATGTCAGCGGGAAAGATCAGTGACGCAGATGTGGTGATTACAGAAATAGGGGGGACGATTGGTGATATCGAATCGCAACCTTTCTTGGAAAGCATTCGGCAAGTGGCTTTAGAAGCAGGCCGGCAAAATTGTCTCTTCGTTCATGTTACCTATATTCCCTATTTATCAGGGTCTAAAGAATTCAAATCCAAACCTACTCAACATTCTGTAAAAGAACTTCAAAGTTTTGGAATTCATCCAGATCTCATCATCGCACGCTGTGATGAGGCGATTCCTCAAGCTGTACTAGATAAAATTTCCTTATTTTGTAATGTAGAATCGCAAAGTGTATTTGAAAATCGCACTCTTGATTCTCTTTATGAAGTGCCTTTAATGTTGGAAGATCAAAATATTGCCCCGATTATTTGTCAAAAACTCGGTTTAGAAAATCATGAACCAGATCTTCAAGATTGGAAAGATATGGTTGATCGCATTCATCAAGCGGATCAAAAGGTGACCATCGGATTAATTGGTAAATATGTCCAACTTCACGATGCCTACTTATCCGTAGCCGAAGCTTTACATCATGGAGCTTTTGAAAATGGAGTGGATCTTGAGATCAAATGGATCGACTCAGAAAACCTAGAAAACTTAGAGGAAATATTTGAAGATCTTGATGGGGTCATTGTACCTGGTGGATTTGGTGGCCGCGGAATTGAAGGGATGATTCAAGTGGCAAGTTATGCCCGCAGTCATAAAGTGCCCTATCTTGGCATTTGTTTAGGAATGCAAATTGCGGCTATTTCTTTTGCTCGGGATGTTCTTGGCTATGAGGATGCGAATTCCTTTGAATTTGATGAGACTTCTAAACATACCATTATTGACTTTATGGCCAACCAATCGAAGGAGATCAAAAAGGGCGGAACAATGCGTTTAGGCGGCTATCCGTGTCATATCCATGTGGGAACCTTATTGCATGATTTGTATCAAGCGGATTATACAAGAGAGCGTCATCGCCACCGCTTTGAGTTCAATAACTTGTATCGTCGTGAATTTGAAGCCCAAGGAATGGTGATCAGTGGGACAAGTCCAGATAATTCTTTAGTAGAAGCCATTGAATATCAAGACCATCCCTTTTATGTGGGAGTGCAATATCATCCTGAATTTAAATCTCGTCCCAATAAGCCCCACCCCTTATTTTCTGGATTGGTACAAGCCAGCTTGGAAAACGCCAAAGAAAAAAGCCAAGAGAATTAAGAAATAACTATTTTATTTTTTTCCTTGAGCTTTCTTTAAGAGAACTTCTTTGAACTTGAGTAGGATAGAGTTATAAATACAATTCTTGGAGGAATATAATTCATGAAATTCCGTGGATTCGTAGCATTTACGCTTGTAAGTGCGTTATTGGCTGGTTGTTCGAGTGGAACCACTGATGCTTCTAAAGATGAGGGCACTGTCAGCAATACGGCCTATGTGGAAACCGATGATGGCGAAATCAGTGCAACAGTGACTAAAAAAGATGGAAAAGTAACTGCCATTGAAATCGACGAGACGACTTCTAGTGGAGATTCTAAAAAAGAAATTGGGACTGACTATGGTCTAAAAGATAAATCGGGTATTGGAAAAGAATGGAACGAACAAATCCAATTCTTGGAAAATTACTTAGTAGAGCATGGTATTGATTCTGTCAAATTGAATTCTGATGGCTATGCTGAAGAAGAAGATGTAAAAACGGGCTGCACCATTAATTTAAAACAAATTATGGAAGCAGTGGATGCAGCAAATGCAAAATAAGCTTTCTAAAAAAAGAGTCTGAACGAATCGCTCTAACTTTTTTTAGAGCTAGAGAAGAAATTTAAATATAAAAAGGCGGTTCAAGAGCAAGAGTCTTGCTTTTTGAACCGTCTTTTATTTTAAAAGTAAGATAGGAGAGCAAAGAATGAAACAATCTTTACCTCTTTATAGGGCATTTAATCCAGCATATTGAGCTTTCAACATATTTTTGGCCCATGTTTCATAAAAGGTTGATAAAAAATGAATGCCATCTGGAGCATAGATCGGAGCGTTGCCATTATCGGATAAAGAAGAATTATCCACATAAATCCAGCCATTTCGTTCACACATTTCCTTGATTTGACGATTGAAATCATCCACCTTATCCCAGCGTGGGGCTTGAGCAATTGCTGCTGGCGTAGGATCAATAATGGAATTCACCACAATCTTAGAATGAGGTGATTTCTCCAAGAGAGCTTGGATATTGCGTTCATATACCGCTTGGTAGCCATTGTCTCCTTCATCTCGTCCGATATCTAACCCCATGTCATTCACTCCATACGATAAATAAATAACTTTAGGCTGTGTCGCAGCAATCGTATCCAAATACTCCGTAATGTTATTGATGGTATATCCTGCTTCGGCTAAAACTTGATTTTCCGGTAAAAAGCCATAGCTTTTAAAGCCATAAACGCGTGAATCACCCATTATCACAGCATCTTTAAAGAGCGTCCAAACGGATCCAATTCCTTCATTCACATTATTAAATCGGGTGAGCGCATCTTGTCGATTGCGTTCATCTACTCGAGAATTAATTCCCGCTAAATCATTATTTTCTTGGGTGGTTAAAAAATCAAGGCCAGCTTTTAAAGTACCTTGACGCACTTGGTAGTTGTAGTACCAAAATCCTCCAAAAAGCCCCACAAGAATAAGGGGGAGAATCCATAAAGTCATTCGCCCCAAAGAACGTTTAGAGTGAGTCTTCTTTTGTTTTGTTTTTTTAGGAGTGGATGAGACGGTTTTAGAAACTCTTTTCTTTGAGGAACGGTCTTGCCTCTTTTGTATCGGTTTTTTTTGTGTGGCCATACTCTCCCCTCCTCTTATTTTTTCTACGAAAAAGTCTTATCTTTCCAAATTCTCTTTATTCTAAAAAAGATGAAGGCCAAGAGACGACTACATCGCATCTATTTGCGCTCGAAGCATATTAATGGCCCATAGTTCATAAAAATACGAATAAAAATGAATACCATCTCCCTCATAAATGGGAGCATTACCATTTTCACAAATTTCATCATTGTTGACATATACCCATCCATTTCGAGTACACATCTGTTCAAGTTGTCGATTGTATTCAGGAACATTTTGCCAAACAGGATTCGCATTGGTTAACCAAGTGGCAGTGGGAATGATAGAATTGACCACGATTTTTGCATTAGGTGCGACCGCTAATAATTCCTGAATGAATTCTTCCATCATCAATCCATATCCATTTTCTTCTTGACTTCCTAGACCATGTAAAACATCGTTAATACCAAAAGAAATATAGATTACTTCCGGTAAAGCTTGTTCTACTCGATTGACAAAATCGGGAATGGTTAAACAACTTGTTCCAATTTGAGCCCAAACAATTGTTTCTGGTAAAAAGCCAAACTCTAAAAATCCTTTTGGTCTAGAATCACCTAAAATGATTGAATTTTCAAACAAAGGCCAAATGGATGTATCTTGATTGATAGTCTCGTCCAAAATCGCATTTAATTTCGCCCGTTTTTCTTCTTTATCTCGCGCTTCGAGTTTAGCACTAAGCGTTTGAAGATCTGTTTGTTCTAAATTCATCAAATAACTCGTTCCTTCGCGTAAACTGGACCGATTGGACACAATAGAAGTAAGAACAATTCCTCCCACTATACCTAGAATAGCAACGCCACTTAAAATCAAAAGGGCTGCGCGACGAGCAATCTTTTTAGGACGCTTTTTTAAGTCGTTTTTTTGAATGCTCATAGTTATTTTTATTCTCCAAAAATCTATACGTAAAGTCTTTTGTTTCTACATTCCAACAAACTTTTCAATATTATAGGGAATTTGTATCCTACATCATAGCGAAAATTTTGAAGAACGGAAACTAGGCTTTCTCTAAAAAAAAACGATTCCTTATCGTTTATTTAAAAGTATTTCCTTCTAGGCCTGTAGTGTAATAGAAAAATTCATTTTTGAGAAATTATTCTGGTTGAAAAAAATCCTTAAAGAATAGAAATCCAAAAAATGACAGTTTAGATGACTTTAGGAAAAGAAAAAGTCAATTTTCAAGAAGACTTCGGTATGATGTAAGTTGCATTCTATGAGTCTTTAGAGAAAGAATAGGTCTATCTTCAACTATTTTTAAAGAGAAATTCTCTCAGTGAAGAAGAGTAGACAAAAAGAGAAAGGAGGATCAGGATTTTCTTCCCCGACTAAAGTGGAAGGGTTTCATCCTGAAATTTTATGAAAAACTCTCGCAACCCGTACATCTGGATACAATGTGTGTTGTTAGCGGGACTCTGTATTTTTTTATCGACCTTTATTTTAGGTGGAAAGATTAATTCTTCGACTCCTTTTGGATATGTGGAACAAAGTGTATTGAGTGCAGTTGATCAAAGCCTTTATCCTAAACAAGACAATCAAAAGCTTCGTCGTTACTTGAATTTAGATCCAGCGCAAGCGCTCAATATTTCTTTTTATCGACTGGATGATGCGATGTCGGCCAATGAATTGGTGCTGGTTCAATTTGATCCTGCAAGTGCGGATCTCTTTGAAGCTGCGATTACCACGCGTAAAAATTCGCAAGAACAAATTTATGAAGGGTATGCCCCTGAGCAAGCCGAATTGATGAAAAACGCACTCATCGATATGGAAGAGAATTATGCCCTCTATTATGTGGGATCACAAACCGAACAAGTCAAAGAAGCCTTTCAAAGGGCTTTGAAGGAGAACTAATATGCAGCTGACCGATATTGTCTTTTTGATTGGCTTTTTTCCAATCACCTTTGGCTTATATCAGGTATTGTTGCGCCTAAAGACAAAGACAAAAGTTCTAAATCTTTTTTTACTCATTGTTTCACTTGTCTTTTATGCTTGGGGATCTCTCCAATCGTTTTTTATCTTGATATTTGTCCTGTTGTGGAACTGGATCAGTGCTAAGTCTTTGGCCTATGAAGAAGAATCACCCTTGGCTCCTCAAAGTAAAAAGCGCAAACATGCGCTTTGGTTTGGAGTGGGCGTGAATTTATTTATTCTTTTTCTTTATAAATACTTCGCTTCTTGGATTGGGGGATTGTTTCATCTATTGGGTCTAACCCTTAACGTCCCTGCCTTTCCTTTACCTCTTGGGTTGTCGTTTTACATCTTCTCAAGTCTTTCCTATCTCTTTGATGTGTATTACTACAAAGCGGAGCCTTGTTCGTTGGTAGATTTTGGACTCTTTGTGGCGTTCTTCTCAAGAGTAAATATGGGTCCCGTCGGACACTATGCCCAATTTAAAGAGCAATTGGAAAATCATCCTGTAACAGCCAAGCTGAAACGAGAAGGAGCGGCTCTTTTCTTACAGGGCTTAATTTTTAAGGTGATGTTGGCCAATAACTTTGCGCTGGTTTTTTCTACGATGTCGACCAATACAACCTGGTTAGGTAATTTAATTTATGGATTTGCCTACTTCTTTGAATTGTACTTTGACTTTTGTGGATACTCTCGCATGGCAAGAGGAATGGCCTCTTTGTTTGGCTTTCGGATCGGACGAAATTTTAATCAACCTTATCAAGCAACTTCCGTGCAAGACTTTTGGCGCCGTTGGCATATTTCCTTAACCGACTGGTTTCGGGACTACGTTTACATTCCTCTTGGAGGAAATCGAGTTTCACAAAACCGCTGGGTTTTAAATGTCTTAACGGTTTGGCTTTTAACTGGAATTTGGCATGGCTCTACCTGGCCATTTATTTTTTGGGGACTTTACCAAGGTGGAATGATTTTATTGGAACGCTTTGCGCTCAACCAAGTCCTTCAAAAACTTCCTGGATTTTTACAACATGCCTATGTGGTTCTTGCCCAATTGATCGGGTGGACATTCTTTTCCTCTTTAACCATTGGAGCTGCTTTTTCCCGTTTGGGCCGTTACCTCTTTATTGGAGTAAGTGGAATCTTTGACAATGCTGCTTGTTTCACCCTTTTAAGCTCCCTAGTACTATTTGGAGTAGGAATTTTCTTATGTACTCCTCTTCCTGGTAAACTAACCGAGCGCTTCTCTTCTTTCCTTGGCTCTAACTCTAGAGCTTTAGTGGGAGCTTTAGGGTATGGTCTATGTTTTTTAATTTGCTTGGCGATGTTGATTTCTCAAACCTCTCAAACCTTCTTGTATGCTAACTTTTAGAAAGGAGAGTGTAACATGAACCCAAAACCAACCCAGTCGTCAGGGAATAGTCGTTACTGGAAGTACTTGCCGACCCTGTTGATCTATCTTCTTTCTTTTTTGTTAGTGCTCAATCTCCTTGTTCCTGATAGTGCCTATTCATTTGTGGAAAATCGCCCTTTAAAGAGTTTTCCAGCTCCTTCCATTGGTACCATTGTGGATGGAAGTTATGGTCGAGAAATGGAAAGCTATGCTTCGGATCAATTTTTAGGACGAAATTTCTTATTTCATGTCAACTATTTGATTCGTAAGCTATCTGGTCAACGAGAGATTGATGATGTGTTTTTAGGACAAGGCGCTCTTTTACAACAAAATTCCTTGCCGGCACCAGGCTTTTTGGAAAACCAGATTAATGTTATCAATCAATTTGCGGGCTTAACAGGGATTCCAACCACTGTCCTCGTTTCTCCTTCGGCAGCTACCATTCAACCTTCAAAATTACCGGCTCTGGCTCCAGTCAATGATATTAATGGAAGCTTGGATTTGGTATATAATGGATTAGGGACCTTAAAAACCGACGTACGCAAAACGTTACAAGACCATTCCAAGGAATATATCTTTTATCGCACCGATCATCACTGGACCAGCCAAGGGGCTAAATTGGCTGCCATTGAACTCATGGGAACCTTTGGCCAAAGTATCAGCTCAGACGAATTTGATTCCTATAAAGTTTCTGATCACTTTGAAGGAACGCTCGCTTCCAAAACGGGGTCTGTCAATTTACATGATGAAATTTATATTTGTCCAGATAAAAAACGAACGGAATACATTGTGACTTGGGGAGATGGAGCCAAAACGGCGAGCATTTATGATCGAGGCGCTCTGAATCAAAAAGATCAATATGAATTGTTCTTAGGGCGCAACCAATCTCTCGTTCACATTGAGACCCTATCGGAATCCCAAGAAAATCTGTTGATCTTTAAAGATAGTTATGCCAACAGTATGATTCAATTCTTGCTTCCATATTATCGTAATATTTATATTGTGGATCCTCGGTATTATTACGATGATCTTGCTTTTCTACTCGCTATTGGTGAAATCAGTCAATGTGCCTTCATCTTCTGTGGAAATACTTTCTTTACTGATTCTTCTTTACAAGATGTTTTGAATCCCTATATTGCTTCTCTTACCCCTGCTCAAGAAGAGGGGCAACCAGAAGCCTAAAGACCTTGAAAGGAGCGTAAAATCGCTCCTTTTTTTTTGAGAAGGAAAAGGACTCTACAAAATTTTCGTTTCCCCAAAGAAAACGAAATAAAAGCCTTTTTTCTTCTGTCCCTGACTTAAATTTTTGATTATAACTGAGTTGGATAGAGGG
>CAYTMK010000054.1:0-9177 GCA_964438885.1 uncultured Erysipelotrichaceae bacterium | reverse complement strand
AGGCTTAGCTTGGGCTGGTCTTCCTGCACAGAAATAAAAAATGAAAACTCAGAGAGATGCTCTCTGAGTTTTTTTATTTTTAAAAAGGAATCTTTTTATCTCTTTGGATGGTGAATCGTTGGCTTTGGAAAAGAAAATGGCTTTATTTCTTTTGGGATTTTTTACTGATGGATTTATAAGGACGAAGATAGGCAGGTTGAAAATTGTCCAAGACTTCTAAAATCGGAGTATAAGAGGTGTAACAAATGCCTCCAGAGCCAGCTTGGGTTTGGGTAAGAAAGCGACGCAATAAATCGGCATGAGCCTGTTGATGCTCTTCCTCGCTTTCAAGCACCAAAAGCCACGAGAAGTCGGCCTCTTGTGGTTGGCTTAACACCCAAATCTTCGAGATCTCTGGAAATTGTAAAGCGGCTTTGTTTAAGGCTTTGATCGCTTTGCTTCCCGCTTTTCTTGCTCCTTGTTCCAGCTGCGCACGAAATTCTTGAGAAAGAGTTTCGGTTTTGAGTTGATCGGGAGCCAAATGGTCTAAAAATTGGCGGCGAGGAAAAGCCAATGAATCGCCCTCAGGATTGATCATGATGTTTTCAATCTGCGGATGGGATTGAATCAAGCGATACAAGCCTTGAAAATTGACTTCAAGATGAGGACAAGGTACTTCAGTGGGAAACTTTTGAAGTTCTTCAAGTGAGGTAAAGACAGGGAAAATGGTGCCGCCTTGGGTTTTGGTGTGAAACATCAAGATGGGCAGGTTTTCTAGGTGTTGATTTTGGATTTGTTTTTCCACGCGTTTACGCATCAAGGCATCTTGGTAAAGGGAAGGATGCAATAAAATGAAGTAGTGGCTCTGCTTTAAAAGTGCTAGCAATTCTTGGCCCTGTTCAAAAGAAGAATTGACTTTAAATTGGGCAATGGAAGTTTCAAGCGACATAGAGAAATTCCTTTCTTGCGTTAAGCTTTAAAACCAATAAACCAACAAGACGAAGGCGTTTTGACTTCCCTTATCTTCTTTGAAAAGAAGGATTTTCCTCAAAAAAACGCTTAGATTGCCTTATGGTCTTTGTTTGGTAAGATAAAAACCAAGATAAGCCAAAAAAGCGATGCGCTTTTTTCTGAGATAAAGGAGATCCTATGGCCTTTTTTGAAAAAATAAAATCGAAATTTGTCCGCTCGAAGGACAAAGACAAATATTTATCGGGTCTTTCCAAAAGTCGAAAGAGTTTTGGTGACCGCATTCGCGCCTTATCCAATAGCTTTCGCGGCATCAATGATGAATTGCTGGAAGAAATTATGATCATTTTGTTGGAAAGTGATATGGGCATTCACACGGCGCAAAAAATTGTGGATGCGTTTGAATCCAACGCCAAAGAGATCAAAAACTTCGATTCGATGGAGGATTACTTGATCCATATTTTATATGAGTTTTACGATCCCGAAAAAGATCCAGAGTGGTCTTTAGCTGAAAATGGGCCTACGGTCATTTTGATGGTCGGGGTCAATGGCTCTGGTAAAACGACAACGACTGCGAAATTGGTCAACTACTTCCAAGAACAAGGCTTAAAGCCTGCGGTCGCAGCGGCAGATACCTTTCGAGCTGGTGCCGTTGAACAACTTGAGATTTGGGCCGAGCGTTTAAACGCGCCTTGTATAGCGGGCAAAGAAAAGCAGGATCCCGCTTCGGTCATTGTGGATGGTTGCCGCTATACCAAACAAAACGACATCGATGTGCTCATCTGTGATACAGCTGGTCGGCTTCAAAACAAAACCAACTTGATGAAAGAGCTCGGTAAGATGAGTCGCGTCGCAGGACGGGAAATTGAAGGCGCACCTCATGAAACTTGGCTCGTCCTCGATGCGACAACAGGCCAAAATGGGATTAGCCAAGCCAAAGAGTTCATGGAGGTTACGCCAGTTTCCGGCATTATTTTAACAAAGATGGATGGCACCGCAAAGGGCGGGGTAGTCATGGCCATTCGCGATCAACTCGGCTTGCCCGTGCGCTTTTTAGGGTTAGGTGAAAAACCAGAGGATTTACGTCCCTTTGATCTCTCGAGTTATTTAATCGGTATCACCAAAGGATTAGAGGAGTAGTCAGTGGTTGATCATACCCAAGGAAACATCTTATTTGACTTGTATGGTCCTCTTTTAACCAAGCGCCAACAAGATGTCTTGGAGTTTTACTTTCAAGACGATCTCTCACTTGGTGAAATTCAAGAAAATCTTTCGATTTCTAAAGCTGCTGTCTACGATGCGTTAAAAAAAGGGGTACAAGCCATGGAAGAATTGGAATCCCTTTTGCACTTACAAACCAAACTTCAGGTGGTTCAACAGTTTTTACAAGCCCATCCCGAATACACCAAAGAACTAGGCAGTCTTCTCGAATAGAAGCACTGCCTTTTTTGATTCCCTTTGTTCTTTGGTGGGAATTTTTTTCTAAAAATTGAAGGAAACAAAAGGAAGCGATACACTTAAACTAGTTTTTTAAGGAGGAAAAAATAAAATATGGCTATTGTCATGTCTGTAAATGCTGGCAGTTCATCTTTAAAATTTCAAGTGTATGAAATGCCGCAAGAAAAAGTGCTGGCCAAAGGACTTGTAGAACGCATTGGTCTTCCCGATGGGGTCTTTTCCATTACCATTGATGGAAAAAAATACACCCAAACCGAAGACATTCCCGATCATGAAGCTGCGGTGCGTCTTTTGGTGGAGTCCTTATTAGAACACCATGTTGTCAATGACTTGTCCGAGATTCAAGCGGTGGGGCATCGCATTGTCCATGGTGGTGAATTTTATGCCGATTCCGTCGTGGCTTCTCCCCAAGCCGTTGAAAAAGTCGAAGAGTGCATTCCACTTGCCCCATTACACAATCCCGCCGGCTTAACGGGATATCGCACTTTTGAAAAGATGTTACCCGATGCGGTACATACCTTTGTCTTTGATACCGCCTTCCATCAAACGATGCCCCCTGAAAGCTTCCTCTATCCTATTCCATACGAATATTATGAAAAGGATGCCATTCGTCGCTATGGATTTCATGGCACTTCGCATAAGTATTTAACCAACCGCTTAGCCCAAATTCTTGGCAAAGATGTGGACGATCTCAATATCATTACCTGCCATCTTGGCAATGGCGGCTCCATTACTGCGGTGAAAAATGGCAAATCGTTTAAAACCTCTATGGGGCTTACCCCCCTTGCTGGTATTATGATGGGAACTCGCTCAGGGGATATTGATCCCGCCATTCCTGGAGTATTGATGCAAAAATATGGCTATACCGCCCAAGAAGTGGACAACATCCTCAATAAACAATCTGGTTTGCTTGGTGTTTCGGGCGTATCTTCTGATAGTCGCGATGTGTCTGCGGCTGCCCAGGAGGGCAACGAGCGGGCCATTTTAGCCAAGAAAATGTTTAACGATCGCGTCATTGAAACCGTAGCCGGTTACTATGGCTTAATGGGTGGAGCCGATGCGATTGTCTTTGCGGGAGGCATTGGCGAAAATGCTTCCGATGTTCGCAAAGCGGTTATCGATGGACTGGGTGCGCTTGGAGTTAAACTCGATGATGAGGCCAACAATATGCGTGGAAAGGAAGCAAAAATCTCAAGTGAAGACTCCGCATTGGATGTGTATGTCATTCCCACGGATGAAGAAGTCATGATCGCTCGAGATGCCTATTCGAATTTAGACCATGCCAAATAAAGATCCCAAACGCATCTTTGAAGCCATTCAAAAAGCCGATCCCATCGTGATTGTCGCCCATGTTAATCCCGATCCCGATGCCACAGGCAGTCAATTGGGACTCAAATACGCCATTTTAGATCAATATCCCGAAAAGACCGTACTGACGATGGGCAAAGGACCAGGATTTGATGAGGTAAGTGAAGAAACGCTTGCCAAAGCTCTAGTCATCATCACCGATACTTCCAATAGCGAGCGCGTAGACGATCCTCGCTTTCAATTGGGTCGTCAAATTGCGCGTCTAGATCATCACGTGCGTGTGGAAGATTTTGGCGACTTGGATTATGTCGATGATTTGGCTGCGGCCGCTTGTGAAGTCGAAGCGCTGTTAATGAAAGAAGAAGGTTGGACCATTTCTTCCAAAGCTGCCCAACACTTAATGAATGGCTTATATAGTGATACCCAGCGCTTTTCCATTCCTACTGTCACCGATAAAACCTTTGAAGCGGCGGCTTGGCTAGCCAAGCAAGGTGCCAATCCAAGGGTGACCTGTGAATATCTCTATACGTCAAGCTATGCGGAGTTTTGTTACAACAATAAGGTCAAAAGCCAAGCGATGCAAAAAGAACACTTCTTGTTCTCGCTCATGAGCCAAGCAGACTACTTAAGCACTGGGCTGCCCTATGAGCAGGCTAAGAATTTTGTCAATGGTCTAGGAAACATTGAAGGAATCGAAATTTGGGCTCTCTTTACGCAAGACAATGAAGGAAGCTATGCGGCCTCCCTGCGTTCGCGTTCGATTCCCATCGTGCATTTAGCTCAAGAATTTGGTGGAGGCGGCCATCAATGTGCAGCAGGTATTAAAAAGCTCTCCGCTAGTCAAGTTTATGAACTCATTGAACGCTGTGCCAAATTATCCAATCTTGCCAACTAAATCTCGAAAGCCTTTCTTTTAAAAAAAGAAGGGCTTTTTTATTTTGAAGGCTAGAAAAAATCTTTAGGTCCTCTTCTTTCAAAAGTCTTTAGGATCTTGAGCAAGGAAAGAAGAGATCTTGAAGTGGCTTTATCAAGCTTATCTCTTTTAGGCTTTCTAGACCTTTCCTAGCGAAAAAATCTCTAGGTATAATAGAGAGTATGATTCACTTACACACTCGTTCTTCTTATTCTTTATTGGAAAGTCCTTTGCGCCTTGAAGAAATCATCAATTTGGCCAAAGAGAGTGGGCAATCCGCCGTGGTTTTAACGGATCACAAGACGATGTATGGAACGATGGCCTTTTTAAAAGCGGCCAAAGAAGCAGGGCTTAAACCGATTGTGGGATTAGAATTTGATGTTCTCTATCAAAACCAGCGCATATCGCTGCTTGCACTGGCGCAAAACACCAAAGGCTTACAAGCCCTTTTTCAAATTTCCACCTTACTTTGTGGAAACAAGGAATGGATTGAATCAGATCCTTCCTTAGAAGCCTCTATAAATATGGAAGAGAAGGAAGCCTCTCAAGCACCTTTACCCTTTGAAGATCTTCTTGCCCTTTCCTGTGATCTCATCTTGATGAATGCAGGAGGCGATGATGACTTTGAAGCGCTAGCTCAAGAGGAAGAAGAGGTCGTGGCCTCCTTTTTTCAAGCTCTTGGCAAAAAAAAAGCAACTGTCGCCGTCGCCATCTCGCTTCAAGATTCCCCCACTTATCAAAAAACGCATTTACGTACGATTGCGTTAAAACATCACTTGATGCCCGTGGCTTTATCGCGTATCCAATATGCCAAAGCCTCTGATGTCCAATTGTTGCGATTGCTTCAAGCGATTTCTAAAAATAAACGTCTCGAAGATCCCACTTTAGATGTTCGCCAAGGGCGCTATTGGCGCACTCTAAAGGAAATGCAGGAATTGTATTTGCCCCAAGAATTGGAAAATACCGAGATCTTAGCCAATTTGGTGCAAGACTATGATTTACCAAAAGCCACTTTGCCCATTTATCCCAATAAGGCCAAGTGTTCCAGTTCTACTTATTTAAAAACGCTTTGTGTAGCCGGATTAAAAAAAAGGCTGCGTTCTTTGTCGCTCGATCCAAACATTCAGCGCACCTATACCAAACGCCTTCAACACGAACTCGATGTGATTTTGGCCATGGGATTTGCGGATTATTTTTTAATCGTCTGGGATTTTATCAAAGAAGCACGCAGACGAGGCATTTTAGCTGGTCCAGGACGCGGTTCAGCGGCTGGCTCCCTGGCGGCTTGGTGTTTGGGAATTACCCACATTGATCCGGTGGCCAATCATTTGTTGTTTGAACGCTTTTTAAATCCAGCCCGTATCTCGATGCCAGATATCGATGTGGATTTTCCCGATACAAGGCGAAGTGAAATCATTGCCTATGTTCAAGACAAATACCACAAAGGCCATGCGGCCCATATTGTGACCTTTGCGCGCTTTAAAGCCAAATTGGCCTTGCGCGATGTGGCGCATGCCTTAGCACTCCCCATGCGTCAGGTCGAAAAATTACTCAATACGATTCCAGCTGATCTTTCTTTAGCACAGGCCTATCAAAATGTTCGCAGTTTTGCTTCGCAAATCGACAACGATCAAGACTTGCAAAAGCTGTATACCTTAGCTCTTCTCATAGAAGGCTTGCCCCGCCATCCTTCTATTCATGCGGGCGGCATTGTTCTGGCCAAAGACCCCATCGTTTTTCAAGCGCCTCTTATTGACTTAAACGAAAATCTTCCCGTCGTCCAATTTTCCATGGACCATCTTGAAGCCTTAGGTTTGATCAAATTTGACTTTCTTGCCATTCGAAATTTGTCGACTTTAGATGCGATGGTGCAGGAAATCAAAAGGCAGACTGGTCAAGACATTGATGTATTGCATCTGCCTCAAGACGATCCCTTGGTGTATGCCCTTTTATCTCGTGGCGATACCCTTGGTATTTTTCAATTAGAAAGTGCGGGGATCCGTCAATTGGTGATGCGTTATCAACCCGTATGTTTTGAAGACATCGCCGCCATTTTGGCTTTGTATCGCCCGGGTCCCATGAAAAACATCGACTTATTTTTAGAAGCACGCTTTTATCCCCAAAAGCGACAAAGTCTGCATCCTTTATTGGATCCTCTCTTGGCTGAAACGGGGGGAATCTTTGTTTATCAGGAACAAATCATGGAAGCCTCACAGCTCTTAGGTGGTTTTAGCCTCTCCCAAGCCGATAGTTTGCGCAAAGCCATGTCTAAAAAAAACGTGGAGGAAATGGAAAGCTGGCAACAAAAATTTGTGCTTGGCGCCAAAGAAAAGGGGCTTTCCCAAGAGCAAGCTCAAGCGATCTTTCAAGTCATGGAGCAGTTTGCTCAATATGGCTTTAATAAATCGCACTCCTATGCTTATGGCTTAATTGTGTATCAGATGACTTGGATTAAAGCGCACTATCCATTGGTCTTTTATCTGTGCAATTTAAATGCGGCGATTGGTTCGGGAAGCAAAATTCAAGCGCTGCTCAAGGAGTGTGCAGGGCGAAATATTGCCGTATTGCCCATTAGTTTAAATCATTCTACCGAGTCGTTTGTCTTAGAACGAGGCGCTTTGCGGCTTCCCCTTTCTATGGTGAAATCCATCAGCTTACAAACCGCCCAAAAAATCATGAATGAACGCTTGGCTCATGGTCCTTTTCTTAATCCCACCCTTAGCCTTGTGCGCTTGTTTAAATTGGGACTTACGAGCGCCCAGATCAAAAACCTCATCCGTGTAGGCGCTTTGGATGAGCAAGGGGTCAATCGAGAAAGCTTAGAGGCGAGTTTGGAACTTGTTCATGGCTTTTCCAACCTTGTCGAAGTGAACCCTGACACCAAGACTTGGGATTTTTGCGGGCTATCGGAACCGAGTTTAGAAAGCCGTCCAAGTGATCCTTTGCTTCGCTTACAGCATGAAAAAGACTTATTGGGATTGTATTGGACGCGCCATCCAGCCCAAGTATTTCGTCAGCAAAATGCAGCCCTTCTTTCGGTCCAAGACCTTTTAAAACAAGAAGGAAATAGACAGAGTATTGGCGTGCTCCATTCCCTTCATCCTTACAAAAACAAAAAGGATCAACAAATGGCTTTTGCGGTGTTGAGCGATGAAACAGGAGATATTGACTTGGCCTTGATGCCTTGGATATATGAAAAAGTAAAGCCTTGGCTCAAAGAAAATCAATTGGTCTGGATTCAAGGCAACAAGACGCGTCCTAAATCCATTTTAGTCAATGCCATGGAGCGCGTTCGAATCACCCAAGAAACAAAAAAAGATCGTTAAGTGGTCTGGGAAAGCGGGTTCTTTCATGGTTTTGGAAAAAGAGGTTGGATAAAACTTTTTGTGCAAAAAAGATGAATTGTACTAAACTAGAATTATAAAGAAAAGCCAATGAAGCAAGCGTTTTCTTTTTATATGGCTCAGGGAGAATTGAGAAATGAACTTATTGATTATGGGGGCTCCAGGTTCAGGAAAGGGAACATTCAGTGGACGAATCAAGGAAGCTTATGGACTCAACCATATCTCGACAGGGGATATTTTCCGCGCAAACATTAAAAATAATACGGCTCTTGGACAAAAAGCCAAATCCTATATGGATGCTGGTCTTTTAGTACCCGATGATGTAGTCAACGAAATGGTACTCGATACGTTAAAAAATCTGCCGGAAACAAGCAATGGCTACCTCTTGGATGGCTATCCAAGAACGCTTGTTCAAGCAGAAGCCTTTGATGACTTAACCAAAGGAACTGACCAAGAAGTGGATGTTGTTTTATACATGGATACACCCAACGAAGTCCTCACTAAACGAATTCTTGGCCGTAGAACCTGTCCAAATTGTGGAGAGATCTACAATATATTCTATAAACCAACACAAGTGGAAAACGTTTGTGATCAGTGCGGCAGTGAACTCACTTCCCGTAAAGATGACAACGAAGAAAGTTTAAAAACACGCCTTTCTGAATACGATGCGCAAACCAAACCCGTTATTGGCTACTACGAAGCGCAAGATAAAGTAGAAACCATTCATGCCGATAAGACATTTGAAGAGATTTGGGAAGAAATTCAAAATGCTTTAAAGGCCTAAAGCTCTTCTTGAAAAAAAACTTGGCCCGCCGGCTTTTGAAAAACAGGTCCTAGACCTGTTTTTTTGTGGCGTTCTAGGCCAAAACCCATTGAGTGAAGAAAGTCAAAAAAAATGAAAATTATCCTCTAAGGCATTTCTTTGAAAGGCTTCTTGGTTTTCCATTTAAAAAATCATGGAATTCCGTTAAAATAAACCTTGCATCTAAAAATCTTTGCGCCTATACTATGTAGGCGCATTTATGTGTATACTACAAACGCGAAATGTGTTTTAATAAAGATTAAGGGCTTTAGCTCTCTACGCCGTCTAGCCCGCGGTTTGTGCTCAAGGAAAAACTTGGGAATTCTGCTAGATGCAGATCGTGCTATAGGCTTTGTCACGTTTCTGATAAAATGCGTTCAATTTTGAGGGGATTTTAGCAGGTT
>CAYTMK010000053.1:0-9831 GCA_964438885.1 uncultured Erysipelotrichaceae bacterium | reverse complement strand
GGGAATTAACGCCTGTGGACTGTAGAAGAACATGTGAGTAGGTGGTTATAATCCAAAGCATATAGAATGAAGCAGGAATTTTCTCAATATGGTTTTGTCCATATTTTGAGTAGCAGAGATTTCATGATTTGTACTCTTACTCTCAACCCTTCACTCGATTACATCGTCACAGTGGATGACTTTAAAATAGGAGCCACTAACCGTACGACCGATGACTTTATCTTGCCAGGAGGAAAAGGCATTAATGTTTCCATCGTTTTACAAAATCTTGGTCAGCAAACCCGCGCCTTAGGATTTTTAGCTGGATTTACGGGAAAAGCTCTAGAATCCATGGTAAAAGAAGCTGGCATTGATGCTGACTTCCTTTGGGTTAAAAAAGGAGACACGCGCATTAACGTGAAACTTCGTTCGAAGGAAGAAACAGAAATCAATGGCCGTGGTCCAGAAATTGAATCAGAAGATTTAGAGGGCTTATATAAAAAGCTTCAAGAACTCGATTCCAAAGACATTTTGGTGATTTCTGGTTCAATTCCAAATACCATTCCCCAAACGCTCTATCGAACCATCCTAGCCTTTATGGAGGGAAAGGTCGATAAAATCGTGGTGGATGCCACCAAAGAATTGTTGCTGAATGTTTTACCCTATCACCCTTTTCTCATTAAACCCAATATTCATGAATTGGAAGAGCTGTTCCACAAAGAACTTTCAACTTCTCAAGAAGTGATTGAAGCGGCCAAAGAGCTTCAAAAGCAAGGAGCCCGTAATGTTTTGGTTTCTATGGGAGGCAAAGGAGCCTTACTAGTCGATGAAAACGGAAAAACCTATCAGGCCCCGGCTCCAAAAGGAATCCTTCGCAATTCGGTAGGCGCAGGCGATTCTATGGTCGCGGGTTTCTTACATGGCTACTTAGAAACGCATGATTATGCTAAAGCCTTTGCTTGGGGAGTTTGTACTGGAAGTGCTTCGGCCTTTTCTGAAGCTCTCGCTACAAAACCTGAAGTAGAAGCCCTTCTTGAAGCCAATGGTGATCTTTTTAAATAGGTCTACTCCTGTAAGCGTTTTCTATTAGACTGAAGATTCAAAGAAGCTCAAACTGTTCAAAAATGCTTTTTGAAATTAAAAATTCTATCCTTGGCTAGGATTTTTTGGAGAAAAGAATATGAAAATTCGCGAACTCTTGTCTGTTGAAAGCATTGACCTCAATGCTTCTCCAGCGGACAAACACGATACAATTATTGAGGCCATTGATCTTATGGTGAAAAGTGGTCGAATCAATAATCGCACCGCTTATCAAAAAGAAGTGTTTCACCGTGAAACGGAAGGAACTACGGGAGTAGGTGGAGGAATTGCGATCCCTCATGGTCGTTCTGAAGGAGTATCGAAACCAGGTCTAGCCGCTCTTGTCATCCCCAATGGAGTCGATTATGAGTCTTTAGATGGTGCTCCAGTCAACTTATTGTTTCTGATCGCAGCCCCAAATGATGGAAATGTCCATCTTGAAGTTCTCGCTAATTTATCACGGATGTTGATGGATCCAGCTTTAAGTGAAAAGCTTATTCAGGCTCAGACTCCACAAGAGTTTTTAAATTTACTTGAGAACGCCGAAAATGCCATTTTAGAAAAGGAAGCCGCTAAAAATATCTCCGTTACTCAAAGCGATGCTTCTTCTACACCACTTATCTTGGCCGTAACGGGATGTCCAACGGGGATCGCCCATACTTATATGGCTGCAGAAGCGATTGAAAACAAAGCCAAAGAGCTTGGATATCGTGTCAAGGTTGAAACGCGTGGGTCTGGTGGAGCTAAAAATGTCTTAACGCCTGAAGAAATTCAACAGGCTGATGCCATTATTGTAGCCGCTGATACCAAGGTTCCTATGGATCGCTTTGATGGTAAAAAAGTTATTAAAACGCAAGTAAAAGATGGAATTTCCAAACCTCAAGCATTAATCGAGCAAGGCCTTTCCCCTAATGCGCCTATTTATCATGCTGGTGGAGCAACTAGCGAAGAAGCGAGTGCTGGTAATGAAAGCGGCTGGCATAAAGTGTATACCGATTTAATGAATGGTGTTTCCAATATGTTGCCCTTCGTAGTCGGTGGTGGACTTTTGATCGCCATTGCCTTTTTATTGGATGGATTGTTTGTCGATGTCAATGCCCTACCTGAAGCGGAACGGGCCGCTTTTGGAACCATTACTCCTGCAGCTGCCTTCTTTAAAGATTTAGGAGGTGTGGCCTTTGGCTTCATGCTTCCTGTTTTAGCGGGCTTTATTTCCATGTCTATTGCCGATCGCCCAGGCTTAGCCGTAGGATTTGTGGGTGGCGCTCTTGCAGCGAATGGAACCTCTGGCTTTCTAGGGGCTCTATTGGCTGGCTTTATTGGTGGATATTTAGTAGAGGGCTTGAAAAAATTGTTCTCTAAATTACCTCCTGCTTTGGATGGAATTAAACCTGTCTTGTTATACCCACTCTTTGGTATTTTGATCATGGGAGCCATCATGATCTTTATTGTGGAACCCCCAGTAGGCTGGTTAATGACCACCATTAATGTTATGCTCAATTCCATGAATGGAGCTTCAAGTATTATTTTGGGAGCATTGCTTGGAGCCTTGATGAGCATTGATATGGGCGGACCTCTTAACAAAGCAGCTTATGTATTTGGTACAGCTTCTATTGCTTCAGGTAACTACAACATCATGGCTGCTGTCATGATCGGCGGTATGGTTCCTCCTATTGCGATCGCTTTAGCCACATTCTTCTTTAAAGATCATTTTACCGAAGAACAACGCAAAGCAGGTCCAACCAACTTAGTCATGGGGCTTTCCTTTATCACAGAAGGAGCAATTCCTTTTGCGGCGGCCGATCCCTTGCATGTCATTCCTGCCTGCGCTATTGGCTCCGCTTTAGCAGGAGCTTTGTCGATGGCGTTTGGATGTACCTTAATGGCTCCTCATGGAGGTATCTTCGTCTTCATGACAGTAGGGAATCCCATTATGTACCTAGTGGCTTTAATTGCTGGATCGGCACTGGGTTGTGTTCTTCTTGGTCTTTTTACTAAGCCTAAAACCAGAGTCAATACAGCCACGGCCTAATTTAAATTTCCTTTTTTCTTGTAGCAAACATTCTCTATCTAAGATTTAATGAGAATTGAGAATTAAAGATAAAATAAAAAAGAAGCCATTTTTCAATCGTTAAAAGTGACTTCTTTTCTTTATCTCATTTTTTGGAAAATGACTTACTGGGCAGCATTTTTTAATTCGGCGAGGGTTCATCAAGTTTTGGTGATCTATTTTTTTCTTTTATTAAGTTTCTCTTCTTTTTATCCTTTTCCAATTTCTTGATATTAAATTCAATATTAAATTCAATATCCTGTTGAATCTTTTTCCAACCTCTATTCTTGATTGAAATGGAGTTCTTTTCATTTCCCTACCGATGCTTTTTCATAATTTCAAAATAATTTTTATATTTTTGAAGCTTGAAACCAGTTTTCCAAAATCAATGGAGAAATATTTTTAGCTCTGTCTAAAAAAGAGGAAAAATTCAGATGAGAAAGTAAAGAAGGAAAAGATAAGAGGAGTTATTTTAAAAGTTCTAATAGATAAGTGTTTTATATTTTTAAGCTAAAATAGGTGAAGAAATGATCCTTTGTTTTTTAGGGGTAAAAAAAGGGATGACAACGGAATAACTTTTTATCCGTTACAATCCTTTTTTGGTTTATGAGTTGGCAAGAGCAATTGTTCTTAGTTTTTGAAAAAAAGGTTAGCTGGTTTAGAAAAGATTCGATTGCGTTTCCAAACCAAATTTAAAGGCGCTTCTAAGCGGAGATAAAATGAACAAAAACATAAGTCTTGGTTTTTTGTGGACACCAACTGGTCTAAGGTAATCGCATAGCCAAAACTTGATAAGACCAAAAAAGAGGCGTTAAAAACCAAGTTATAGGTAGCTACAATATTGGCTTCTTCCAAAGAATGTCCATACCACTCAGCTAGCTCATGATTCAAAAGAGACTGTTGGGAAATAATTAAGGGAAGAGTAGCTATATCTTGAGCAGATATGGTTTTCTTTTGAGCCAAAGAGCTATCTGAGCGCATTAAAAGCTCCTAGACTTCTTAGGCAAAGGAAGAAACTCATATTTAGTGAGATCGGCTTCCCCAACTAAAATAGCAGAATCCAATAGACCGTAACTCAAAATAGCGAAAATTCAGAAATCACTATTTTAAGATTATTTTTATGGTTTTTCAACCAAAGAAGAAACCGAGCTAGAAGGCGTTTCTAAATTGCAATTCATCTTACAACGAATTTTTGAATCCTTAAATAATTTAAAGGTAAGAACCATAAGAGCCATTAAAATACTAATGGTTCCAAATGGGGGCCAAACAAAATAGCATAACATTAAGCCTAAAACTTTTAATTCAAGATCAAATAAGGTAAGACGAACTGGAATCATGAACAATGCCTTTAAAACTGGAGTAGAATGATCTTTATTCATAGATTGAGTAAGCATATAGTTACTCAAAGTAATCAACAATACGATGCTGACATAAAATGATTGAGCATCTCTGGACATAAAGTTTTCCACTACAAGCGTAGTCGAGAATGGAAAAAAGGAACTAAAAAAAAGCGAAAATAACATTATAAGTAAAGTTCGAGGAGAAACTTGTTTCAGGTGTTGCCAAGCCGTATAAGAAGAAATCCACATAAAGCCAAGCCAAAAAAAAGAAATTCCATAACAAATGAAGGCTGGAATCAGGCGAAAAAGATGGCTTGGATCGGGCACTTCGAATTCTAAAACGATTAAGGTCATGATAATGGCTAACATCGCATCATAAAAGGCGATGAAACGGGAAGCTTTCAAAGAATTATCCTCCAATCTTAGACTTTGTGATTCTTATTTACCGTTTCTTTTTCTGAACTTCCCATCACTTGCTCATCTTTTTATTTTTTCATTCTCCCTTCTCAAAACAAAAAAAAACCGGGATATTCCCGGTTTTCTTACTTTATTGTACTTTTTCATCTATGGTTTTTAAATGCCAAATATCCTGATCATATTGGGCAATTGTACGATCGGAAGAGAAGAATCCCGCCATGGCAATGTTCGTTAAAGCCATTTTATTCCAGTTTTCTTGATCAGCATACGCAGCGTAAGCTTTTTTGCGGGCCTGCATATAAGCCTCCAAATCAAGAAGCGCCATAAACCAGTCTTTAGTGGTAATGTCATGATGCAAGCGATGTAAGCAAGTGGAATCACCAAGCGTCAACATTTCTTCACCTACTAAGAAGTTTACAATGGTGTTCAGCTTTGGATCCGCCTTCAAAATATTTTGGGGATGATAGTTACTCTTAGCGTAATTATCGATAACTGTATCGCTATCCACTCCAAAGATAAAGATGTTATCATCTCCAACCAAGTGGTGAATTTCTACGTTCGCCCCATCATCTGTACCAAGTGTTACAGCTCCATTGAGCATAAATTTCATGTTAGAAGTTCCAGAAGCTTCTTTAGAAGCCAAAGAAATTTGCTCTGAGATGTTGGCAGCTGGGATAAGTTTTTCAGCACAAGTGACATCATAGTTTTCTACCATCACGATTTGGAGATATTTAGAAACCTCCGGATCATTGGCGACGATTTTTGAGAATACAAGAATCGCATGAATGATATCTTTAGCCAAAATATAGGCAGGTGCTGCTTTTGCTCCAAAAATAATCGTCACTTTTTGTTCTGGTTTGTAGCCATTTTTAATTTCTTGATACAAATTAATGGCCGAAAGCAGATTCATTTGTTGACGTTTGTACTCGTGGAGGCGTTTGACTTGAATGTCAAAGATGGAGTTGACATCCAAATCGATGTTTTGTCTAGATTTCAGGAAAGTAGCCAGTTCTTGTTTTTTAACTTCTTTAATCGCTCCAAGTTCTTTGAGTGCTTCTGGATCTTGGGTATAAGGCATTAATTTAGAGAGTTCCTCAGCATCTTTTAAGAAGCCATCCCCAATCTTAGATACGATCCAATCGGTTAATTGAGGATTACAGGCTTGTAGCCACCGACGGAACGTAATGCCATTGGTTTTGTTATTGAACTTGTCAGGATAAAGTGCATAGAAATCATGAAGCTCAGTATTTTTCAAAATATCGGTATGAATTTTTGCGACACCATTTGTCGATTTTGAGAAATGAATGTCCATGTTAGCCATATGAATTGTTTTATTTTGATCAATAATGGCTGTCTTAGGATTAGAAGACCGAGTCTTCGCAATTTCATTCAAACGATGGATGATTGGCATTAAATCGGGGGCTACTTCATATAAGAAATGCTCTGGCCATTTTTCAAGAGCTTCCGCTAAAATAGTATGGTTTGTATAGGCACAAGTTTTTTCGACTTGAGCAATGGCCTCATCCATCGACATTCCATGTTTCATCAATAAACGAACGAGTTCAGGAATAACCATAGAAGGATGCGTATCATTGATTTGAATGACCACGTGATCTGATAAAGTGTTCAAAGGATACCCCTTCGAAATTACGTCTTCCAAGATCATTTGGGCTCCAGCCGATACTAAGAAATACTGTTGGTAAACGCGTAACAAGCGACCTTTTTCATCGCTATCATCTGGATACAAAAATAAAGTGAGGTTTTGTTGGACATTGTTTTTATCAAATTGGATTCCATTATGGACGATTTGATCAGTAGCAGAATCCAAGTCAAAGAGAAAGAGCTTATTTTTCTTATGAGAATGACCCACTACGTCGATCGAATAAAGATGAGCAGGTAAGGTAAAATTTTTAAAGTGAACGGGATAATAGCGACCTGTATCGGTTAACCAGCTATTATCTGTTTTCCAAGGATCTGGAAGCTCTTGTTGTTTATTGTTTTCAAACTTTTGATGAAATAAGCCGAGATGATAGTTGAGTCCTACACCATCTCCAGGTAATTCGAGGGTCGCAATGGAGTCTAAAAAGCAAGCGGCTAAACGGCCAAGCCCACCGTTTCCAAGGGATGGTTCTGGCTCATATTCTTCTACTTCTGCCAAAGAAATTCCATTGGCTTCAAGAGTTTCACGCACTTCTTTGTAAATCCCAAGATTTAATAAATTATTAGAGAGAAGTTTTCCAATTAAAAATTCAGCAGAAATGTAGTATAAACGACGATCTCCTTGGATTACAGGGACATTTTTAAGCAAATCTTTCGTGTAATCGAGCAAGATGTAATACACTTCACGATTATTACAATCTTTTAACGCTTTCCCATAATAAAATGAAGCGATTTTTTCGAGAGTTTGGCTAATGGTCATGCGATTTTAAAATCCTCCTCATAGATAAGATACGGTCAAGTAACTCACTAGGGTTTATTATGATTCCCAAATTTATCGATTTCTCTTTGTTCGACTTATGACAAGTATGAATTTGGGCTGTCTCCACCCTATTTAACCTCTTCATCTCTCGTTGTAAGAGATAGTGTTTGATTTCCGTTTCAATCAGTCAAACTTGATTCTTGGAAACGGAAAAGCTTTCTTCGCAAAGTTATGCAGTCTGCTTTCATAGCGTCTAAAGCAAGCTTCTTGACTATGAATGTATCCAATTCACTATCTTAAATCTAACAAAAAGACCGCAATCCTAAAGTGGGAGAAAAGACTTTTACTGGTGTACCCCTTTCAAAATGAAGAAAAGTGGTGGAATTTAGGCTTTAAAAAGAAAAAACTTTAAATTTCTTTTCTCTTTCTCTTTGGTTTTTTAATTCCTCTTTTACATCTTTTTGTAAAATTCTAAGTCTTCTAAGATAAAAAAATTTCAATTTGGATGGAAATTTTGAATAAGAGTGATCTTAGGAATGGAAAAAATAATTGAAATGATCGACCCAAAAATGCGGTATGCTCTTGTCTGTGATGGATAAGGACTTTGTCTTGATCCTTAAAAATCATGGCTTTGTTGACTCTAGAATATGAAAAAAGCTCTTTAGAAACTAAAGAGCTTTTAAATTAAATCGAATATTTGGTTTCGTAATGTTGAAGCATTTCTTGATAATCAGGCTGGGTTTCAGCTGTATAGGCTCGAAGATAGCGGTGAACAGAGAAATCCTGTTCAGATTCTTTGACTACGTCTAAGGCGATTGCTGCACAATGGTCTACAATGCGTTGGAAATCACTTAAAATATCGGCTTGGACAAATCCAAGTTCCATCGAGCAAAGACCCGCTTTTAAACGCTTTAAATGTCGCTTTTTGATCTGACTTGCGGACAAAGAAACAAGTTGTTGTAAGGCAAAGACCTTTTTAATCTCTTGAGGATCATTGGTCATAAAACTATCCACTGTAATGGTTACTGCCTCTTCAGCCGCCGCAGCTAAAACGTTTAGTTCATCTAAAGCTTCAAGGGAGAACTTTTCTTTTTTCTCTTTAATGGATTTGGTTTGATCCGCAATCATTAAAGCGTAATCGCCAATCGCTTCAAAGTCTGCAATCGCTTGGAGTGATTTAGAAATGTTTTGAGATTCTCTATAGGTGACTCCAGTAGCGGTTAGCTTTACTAAATATTTTCCTAATTTTTCTTCGTATTTATTTAGGGTTTGTTCAAGATCTTGTACCTTACGATATCCTTCGGGAGTGTAGTTGTTTAAAAGTTGAACAGCTCGTAAGACATTTTTGCGAGCTTTTCGAGCCATTCCATCCATAACATCCATTGCGGCATTATAGGCTAGGGTTGGATTGGCAAGCAGGCGATCTTCCAGTTTATCGAAGTCTCCAGCATCTTCTTCCTCCGCAGGATCAGAAGGCACAAGAACATACATAAGTTGTTTGATTTGTTTTACAAAGGGCAATAATAAAGTCATCGTCACAGCTCTAAAGATTGTATTGGCGGCCGCAATACTGAAAGGATTCATGACCATATCAGCAATTCGAACTACCCCAAGCATTTCAAGAGGATAATATATTAAAGCGCCTAAAATTGTAGCCAAAACAGCCGCTAATAAGTAGACGAGTGCTGTGCGTACTCCTTCTTTATTGGCTCCAATTGCGGCCAATAAAACGGGAAAAGAGGCTCCAATTCCAATTCCCATAATCAATGGGAAAGTGGATTCAAAGGTTAAAGCTCCTGTGATACTTAACGATTGGACAACTCCTACTGCAGCGGAGGAAGATTGCAATACGCCAGCAGCTAAGATACCAAATCCCAATGAAATAAGTGGATTATTGAGTGTTTCCATCGCATGGATGAAGCTTGGATTGGTTTTTAACGGCGCAACTGCTCCAGACATCATACTCATGCCCGTCATTAACACCGCAAAACCCAATAAAATATTTCCAAAGGCTTTGACAGTCGTTTTCTTGCCAAACATATGCAAGACCATACCGATAATGGCCATGACAGCGGTAATGGTTGATGAGGAGAAATAAGCTGCCCATCCCGCACCATCTAGGAATGACATGGAAACGATCCATCCAGTAATGCTTGTACCGATGTTAGCTCCTAAAATAACCCCAATAGCTTGAGTTACCTTCATCATGCCAGAGTTAACAAATCCGACAACCATGACGGTTGTGGCAGAGGAGGATTGGATTACACAGGTCACGGCAGTGCCCAATAAAAACCCCTTCCACGGCGTATTGGTCAACCGGTATAAGATCATTTCCATCTTGTTACCAGCGACTCGTTTCAGTCCATCTGACATCGAACTCATTCCAAACAGGAATAAGGCGACACCTGTTAATAGACTGAGAACCATTGATACTGTCTCATTCATTTTTTTTACTCCTGCCCCCAATCAGGCTTAGACAAAAATCCAAGAATATTTTTTCATGGAATTGGAAATCCGACAAGATGCCTTTTCTTACTCAGAGCTTC
>CAYTMK010000052.1:0-10061 GCA_964438885.1 uncultured Erysipelotrichaceae bacterium | reverse complement strand
TTATTTTCTGGATTAGCTATAACTAGAGCTGTATTGCCGGAGATATCTGAGTTTTCAATATCAACAGTTATTGGTTTTTTAGTCCTATGTTGAGCAATAGAAATACCGGCATTGGTCGTAGTAGTTCCATTATTATTGCTTTGAACCACTGTTGTGTTATTTCCTGTTCCTCCAGAAATTTGTGCCCCATCAGTCACTTTTAAGCTACCCGCACGAGTTTCAATACCAGTAGAGTCCCCAGTAATAGAACCACCATTCACAGTGATATTTGACATTCCAGCCTGATAAATACCGCATCCATCAGAATGAATATTTACTTTATTTAACTCAATAGATGGAATGTCAGTTTCTCCAGGTTCAATTGATCCATTTACATAAACTCCACTATATTTTGTGTCAATTTCTGTATTGTATAATTTTATTTCAGAAGCAAGAGCACTATTTTGAAGCAAAATTCCATATCCACCATTATGTGGGCCAACAAGTTTAACAGAATCATTACTATTTGCTCCTCCAATAATTAATTGAGCACCATTTCCACTCATTTGAATAATATTGGTATTATCACCACTTGCACTAGTTTCAATTGTTCCTGATCCAGTAATGATTAGAGAAGAGCCTTTAAGAACTCCAAACACTGTGGGAGCTGTAGAGGAAATCTTAGTGTTTGGGGCTAAATCAATAGTTACTTGGCCAAGAATCCAAATTGGTTTATTCAGGGAAGGTAAAGTGGAACTAGAACTTACTTTATAATTTCCGGGGTTTAAGTAGGTAAATCCACCGCGCTCTTCAAAATCATTCTGTGATAGTTCAGTTACTTCTATTCCATCTTTAAATTCATCGGCTAATACTGATGTGGTTAGAGTAGACATGGCTACTAAATGAGTGGGCAAAACCATCGAGGCTGCCATTGCCATCGTAAATAATTTTTTCTTAATCATTGCATTTTCCTTTCTCTTTTTCTGTATTTCTATAAGTTAAATTTTTGTTATTTTTCACAAATTAGAACATTTTAATCTCAAGTTTCTTAAAGGTAGAATTGAAATCGATCGTTTGAATTGCATTGAAGATTTCTAAGTTTTTTCCTTTAAGTGTTGCTATGGTACCAAAATAAAAAAATGATGTTAATATTTTTTTTTTTTTTTTTTTTTTGATATAATAAAAAAATTTTAAATAATTTTAAATTTAAAAAAGTAAGGTATTTTTTAGTATTGGTAGAAAGTGAGTAAAAGGATGGATTAAAATGGATTCCTTTTAAAAGAAAAGGATGGAAGTCTTTAAAACTTTAATCGCAAGAGAAAAAAGGAAGATGATAAAAAGCTTTGACTTGAAAAGCTTCGTTTTGGATTTTTTCTACAAAAAAAAGAACCTAAGCTTAGGTTCTTTTTTCGCTTTAAAAGAAGAAACGCACGATGTCGTTATAGGTAGAAAAGATCATAAGGCCAAATAGGACAATAAAGCTAGCCATTAAAATGCCTTCTAAGATTTTAACGGGAATTTTTCGCTTAAAGGCTCCTTCAAGAAGCAAGATCACTACGCGCCCTCCATCCAAAGCGGGTATAGGCAACAAGTTGAAGATGCCAATGTTTAAGGAGATCAACGCACATAAGGACAAGTAGGATAAAAAGCCATAGCTAACCGCACGATCGGTGACTTTATAAATGCCAACGGGTCCTGAAAGGGAATCGACACCTTTTCCAACAAACAATTGTCCAATGGACTCAAAGATCAAAGCGATGTTAGAGCCAATTTGGTGACACGCTTCTTGAATAGATTCCCAAAAGTTGACCTGACGCACTTGGGTTTGAGTGGTGTAGCCCATTAAGTACACTTGAGATTCTTCATCCATTTCCGGTTGAATAGTCGTGGTGAAGGTTTCATCCCCGCGTAAAACTTCTAGGGTGGATTGTTGGGGATTGAATTGAATGAATTGAGATAGATCGGTTTGGGTTTGTGGTTCTAAAACGGTCCCATCCGCAGCGGTGATCTTCAAAATGCGATCTCCACTCATCAATCCGGCTTTGGCAGCGGGGGTGTTGTCCAACACTTCATAGATGACGGGTTCAGAAGGAACGGACACCACGCCTCGAGCTTGAATGATGCCTACCATCAAGACAAAAGCCAACACAAAGTTCATCGCAACCCCTGCAAGCATGACGATGGTCTGTTGCCAAATGGGCTTGTGATTGAGTTTTTGATTGTCTGGCACTTTGGAAAGCCAGGAGTCTTCCTCCTCTTCTTCTCCATCTTCCATTCCATCCACTTCGCCAGCCATGCTGACATAGCCTCCAATGGGAAAGGCGCGTATAGAGAACAAGGTGTTCTTTCCTTGTTTTTGCCAAAGAGCGGGACCAAAGCCAAAGGAAAATTCGTGACAATACACTCCAAAAGAGCGGGCCGCCATGAAATGACCGGCTTCATGAATCATGATGATAAAGCCTAACATCAAAAAGAAAGCGAGAAGGCCAATTATAAAATTCATACTGTTCTTAAATCCACAACTTGGATTTAGCCCTCCTTTCAAGTCCTTCAATTTTACCTGAACAATGTCTCTTTTCAAAAAAATCACACAATTATCCAAAAGGCCTTGAAAAGATCGTATGAAGTGGAGTGGAAGAGAGCTTTTTTGAAAGCAAAAAGGGGTGGGAAAAGGGAACTTTTTAAGGAATCAGGGCAATTAAAATCCCAAACAAAATGAAGTTCATCAAAAGGGAATCCACGCGATCCAATACCCCACCATGCCCTGGAAGCAATTGCGAAAAATCCTTTAAGTGGTAATGGCGTTTAAAGGTAGAAAAGCACAAATCGCCAAGCTCTGCGGCAATGGGAGCAAGTAGGCAAATGATGAAGTTGATCGTGGGATTCAAACTTTTGACCCAAAAAAGGCTCAGGACAAAGGAGAGCAAAAAGCCCGAAAGCCAGCCGCCAAAAAAGCCTTCCCATGTTTTTTTGGGCGAGATGCGCTCAATCATCTTGTGTTTACCCAAAAAGCGGCCAAAGAAATACGCCCCTGTATCCGAGCCATAGGTCGCAAGGCACAGGGTCCACAAGTAGCGATGTTCGATAAAGACAAGCGATTGCATACACAAAAAGGCAATTCCCATCAAGACCATATACGTAATCACCGCAAAACAATCCTCTTCGTCAAACGATTGAAAGAAAATCGGCAACGACCAAATCAACACAAAACCAAGGGCAATGAGGGCAAAGGGCAGGTTAAAGAGTCCACTTTGATTTCCATAATAAAAGGAAAGGGGGAGGGCAAAAATCCAAAGATCGATGACGACCATCAGGCTATAGCCCCATTTGGAAAAATTGGGCAAGGCATGGAGCCATTCATAGGTGGCCGTCAGGACAATGGCAATTCCAAGGGCTTCTAAATACCAACCTCCTAATGCAACGGGAAGCAAAACCACTGCCACAATGGCAATTGAGGTAAAAATTCTAGTCTTCATCGAGCCCTCCAAAGCGGCGATGCCGATGAGCGTATTCTTTTAAACACAAATCGAGCTGCACTTCATCAAAATCTGGCCAAGGGATGGGGGTAAAGATCAATTCGGCATAGGCGATTTGCCACAACAAGAAATTGGAAATGCGTTGTTCTCCACTGGTTCGTACCAATAAATCGACTGGTTCTTTGACAAAGAGATAGTCGTAAAATTCTTCGATGGTTAAATCGTTTTGGCGTTCATGCCTTTCGACTTCCTTGGCATAGCGCTTCATAGCGAGAAGCATTTCGCGTTGGCTTCCATAATTGATAGCCAAACAAAGCTCCATCCCTGTATTTGGGCTGGTTTGATGGACAGCTTTTTCAATGACGGTTTGGGTATTTTTAGGAAAGCGCTCGAGTTCTCCGGCAAATGTGACCCGAATGTTATTATCCATCAATTCCTGAATAAACTTGTTAAAAAACAAACCAGGCAATTTACAAAGGTAGGACACTTCCTCTTCGGGACGCTTCCAGTTTTCTGTGGAAAACGCATACAAAATCAGCTTTTGAATGCCCCGTCTTTGTGCCTGTAAGGCGACATCGCGTACCCGGTCCGCTCCTTTTTTATGCCCAGCACTACGAGGAAGATTGCGGGCTTTGGCCCACCGGCCATTGCCATCCATAATGATGGCAACGGTTTGAGGGATTTTATCCATGATCGTCCTTCTTTCCAAATACTCTTACCTTTTGGTAAGAGTCAAAAAAAAGCCCTTGCGGGCTTTAAAAATTGGGGAAACCCGCCTTAAGCAAGAAGGTCTTTTTCTTTTGCGGCAGCTAAAGTATCCACCTTTTTAATGAATTTATCGGTCAATTTTTGGCAATCCTCCAACATCTCTTTGGAGATGTCTTCAGGAATGGATTTATCCTTTTTGATTTTGTCGTTACAATTGCGGCGAATGTTGCGCAAATTCACTTTCGCTTCGTCGGCATAGCGTTTGGCCTCTTTGGCCAATTGCTTACGGCGGTCGGTAGTAAGAGGAGGAATGTTGATGCGAATGCAGTCAGCTTCTGCTTGAGGCGTGATCCCTAAGTTAGCCGCTGAGATCGCATGATTGATGCTTTTTACCGTGGAACGATCGTAGGGCTTTACCACCAATTGAGTACCTTCTAAAACGGAGATTTTCGCCATTTGATTAATGGGAGTCATTTCTCCATAGTAGTCGACGCGCACGCGATCAAGTAGACTTGCTGAAGCCCGCCCAGTGCGAATGGTGCGCAAATTGCTTTCAAAGTTTTCAATAACACCTTCCATGTCTAGTTCGGCAAGCTCGAGATATTCGTTTTCCATACCTTTTCTCCTTAGGGTCTAGGCACTTCATCGCTGATGATGGTGCCCACCACATTTCCTTCTACGGCTTTTTGAATGTTACCAGGTTCATTCATATTGAAGACCACTAAATCGATGTCGTTGTCGCGGCACATCGAAATGGCGGTGGCATCCATAACTTTTAAATCTTGCTTTAAAAGATCCAAATAGGTTAAATGATCAAACTTCTTGGCTTCGGGATGGAACTTGGGATCGGCATCGTAAACGCCATCCACTCCATTTTTCGCCATCAAAATCACGTCGGCCCCAATTTCACTGGCACGAAGCGAAGCAGTGGTATCGGTGGAGAAATAAGGAGAGCCCGTTCCCGCTCCAAAGATCACCACGCGACCTTTTTCCAAATGACGCAAAGCGCGGCGCAAAATAAAGGGTTCGGCTACACTTTTCATCTCCACAGCCGTTTGCACGCGGGTATCCACACCTTCGTTTTCCAAAGCATTTTGGACAGCTAAAGCATTGATGACGGTTCCAAGCATGCCCATATAATCCGCTTGCGCTCGGTTCATTCCTAGATTTTGAATTTCTTTACCGCGGATAAAATTGCCCCCGCCCACGACAATAGCGAGTTCTACGCCTGTCTCTTTCACTTTTTTAATTTCTTTGGCAAGAGCTTTAAGAATGGCCGGATCTAAACTAGCCTCTTTAGACGAGAGGGCCTCGCCGCTTAACTTAAGTAAAACACGTTTGTACATGAATTATCGGTCCTTTTCATTCCCGTCTATTATACATGAGCCTTTACTTAAACAAAAGAAACCATTCTCGCCGCTCTTCTTTCCTAGACTTAAAAGAAATTTTTGAATGCAACCACCAGTTGACACATGGCAACTTATACATGGTGGTTTTTTAAAATGAAGTTTATTATGCTAAAGATAAAAAAAGGAAAAGAAAACGATGAATTTAGCGCAAAACATTCAAGCTCTGCGTAAGAAAAACCATTGGAGCCAAGAGGAATTTGCGGCCAAAATGGACGTATCAAGACAAGCCGTTTCCAAATGGGAGTCTGGGAACTCAATTCCAGATTTAGAAAAACTCATACGTATGAGTAAGCTTTTTCAAGTCAGTATAGATGATTTGTTAGAAGCGAATTTAGAAGACGAGGAAGAAGAGCCACCAATAGAATTAAACGTCCAACAAGAAGAGCTAGAAGACGATTTGGCGAAACTTGAGAAAAGTCTTCAGCAATTGGAGCAAGAAAACGAGGCTTGGCATCCTTGGGAAAAGCAAGATCCCACTTACCACACTAAATATGATTCCTTTCAAGAAGTGTCTAAAGAGGAAAACTGGCTCAGCCTTCCCCAAGCCCAAGAGTTTTATCTTTGGTCCAAGAAGCGCGCTTCACTCATTGCCTCGGGGGTCTTTTTATGTATTATTTCTCCGGCTCCTTTGCTCATTTTGGTGAGCTTTTTTAACGACAATTCAAACATGGATGTCATTGCTGGAGGCGGAGGCGTTTGTGCTTTGCTGTTTTTGGTTGCTTTGGCCGTAGGTCTTTTTATCCAAGAAAAAGGCTTAAACCGCAAATGGAAATGGCTTCAAACCGAACCTTTTTCCTGTGATCAAGAGGTAAAAGATTTTGCGTATGCTTGCCAAGAACAAGAACAAAAAAGTCATACTCTTTTCATTGCGCTTGGTGTTTGTCTTTGTGTACTTTCCCCAATTCCCGTGATTTTAGGAGCGGCTTTTTTACCAGAAGAATGGGTAAGTTCTATGGTTGGCTTCTTGTTGATGATTGTGGCTCTTGGCGTGTATTTGATCGTTTTAACCAATCTTCAAAAAGAAGGAACACAAATCCTTTTACAAGAAGGCGAATATACTCCTATGGGAAAGCGGCAAACCAAATGGCAAGAATCTTTAGGAAGTGTGTATTGGTGTGCGATTACTGGCATTTATTTGTGGTGGAGTTTTGCGAGCAACCACTGGGGCTTTACTTGGATTATTTGGCCCGTAGCCGCAATCGCCTTTGGTCTTTTTACTAAATTATTGGCGCAAAATGATCAATGAAAAAGCGAAGAACATCGGGCGTTCTTCGCTTTTTTTAAGCAGACATTGTAGGATCAAAATGTCCGGTATCGTGATTGAAGTTTTTTTCAAAGTGTTGATAGTCATTGCGACCTTGCCAATATCCCCCCCAAGTAAAGCCATGTTGTAAGAAGAGTTGGACCGCTAAATCGTCTTCGGTTAACATATGGGGCTGAATATTGGTACGATCAGCATAAGGTGCACCTGCAGGAGGCAAGATGGTCGTAGAGCCATCTTCTTCTATAATCACTTGCGGATTGTAGAGCGAATTAAAGTCAACCGCTAAACCTAGAGAATGTTCATGTTCCATGGGTTGCCCATTTTCATCCCAGGTAAAGCCAAGCGCGCGAGTAATGCCATCACTCATAATCGCATTGTCATCCGCATGATAGCCAATGGGCAAAACAACACGCTGTATGGGATAGGCATTGCGATAGAGTTCGTAAAAAATGTCTTCAATGTCATCAGCAATATTTTCATGGACAATCATCTCCCCCACTCGACTCTGGCCATCAAAATCCACATACAATAAGCGCACCAAGCGTAAATCAGCAGGGTCTAAAAACGTTTGTTGGCTGGAATAAAAGTCATTATCGATTTGGGCTAAGAGTTCAGGACTCACCCCTTGGGAATTAAAATTGGCGCGGACTTGTTCTGGGGACATGAATTCGGTGCTCACAATCGTTTCAGCAGGTGCTTGTGCGATTTGGGCCATCTCTGCTTCCACTTGTGCTTCTTGCGCTGCTTGAATGGAAGCAGCTTGGGCCGCTTCAAGAGTCGCAGTATCGATCGCTTGGGAAGTAGACACGGAAAAAGAAGAAGAGAAAGTGGAAAGACTTGTTTCTGCTTCTTTTTTTTGGCCACAACCATTGAGAAAGAAAAGACTTGCGATCATAGGAATGACAAGGGATTTCACTGCAAAAGTCATTAAAATTCCTCCTTAAGAAAGTAAAAAGAAGAAAAACCACCTCATAAATTGTGAAAATATCCGGCAACATCTTAAGACAAATGTGGGGTATCTTCCTTTTTTTTTATTTTGTGGGCTTTTTAAAAATAATAAACTTGGAAAAGATATAGTTCAAAATGACGACAATGACATTGGCTACAATTTTCCAAAAAAGTCCATTCATCGCCATGAGATCGACGGCCCAATACATGATGGCAAGATCGAAGACTTCCGAGACGATTCGAAAGCCAATAAAGGAGAAAAACTCTTTTAAATCCTCTTGCCAAGACGTATTGCGGCTTTCAAAGACCCATAATTTGTTGGTGATAAATGCCATGACAACCGCTACGATCCAAGCCACTAAGGTACTGACTATATTGGATAGATGAAAGATATCGTAACACAACCAATAGCTCACCACATTGGCAATCGTAGACATTACCCCCCAAAACAAATAGGTAATGGGTTCTTTGTATTGATAAAACAATTGTTTGATGATTTCCATGGTTCATCCTTTCTTTTCACGCGATAAAAAAAGAACCCTCTTCAAAAAGAGGATTCTTATTTTTACTACTTATTGGCTGCTTCCATTTGGGCTGCTACTTCAGCCGCAAAATCTTCTTCTTTTTTCTCGATGCCTTCACCCACTTGGAAACGGATGAATTCCACAACGGATGCTCCGTTTTCTTTCAGATAGGCGCTGACTTTTTTCTTCGATTCTAAGAAGTATTCTTGGTCGAGTAAGCATTCTTCTTGGAAGTGTTTGGATACTTTACCTTTAAGGATGCCTTCGATCATCTTTTCTGGTTTACCCGCTAATTTTGGATCTTCAGCCATGATTTTCTTTTGAACTTCCGTCTCATGAGCGATCACTTCAGCAGGAATATCGCTTTGACTTACATACAAAGGACGCATGGAAGCCACTTGCATGGCGATATTTTTAGCCACTTCGTTTGAAGCACCATTGAGTACCACAAGTGCAGAGATCGCTCCTTTGTTGTGCATATAAGCTCCAAAGGTTTGATCGTCTGTTTTGTTGACGATTGCCAAACGACGAAGAGTGATCTTTTCACCGATGGTTGCAGTAGCAGATAAGATCAAGTCGTTAATAGTGCCAGAAGGAAGTTCGATTTGTAAAGCTTCTTCAACCGTAGCAGGTTGGTTGGCAGAAAGAGCAGCTTGAATGGTATCAAGAAGCTCTAAGAACTGATCATTTTTGGAAACGAAGTCGGTCTCGGAGTTCACTTCGAAAATAACCGCTGTGTTTCCATCTACAGCTACGCGTGTTAAGCCTTCCGCAGCAATACGACCAGCTTTTTTGGCACTTTTTGCCATCCCGTTTTCACGCAACCAGTCGATCGCTTTTTCCATATCTCCGTTGGTAGCAGTCAAGGCTTTTTTGCAGTCCATCATGCCAGCCGCGGTTCTTTCGCGCAGTTCTTTTACTTGTTTTGCAGTAATTGCCATGATTTACTCCCTCTTTTAGTTTTTGTCAGCCGTTTTTGGTTGTTCGTCTGTAGTTTTTTCAACGTTTTTGTTTTCGTTACGTGGAGCACGTGGAGCTTGGCCATCACGTGGAGCACGCGTATTGGCGCCGCGATTGTTGTAGGGACGACGATTTGCGTTGCGACGTTCCATATTTCTCTTACGACGTTCTTCGTTTCTTTGACGACGACGACGTTCATTTTCAGCGATTTGGGCTTCCACATTGCGGATGACATCTTCCATATTGATGTCTTCTTCTGGATTGTCAAGGTAGGCGATTTCAAGCAAGCCACCTTTCGCATCCACAACAGCATCCGCTAAGAGAGTTGTCAAAAGTTTGATGGAGCGCGTTGCATCATCGTTACTTGCGATTGGATAATCCGCATCATCGGGATCACAGTTTGTACCAAGCAAAGCAAAGATTGGAATGCCCAATTTTTTTGCTTCCGCAATCGCATTGTGTTCTTCTTTTGGATCCACAATAACTACGGCATCGGGCAATTTTTTCATTTCTTTAATTCCACCAAGAGAAGTTTCAAGTTTGGATTTTTCTTTTAAAATCTGTGCTTGTTCTTTTTTGGTGTAGACGGCTAGCTTTCCAGACGCTTCCATTTCTTCGATCTCAATCAAACGTTTGATGCGTTTTTGGATCGTGCGGAAGTTGGTTAAAAGACCACCTAGCCAACGCTTATTTACATAGAAAGAACCAGAGCGAAGTGCTTGTTCTTCAATGATGTCGGCAGCTTGTTTTTTCGTACCAACAAAGAGTACTTTTCCACCTCTTTCCGAGATGG
>CAYTMK010000051.1:0-10151 GCA_964438885.1 uncultured Erysipelotrichaceae bacterium | reverse complement strand
TCACACATAAAGTTTTTTCTTTTCTCAACTCTTTTTTTATCTTTCTCAATTTATCCAAAAATTCATCTGTAGACTTCTTTTTTTCAACAAATCCGATTACATTTCGACCAAAACATTCCGCCATTCGATTAACATGAGCCGTAAGAATAAGAATACTTCCAAAACGATCTCTATTCTCATTGATAACTTGAATCCCATCTCCGTCCATCAGATGTAAATCAATTATCGCTAGATCAAAAAACTGAGTAGAATTCTCTAAATCTTTTCCACGGGCAAAAAATGTCAGTTCATCCTTAGAAAATATATTTCGGATCATATCTCCATATACTCTTTGATCTTCCCCATTATCATCAAGAAATAAAATATTCATATTTTCATTTTTCATATAATTCCACTTTTTTAATATATCAAATTAATGATTATAGATAGAACAATCAAGTATGACCATTTAGACAGAAATAGTAACCATTTATACCTAGATTATTTAAATATGAACTAAATCATTCTTTAATATTAATAGAAATTAAATTTAACACACTCTCGATAATTAGAACTTTAGAAGAAAGGAGAAGTCACTCGACAGACGGTTGATACAAAAGTGTGTTGATTTCTAGAAGAAAAGTGGAATTACAACAGGAAGAAATGAATTGACAGATGTAACTAAGTTCTTCTTGTAAGTAGGCAAAATGAATAGCTCGTTAAGAGAATAAAATTTAGTATTTAATTTTGTTGCAATCGGTTCCTCTTTGGAAGCTAGAATAGGAAATTTTTATGTCTAAGATAATACACGGACTCTTAATTTTAGGTTTGGAATCCACTCTTATAGGATGCACCAACCCTATTGAAATGGATAAGAATGAGGCTGCTCAAATTATTAAAAATGATAAGGAAAATTTAATTCTCAAAGCACTTGAAGATAAACAGGATTTAGAAATGATTCTAGAGAATTTGTCTTCTCAAGATTTGGTTACTTATATTCCTTCAGATGAAACAATCGTTCCACTTCATCTATATGAAAATTATATAAATGAAACGCCTCAAATGGTCTATACTACTTTGCGTTCATTTAATGGGATAGATTATGCTAATCAACCAAATGAATTTCTTGCCTTTGAAGATGAAGGCGAAGATATAAAAGCCTATAAAACAAACTTTAATTTAAGTCAAATTCCTTTTGTTGAAGGACAGTATTATGTTTTAGTTCATTCAAAATTAGAAGACCAAATATTGAATTCAAATTAAACTTAAAAAGCCATAATCTCCTTTTCTTTTAGAAATTATGGCTTTTTAAGTTTTTCCCCTTGGAGATTCCGTAAGTCACAAATAAAGGATGAATTTTCGTAATCTTAAATAAGATAGTTTCAGTTTGATACACTCAGCTTTCTAAAATCTAAAGATTTAAACTAGATCTTTGCTTGTTTAGATTTTGTTCCTAAGTTAAAGGATATGTTCTTTTCTCTTTCTTCTTGACTTTTACATCAAGTCTATAAAATGAATAGAAATTAGTCTTTAAAGAAATCTAAAAAGCTTTATTTTTATATCCAAAGTCCTTTGTTTTGTAGAAACTTATTTTGGGTAAGAACCTTCTAAATAAAGTGAAAGTGAGTCCTCTTTCCTTCTTTTGGTTAAAACATTGTTTGTAAAGAGGGGGTTCGCAAAGTGCGAGGCCATTGCTCTAGAGGCAATGGACCTTCTTCGTCAAAGAAATCTTGCAAAAATTCGATCCATTTGCTGAGCGATCGCGCATTTTCCATCGGATTCGCTCCCTTTGCCTGTAGACAGATTGGATACACTTGGTGTTCTTGATTTAACGCTTGCGCCTTTTGAGCATATTCTTCTTTAATAGCCTTTCCAAAACGTGAGATCACTTGCTTTGAGGAAAGACAAATGAGTTCATCCATCAATTCAATTTCAAAGCACCATCCAAGTCTTTTATCATCATCATAGCCATAGCGATAATATATTCGATTGGTAAAAGGAATTAAGGATGGATTTAAATGCGTTGAAAATAAAAGTTCAGGCCAGTATTGGCGCTCTTTAGCTTGGTTTTCGAGTTCGAGAATCGTCTTGAAATCTTGAGGTTCTTTTTCTTTGGCTTCTTGTACTAAAGCCCGTTTTTGTATGAGTTCTTTGGCCATTTTTAAAAGATGTTGGCGAGTTAAAACGGGTAAATCGTTCCAATTGTGAATCACTTGAGCAATTTTTTCTTCCATGATCTCTAGCCAAGCTTGGGGACTTTTTTCAAATAGAGCCAAATCAGAAGGATACAAGGTTAAAAGCTCTGGGAGAGACAAGCGTTCTAAAAGCTCATAAACGGACCCGATCTGTTTCCAAGGCCTATACCAAGGCAATCCAGCGGGAAGAGGGCGAAGAGGATCAAGATCTATAGCTTGCTTTACTTGAACAAAGGTCTCTCCAACCATCGCATTGCGTTTTCCCTCTTTATAGTGATTGCGAAAGTAAGAAAGCTGATCGCTTTTAGCATCTAAAATAGAGCGATCCCAGTCTTGATCACCAGGCAAAGAAATGGGATAACGATACAAGATTCCAGCCAATTGGCAATAGATATTGTAATCTATTCCTCCATATAGACGAAAAAGCTTGGGAGACAAGACAAATTGATGAGGATAGCGATTATAAAAGCCAAAGGCGCGTTGAATAATGTAGTGTAAAGCACGTAAGTCTAGAGTAGCAGGCACTAGAATAAGTCGATAAATTCCCTCTTCTCCTTGAGCGTAATCATTGAGCGCTTGAAGGTGCCTTGAAGATAGATTTGGCTTAGAATTCAAGCGTCCTCCTAAGAGTTTATCTGGAGAGAAGTAATCGATAAGTGAGATTTTTAAAACCATGTAGTGCTTTTTTTCGCTCAAATAAGCTTGATGACTTAAGGCCACATCCATTCCCTCCTTCCATATTTTTAGTATAGGTCTTCTTAAGGCTTCTGTTTTCTTGAATCAAAAAAAGCCCACGGTGACGTGGGCTTAAGAGAACAACTTAACGTTTTCCTTTGAGTTGAGAGAGCTTTTGAATCATTGCTTTGCGCTCTTCTTCCAATTTAATTTTTTCCAAAGCGGCTTTTTTATCGATTTCTGTTTTGATTTTATGGATCGCAAGAGCTCCAAGAGCAATGGCTCCAGCAGCTAAGGCAATTCCAGCTACGGCTTCAAGAATGTGATCTTCTTTTTCTTCTTGACGCACTTTTCTATAATCTGCGTTCAAAGGAACGATTTCATTGCGTAAATGACTGGCTTCGGCATCTAACATACGAGCCATCATTTCTTTAGAGGCATCGCTTCTTAAATTTTGAAAGTTATTTTCTAAAGCTTGAAGTTTGTTCATCATTGTCTTCTTCTTTCTTATCCACTTAAAGATTAAGGTATAGATTCAGTGTAGCCTATCCCCACCAAAATCGACGGATATAGGCCTGAATTATAAAAGAGACAGACTAATCGCCAAAGCTAATGCCAAGCATCCGCGCTTCGTTGATGATGCTCGAGTTGGGATCGACAAGTTTTAGTTTTCCAGCTGCATCGCTTAAGGGCACCTTGACGATTTCACGATTGCGATAAGCAACCATAAAGCCATACTCTCCATTGCAAGCCATACGACCCCCTTCACTGCCTAAACGGCTGGCGAAGACGCGATCATAGGCATCTGGAGTTCCGCCGCGTTGGGTATGGCCAGGAATGGTTACCCGCACTTCTTTTCCTGTGGCTTCTTCAATTTCAGCAGCAAGTTTATAGGAAACCGAGGGATAGATGTAGTTTTGAAGTTTCTTTTGGTATTCCTTTTTGGAAAGTTTTTTATCTTCTTGAGAAATCGCTCCTTCAGCCACTACGATAATCATAAAGCTACCATGGTTGTTGGTTTTCTTTTTTTGAACGGTCTTAATGACGCTTTCCAGATTATAGGGGATTTCTGGCAACAAAATGATGTCGGCACCTCCAGCTAAACCCGCATTTAAAGGCAACCATCCGGTTTTATGGCCCATGATTTCAATGATGAACACTCGACCATGGCTTGAAGCAGTGGTGTGGATTTCATCGATCGAACGTGTAGCAATATCAACAGCGGATTGGAAACCAAAGGTCATATCCGTCCCCCACAAATCGTTGTCGATGGTTTTAGGCATCGCAATGATGTTTAAGCCTTCTTCGCTTAAACGGTTAGCGGTTTTAATGGAGCCATTGCCACCCAATACGAACAAGCAATTCAAGTCGAGATCATGATATGTTTTTTTCATGAGTTCAACTTTATTTTGACCATACTGATCGGGCTTATTTAAGTCTTTAAAAGGAGTGCGGCTAGTTCCTAAAATCGTTCCTCCTCGAGTCAAAATGTCTTCAAAATCGCTGCGATGCAAAACACGATATTTAGAATACATTAACCCTTTATAGCCATCTTCGAATCCATAAATTTCGATCGGTTCTTTGGCATTGGTCATAGCAGAAAAATAAATCGCACGCATAGTGGCATTTAAAGCTTGGCAATCGCCACCACTTGTCAGCATTCCAATACGAAGCATAGATAATCCTCCCTTTCCAAAGTAAGCAGAAGAAGGGGTCTCAAAAGCAATTGAAAACCCATTTTCGTACTTTAAACGTAAAATTAAATTCCACACCGTGGTTTTTGAAACGCATTAAAATAGCTGTTCCTGCTCCTATTGTAAACTTTCTTTAGAAATTATAGGATCTAGAGCTTTTTAAGAATTAAACCTCTTGTATCTTTTAGAGGTAAATTCTAAAAAGAGGATCTGAAAAGAAGTCCGTTTTTCTTTAAGGGAAATGAGTTTAAACATCAAAAATAAGGAGGGTTTTTATGAAATCAAAGTGGATATGGCCTCTCGTGCTTGGCTTGACTTTAATAGGATGTTCGTCATCTAATGAAACGTCTACGACAAATAGTGTGAATACGAGTTCTTTAGCCCAAGATCTAGATTTACCAGAAGAATTTTTCAATAGTTCGGTAGAACCCGATGTCAATTCAGCTTTAGCCGCGATTCCAGTGGTCAATTTCGAGGATGTTAAAGCGGCCTTTAAAGAGGCAGGTTTTTCTTTAGATGGAGAAAATGCCCAAGGAATGGAGCTTGAATTTGAGGCACGCAATAGTGCTGGAGAATTAAAAATCTCTGCGCAGAAAATGGAGAGTATCGAACAAGCAGAAGCGTTCGTTCAAGATAAAATTACAGCTTTAGAATCCAATGGATATGAAGTAGAAAATACACAAACTACGGATGATACGGCCTTGACTACCTTGGTATTTCCCTCGAATGGAATTCATTATTTTGTTGGATTGGATAAAGAAGCTACTCGCGTTTACGTGGTAGAAGAAATTTCGGAATCCAGTCATCAGGGTTTAGAAGTCGCTTTACATTCGCTTGGTTTTTAAAACCATCTCAACAAAAAAGGAGCACGAATTCATGCTCCTTTTTTTATGGTCGAGGATCAAAATTTTGGGTTTTCTTTTTACCCATTGGAGTGGATTAAATCGGTTTTGATCTCCTCTAAAAATGCTTGAGCCGCAGGAGAAAAGATTTGATGCTTTTTCCAAATTAAATACATTGAAACTTCTAAATTTAAAGCAAGCGGACGAAAACAAAGACCATTTTCTGGGCTGGTTTCAACGATTCGATCAAACGTTAAAGCATAGCCGAGACCTTCTTTTACCAAAATCGAGGCATTGTAAGCGAGGTTAAACGTTGCCACAATATGTAATTGATCCACCAGTTCTCCAAAGACTTGCAACAAATCGTCTTGAATTCCCTGTCTTGAAACGATTAAAGGAACATCGATTAAATCGGTACAAGAAATCGTTTCTTTATGAGATAAGCGATCATTTCTAAGCATTAAAACTCCCCAACGATCGTGACCTGGAAGTTTGAGGGCATTGTATTTGGATAAATCTGGATCTTGAACAATGAGGGCAAAATCAAAAAGGCCTTGATCCAATCGATCGCGTAAATCTTGGGTATCGCCACTACATAATTGAAAGCAGATGTTGGGATAGCGCTTTTGAAGCGCTTTAAACCGTCTAGCGATATAAGAAATGTTTTCTGATTCTGCGCAACCAATATGGACATCTCCTCCGACCATTTCTTTCAAGGATTGGAATTCTTTTGTGGTTTTATCTACCATCTCCAAAATATCCTGTGCCCGTTTGTAGAGAAGGAGTCCCTCTTGCGTTAAATGAACACTGCTACTGCTGCGTTTAAAAAGCTTTTTTCCCAGTTCAGCCTCTAAGTCTTTGAGCTGTTTCGATAAGGTTGGTTGAGAGATGTGAAGGCGAAGGGCCGCATGAGTAATGTTTTCTTCTCGGGCCACTTCTACAAAATAGCGTAAAACTCGAATTTCCATTCTTTCCCTCTTTTTTCTAGAGTTTTTGGTTTCTCTATCTGGCTTCTTTTTCTTAAACTTTGTGCTTTTTATTCTCTTTCTATTTTTCTGTTTAGAAGAGAAAAATGCCTTCTGATATTCTCTAAAAGAATATCATGAAATAGAAAATAAATATTTTCTATTTCATGAGGAAAGATCTACGATAAAGACACCAAAAGAAAGGAATCCTCCATTCTTTTGGGATCACACTTAACATCTTAAGATATTTTTAGAAAAGGTCTAAAGGAGGTCATCAATCATGGAAGAACAATTGGTTTTAACAGAAGAATGGGATAAAGTATTTCCCCAAAGCGATAAAGTAGATCACAAAAAAGTGACCTTCCATAACCGCTATGGCATTCCCTTAGCTGCCGATATGTATATCCCCAAAAATGCGACGGGTAAATTACCAGCCATTGCGGTATCGGGTCCATTTGGAGCGGTAAAAGAACAATCTTCTGGATTGTATGCGCAAAGAATGGCGGAACAAGGATTCTTAACCATTGCGTTTGATCCTTCTTTTACTGGTGAAAGTGGAGGAAGCCCTCGATATATGGCTTCTCCTGATATCAATACTGAAGATTTTCAAGCAGCTGTTGATTTTTTATCCGTTCAAGACAACGTCGATCCCGAAGCCATTGGAATTATTGGCGTCTGTGGTTGGGGTGGCATGGCTTTAAATGCGGCTGCTTTGGATACTCGCATTAAAGCCACAGTGGCTTTAACGATGTATGATATGAGTCGTGTCAATGCCAATGGGTACTTTGATGGAGAAGACAGTGAAGAAGCCCGTCATGCTAAACGCGTCGCTTTAAATACCCAACGCACAGAAGATTATAAAAATGGAACCTATCAAAGAGCTGGAGGCGTAGTAGATCCCCTTCCTGAAGATGCCCCTACCTTTGTAAAAGATTATTATGCTTATTATAAGACTCCACGTGGCTACCATCCTCGCTCTTTAAACTCAAATGAAGGCTGGAATACCATTGGAACCATGTCCTTTTTAAACCAACCGATTCTTTGTTATGCCAGTGAAATTGAAAGTCCAGTTTTACTCATTCATGGCGAAAAAGCCCATTCTCTTTATTTTGGTAAGGATGCCTTTGCCAAATTAAAAGGAGACAACAAAGAAATGATGATTATCCCCAATGCCAATCATACCGATTTGTACGATGGTGGAGATCACGATTATATTCCCTTTGATAAACTGGCTGACTTTTTCCATACAAACTTAAAATAGTCGAATCTCGTTTTAAAAGAGAAAGGATTTCCAAATCTTTTCTCTTTTTTTTAGCCCAAATCTCTCTCTTAATCAAAAAGAGCTTAAAGTCAGAAACTTTAATCTCTTTTTGGTTAACCCACTTTCATTTCTTTTTTTGATTCCAATGGTGCAAATCGGAAAACGCATTGGAATTGACCGCTTGAACCGCACTTTGCAGTTCACGCGCGGAGATTCGGCGCGCGCCATGGGAAAAGACAGAGTTTTGAATGAGGCCATCGCTTGTGGCCGCAATGCATTGAAACTTATGGCGCAACTCATAGACTTTCTTTTCAATGTAGCTATCCGCACTCATACCCGCAGGAGTATACACAATCGAGGAAGATCCATTGCGGGAAGAAGAACCGATGTTATCTTTTTGTCTAGTTCCATCGAACACCACAATAAGAGAATAGCCTTTATAGCCTTGGTAATTGACCAACCGACTAATCAGCTCTTCTCGAGCTGAAAAAAGAGATTGAGCTGCTAAAGCTTTTAAATCATCCCAAGAATAAATCATGTTGTAGCCATCTACGATTAAACAGGTCGGCAAATGGGAAAACGTTTTGACCTGAGTCGGTTCTAAAGAGAGTTCAGTGCGCTTCTTTTTAGTAGATCCCGCTTTTTTCGCATTTCGATTGGCTCCACCTGCACTGTCAAAAACTTTGCGCAATTCTTCTTCACTCACTTTGCCGGAATTCATCGAGACACTGCTTGCTATCGTTTCATCACTTTGAATGGGAATGTGTAAATGGTCTTCGACTTCATCCCATTCTACGATGAGACCAGATCCATTAGAACAAAAGACAGAAGCACTTGGATTGTGACGATCTAAGCTTTCATCGTAACCAATTTCTTCTAAAATAGGTTGTGGATTTTGACAAACATCGTAGCCATCGTTTTCAAAAGAAAAGACTGCACTCCCTTTTGAAGCTTTCGCTAATTCTTCTTGAAAGTTCATTAAAGTGCGAACAGGACCTCTTCCTTCAACAAAAGTCAATCCATTTTCGCCTTCTTTGACTTCCACTTCCGCTTGACGAATATCAAGTTGGTATAAAATTTTGGAAACATGCTCCGCCGAAGTTTGAATTTCAAAAGCCAAGTAGGGTTCAAGCAAAATACTTTTGGCTTTTTTTAGCCCTTGTCGTACCGCTCGAAGGGCAGCTTGGCGAAAATCGCCACCAGAAGTGTGCTTTTGATGTGCTCGACCGTTAATGAGCGTAATTTTGAGATCCTCTAAAGCCGAATTACTTAAAATGCCGGTTAAATGCGCTTGGGAAAGGGCCGATAAAATCAGCCGTTGCCAATTCAAAGACAAAATGTCCCGTGGAACTTTAGAAGAAAAGGAAAGCCCGCTCCCCCGTTTTCCAGGTTCCAATTCCAAGTGAACCTCCGCATAGTGACGCAAGGGTTCAAAGTGTCCATACCCAAAAACAGGTTCTTCAATCGTTTCTTTGTAAACTACTTTTCCGGGTCCAAATTCCACTTGAACGCCAGATTTTTCTTGAATCTTCTTTTTCAATACATCTTTTTGAATTTGCCCCATTAAATGAAGAGAAATGGATTGGGTATCTTCATGAAATTCCACTTGCAAAGAGGGATCTTCTATCATCAAAAGGCGCATAGAACCCATCATTTGAACCGGATCAATTCCATCAGGCAAAATCAATTCGTAATACAAACAAGGGGATAATAAAGCTTGGGTATGATTTTGTTCAAAGCCAAGACCATCTCCTGCCTTCACCTTTGTGAGTCCCTTAATGCTCACTATATCGCCTGCCTGAGCTTGGGCTACAGGTTGAAAGCTTTGCCCTTGATATAAGCGAATTTGATCGACTTTTTCGTCATTGACTACATCGCGTGTTTTTAAAGTTCCACCTGTAATTTTTAGATGAACAATGGGAATGGAAGTATCATCTTGCGTGACTTTAAACACACGAGCTCCAAATTCTTCGGGATACTCAATGGGTAAGGTATAGGTCGTTAAGGCATCGAGTAACTCCTTAACCCCTTCATTCTTTAAAGCCGAACCAAATAAGACTGGAAATGCTTTGCGCTCCATGACAGCTTGAGCCATGTCAGAAATGGAAAGAGTTTCATTTTCGAGGAATTTTTCCAAAAGCTCTTCATCCAAAGCAGCAAATTGTTCAATATAATCTTCAGCTTGTAAGTCCACTAACCGATCATCAAGCTTTTTCAAATCTTCCCATAAATCTTCTTTAGAACGTATTGCAGCATCCATTTTATTGATAAAGAAAATCGCTGGAATGTGATACGTTTTAAGACACTTCCAAATAGTACGAGTGTGTGCTTGAACGCCATCTAAAGCACTAATTAAAACAATGGCACAATCCAATACGGAAAGTGTACGTTCCATTTCCGCTGAAAAATCGGCATGGCCTGGGGTATCGATTAAATGAATAAAGACATCGTTCCACTCTAATCCTGCTTGCTTGGCATAAATGGTAATGCCTCGTTTCTTTTCCAATTCGTCATAATCTAAAAAGGCATCTTGATGATCC
>CAYTMK010000050.1:0-10239 GCA_964438885.1 uncultured Erysipelotrichaceae bacterium | reverse complement strand
AGAGAGAAACTCAAAGTATCCCTGATCAGTAAAGATAAGAGTAGATGAAAAAAGACACTAGCCGTTGGGTATCAAACTATAAATAGTGAACAAATATACTATCAGTTATATTAGTTAAGGAAAAGCAACGGTGAAAAGTTCTCTATAGAAGAAAGAAGGAACTTTATGAAAAAAGCGGCTGTCATTATGGATAATGGATTTGAAGAATTGGAAGCAATGGGACCAATTGCCTTACTTCGTCGGGGAGGAATGCAAGTGGATTTGGTCAGTGTAGCCAATACGGATGAAGTCACTGGGCGCTTTGGAGTCACTTATTCTCCAGCAACTCCGATGAAGGACTATGATTTTTCAGATGTAGATGTATTGGTTATTCCTGGAGGACCTCATTATGCTAAACTCGAAGCCAATCCTGAAATCTTAAATTTAATTGAAAGTTTTGCGACAAACCCTGAAAAAAAGATTGCAGCTATCTGTGCCGCTCCAACTATTTTAGGACATATGGATTTACTTAAAGACAAAGACTATACCTGCTTTACCTCTATGAATGAGGATTTTGGTGGAACTTATCACGATGTGAATGCGATTCAAGATGGCAATCTCATCACGGGACGCTCAGCGGCTGCGGCCATTGATTTTGCCTTTTTGATTTTAGAAGCCTTAACGGGTAAAGGACATACAGATCAAGTGAAAGCCTCTGTCTACGCTTTATAAGAAAACTTTTAGCTCTTTAGTTAAGAAGATGTTTTCTTCTTTCTTAAAGAAAGCTTAGAAAATGATAAGAGAATCTGAAATCATTAAGAGATATTAAAAGAAAAAAGACTTAAAACTCATCAAGATGGTTTTAAGTCTTTCCATTTATTCGTTTGTCTTTAAATCTGTTTGTTTTAATGTGATCAAAAAGTAGAAGGGATCTTTATGAAATTCGATAAAGTTTTAGAAGGACGTCGCTCCATTCGTCGATGGACCGATAAACCGATTGAACACACTGAACTCAAAAAAATTTTAAAAGCAGCTCAATTCGCTCCAAGCTGGAAAAACTCACAATCGGCTCGTTTTTATATTGTGACCCAAGATGCCTTATTGGCTCAATTAAAGGAAAATGGCTTACCTCCTTTTAATCAGAAAAATGCAGAGAAGGCCCCTTGTTTAATTGTAGCTTGCTTTGAGTCAGGAAAAAGTGGACGGGGAGCTGATGGAGCGTTTGCCAATGAATGCGAAGAGGGGTGGTCATACTTTGATTTAGGATTAGCCGTAGAAAATATGTGTTTAGAAGCCTATCAACTTGGATTAGGGACATTGATTATGGGAATTCGTAATGCCCAAGCGATTCGGACTATGCTTCAAATCCCTGAATCTCAACAAATTTGCGCTGTCATCGCTGTAGGAACTCCAGATATTGATCCTCCGAAGCCTAAGCGTTTAAAACTAAAAGAAACAACTGTTTTCTTTGAATAAACTTTCCCTCTTTGATGATTCAATCATTTTAGTAAAGCTTTTAAAAAAGAGTTTAGAGACTCCAATACGTAAAAGAGCATTCTCTTTTTTCACAAAAAAAAGTTAGAGATCGATCTCTAACTTTTTTTGTCTAAACTAAACAATTAAGAAGTCTTGGTTCTTTCTTGAGCTAAAGGATAAAGCAAATTAATTGGAGTCTTCCTCTGAAGGTTTAGAATTGGTTGAAATTGGCTCTTTCACCTTAGCCGGACGACCATCCAGCTCTAAAGCGGGAGGATTGCTATTAAAGTGTTCAGAAGAAATGCGCCCAAAAAAAGAAGGCGCTACGGATCCATCAGGCCGTAAAGTGGCTTCAATGGGATAAAATCCAATGGGATCACCCGCACAATAAGTCCATCCATTTCCCACATAAATTCCTACATGCGAAACATAATTAGGATCACTTCCATAGGTTCCTCGCCAAAAAACCATATCTCCTGGCGTTTGTTGGCCCGTTTCCACGGAATCACAATAATTAGTATAAATGCTTAAAGCATTAACAAAGAAAGGCTGGACATTGATTGACCATCTTTGGTTCATGCACCAAGTCATTAATCCGGAACAATCAAATCCAGTAGCTGGTCCTTTTCCAGCCCACACATAAGGAGTTCCTTCATACAGAAGAGCTTCTCCCATGAAATGGTTAAGTTGAGAAGTGCCATATTGCTGGTCAAAATATTCTCGACAGGGAATCGCTGCGCCTGTAATGGAATCTATAAACCAACTTGATTTTCCTCGCCATCTTTGACGTTTGGCTTCTGTTTTACAATCTGGTTGTCCTTCTTGGGCATACCCACTTTCGTTAAACCATAAGAAATCCGTAATTCCTTTATTATAGATACCGGGAACCAATAAAAACTCATTGGTGACAGCGTATCCTTCCTCTGGCAAAAACCAGTAGAGTTTTTGATTGGATTCATATCCACCTGTATAAAGTGATCCATCGGTTTGAAAACACACGAGTCGGCCTTTTCCAATGTTAGTCACTCCTTGATGAGTCGTATCGAGTTTCCCATTTTGGTTGGGATCAAAGTAGTAAAGTTTATCATTGACTTTCTGAATGTCTTGTAACTTTACCCCATTTTTATTATAACAATATGATTCCTTGATATAAGGAACATTGGGGATATCGAGATCTTTGAGGTCCGAAGTAGTTCCATACCATGCGATATCCTCATCACTCCAACCATAGGCCACGAGTGCTTTAATCTCTGGAGCATTTGGAGTAAAGTGATGGCTTCCTGTTTCGGCATTGGGATTATAGGCACGATAAACAGGTTGGACTTTATCCGCCGAGGAATACCATCCAATATCCTCATCACTCCAACCTAAACGAATCAGCGTATTTCGTTCATGGGAGTCAAGCGTATAGTGATGATCCCCCGCATTGGGATTGTATAGACGATAGACAGGAAGGCCAGTTTTAGAGGCAATCCACCCTAAATGTTCATACATCCACCCATAACTGACAAGGGTATCGCGTTCATTTTGAGAAGCGGTATAGAAGTGCTCGCCGCTGTTGGGATTATATAAGCGATACATATATTCGAAAGCAGTAGGGGCCTTAGGTTTAATTTGTGTTTGAAAGGCACTTTTTGTTAAAGGAAAACTAGTTAAGCTATTCGTAATTGGATATAAACCATCAAATTTATCAAAGTCCAATTCATACATCATCGTACTTGGTACATATAAGAAGGGCTTAACATGACTTAATACGGTAAAAGCATCTAAAAAGCGTTGCAAATAGCGTAAACCTGTTTCTTTGGAGTTAAGTTCAAAACTCAAAACAGGTAGAGCCTGACCAATATAGTCTTTAATGGCCAAATAAAAAGTATGCGCTTCTTGTTCTGGAATGGTCTCTTGACCTAAGTAATCGTGCTTTAAGACTAACAATTGATTGTTTTGAAGAGCAGATTGGGCTTTGGACTCAAATCCACTAATCTGACCATTTGAATTGCTCGCCGCAATGACTACACATTGATCTAAAGTTCCACCCGTTTCCTTGATTTCACTTTCTTCTTCTGTCAAACAGATCGCTTCTATCTTTTCCTCGTCGAAGTTAAAAGAAGAATATGGTGTTAAAATTCCTTCTTCATTGGCTTGATATCTCTGACCTTGAATTTGAATGAAACCATTTTTAAATAGGGCTCCAGTTTGAGGATCATAATAACGATCCTCAATAAGACCAGTTTTTGGTCTTCCTTGAAGATCCAGTAAAAAAGAAGTTCCATAGATCGTCTGAAAACCAGTAAGCGGCTGGCCATCTTGATAGTAGGCTCCTTCTTTCCAGCCAGTAAACAACTCCATTTCCTCATTCTCTTTTTCTTCTTCCCAATAGGACGAATCAAAAATTAAAGGCCCTACGGCTTCAGGCTCATCTTCTTGTTGAAAAATATCTTCCTGCTTATCTTTAGCAAAGCTTTGAAAAGGAGAGTTAAAAATAGTCCCTCCCATCAATAGAATTAGAAGAGTTTGGATTGTTTTTTTTAAGGGCATAGTTTATCCAAAGTTTATGAAGACAGAGAACAAAAAGACTCTCTTTTTTATTCCGCTTCTGAACTTTGTCCACTCCTCCTTTCTACTTTAGGCTATAATGTTTTCTATTTTACCAATCATGGCCTATTTTTACATCCTTTTTCTGCGGATTTCCCATTCTTATTCTTAAAATTTTTATCTCAAAAAAGATAGATTCAAAGATTTTTAAATAAAAAAAGATGAAGAATTCAATTTGAACGCTTCATCTTCTCAATTTTTATGAAATACGATTGAGCTGATTTTGATCCCAGTTGTATTGGCTACGCATATCCGCAACCACATCGCGCACCCCAAGCACTCCTCCAACAAGGCTTTTAAATTGCTCAGATAAGCGATACAAAAGTGTATCGGTAGAGACCTTTGCAGTAGGAACGATGGTGGTAGCAGCCTGCGGATTGGCTCCATTTGCTTCTTGAACCGATACATCACCTGGTATTACGGGAGTGGTTTGCTCTGGAACCTCAGGGGCTGGAGCAACAGGTGTTTCCTCAGGTGGATTAATCGGAGGATTTGTTACGGTAGGCTGATCGGGAGTAATAGCTGGAGTAGTCGGAGTCGTATTTTCTCCAGGAGTTGGTTGCTCCTCCACACTTGGAGTCGTCACATCCGGTGTAGATGCATCGGGAACAGTTACATCAGGGGTCGGAGTTTCCGATGGAACCGTAATAGTAGGAGGTGTGACTGGATTGGGTGTAGTAGTTTCTACACTTGGAGAAGTCGTTGGTTCCTCTGTTATCGTTTTGGCTTCACAAGCAAAGCCATTTAATTCCATACCATTCGGACAGGAACAAGCTCCATTGTCAAAAGACCCGCCTGAGCCAGTACAGGCACTTCTTGCCGCAGATAGTTCATCCGAGGGGAAAGACGTTCCCGCTTGATAAGCGGAGCTTGCATCACCGCGACTTACAAACTCGGCTTTAATTAAACCTCCATTGTAATCAGCAATGCCATCAGGACGATCAATCGCATGATAATCACCTCCTGCGGCTAAAAAGTCTAGCATGTAACGATTGATATGGAAGGCTGGAGCAGCTTCAAGCTCAGTCCATCCCATATAATATCCTTGCATGAAGTAGACAGGTAAATATCCAGACCAAGTCGCAATGGAATAGGTACTTGTATACGCCACAGACCATTCGTCTTTCATAACCCCTGCTGGGATACCATATTGAATGGCTTCTTCTTCCCAAGAGGAGGTTCCCGACTTACCGTATACATCGTAGTTGGGATTGGCTAAAACTTCGTTATAGTTTTGATATCCTCCAAAAACAACATCTCGTAAGAGCGTCGACATCATATAGGCAGCTTGCGTTGAAATCAATTCATAAGTTGTAGTATTACCATTGATCTCTGTATTGTCTGAGCGACGAATAATTCGACGAATACGATGGGCATTGATACGACGACCTTGGTTAGCAAAGATGGTATAAGCCGAAGCCATTTGAGTAGGAGAAGCAAACATATCGGCTCCTCCAATTGAATACTGTGGTACAAACAGCTCAGCGACTTGGTCATCAAAACCAAGGTCTTTACAAAACTTAATCCAATAATCCGTTCCTGTTACGGAAATCAAATCGATCATCGCTTGAGCAGCCGGCGTATTTTTTGAAACACCAAGAGCCCGAGCTAAGGTCATTTGACCATCGTATTTTCCATCGGCATTTCGTAAATTTGTTCCTCCCCCCCAATAGTCTTTGGCTTGGTCCACTACGATATGATTAGTAGACCAACCAAGAATATCAAAGGTTGAACAATAGGAGAGCAGGGGTTTCATAGCCGATCCTGGCTGACGAGTATTTAAAGAATTGTCTTGCTTTACCGAATCAGAATGGTAATGACGACCTGGACCTACTGCGATGATTTCGCCTGTAGTGTTATTAATAATAGTTGTTCCAAAATCCATCATCTCATTGGGGAAGGCAATAACCGTCCCTGTCATGATTCGATCCAATTCGGCTTGGGCACTTTGGTTAAGAGCCGTGTAAATATCCATTGGGATAATGGCTGGATCTTGACCAGAAAGCTGGGCCGCTTCTGAGATGACTTGGTCAATATAAGCTTGGTTGGGATCTACAGTGATGGTTTCACGCCAATCTAGCGCAAAAGCCAAGTCAACACTCTTTTCAAGATTGTATTCTTCTTCTGTGATGTATCCATGTTTTAACATTAATTCCAACGTCGTATTACGACGCTGTTGGCCAGCCGCCAAGTGATCAATGGTATCTCCTGTGTCTCCGGCTGTATGAATGTTGTTAAGCGGATTGTTGGTATAAGGAGCATTGATGCTTCCTGCTAAGAAAGCAGCTTCTCCTAAGTTTAATTCTGTTACATCTTTATTGAAGTAGTACTTGGCTGCTTTTTGAATTCCACGGGTATTTCGTCCAGATCCAAACCAAATGCGATTGAGATAATATTCCAAGATATCTTCCTTATCAATGGTTTGTTCGGCAATCAAAGCAAGATAAATTTCTTGAATTTTAAGCTTTACTTTTCCAAGTGTAGAAATACTTCCGTTTTCGGCTAATAGTTTTTCTTCTTGGTTTTTCGTAAAAGCATTATCGATCATCTGCATGGTAAGGGTCGAACCACCTTGAGAAAAACCACCAGAGCGTAAGTTCGTGATTCCGGCGGCCAAAAAGCGTGGCAAGTCAAATCCATTGTGTGTAAAGTAACGCGAATCCTCAATGGCTAAAAAGGCATCAATGAGATTTTGCGGAACTTGATCGTAGGTAATGTCATCGCGAATTTCAGCGCCAAACTCATAAATCATATTTCCCGAATCATCGAAAATTCGCGAATTGGATAAAGTCGACAAGCCATCCTTTGAAAAGCGCATTCCATCTGGATCGTTGACGATGTTGACTAAAACAAAGAATACTGAAACACATCCTACGAGAAATAAGGTTAGAATTCCAACAGCGAGCTTATTCCAAAAATCGAGCTTACGTCTAGGCTTTTTCCCAGATCCAGCTGAAGATGGAGAAGCGCTATTGGATTGAGAGACGTTTCCATTTTCCATCGAGTTGGTGGAATTCGCCTGATTTTTGTTAGGCATCCTTATCTTTTTTGGTTTCTCCTTTCTCATTAGAATTTAAGCTTGCGCTTAAATAGTGTTTTTCAACTGCCTCTAAATAATGAATTCGCGGATATAAGCCTTCCCGTAACAAAATTCCATGTTCTTTAAACCAAGAATAAGAAATAGACTTGGCCGCAATAGTTTCATGGGCTTGAATGAGTTCGATGGCATCTACCAAAAACGTTGTTTTATGGGAAGTAAAGCGAATAATAAAAAAGCCAATCCCCCCTTGTTCGTGCACCATTTTTAGATGCTCGATTTGGTGAGGTTGTACTAAATACTTTGGAAATGTATTCGGATTTTGAGTTTGCTTCGCCTCAAAATCAATATAATGCCCTTTATAGAGTCCATTATAGTCCGTAGTCGAAGGCGTACGATAATACGCTTCCGTAATTTTGGCTCGAGTACGCGTTGGATAATCCACCCGCACCACTTGAATTGGAGTTGGTTTTTTATAAATTAAGGCAGTCTTTCGTTCCTTATAGTACTGATTTGAAGCATTCAAATCGTCTTCAAGACTGGTTCCACGAGAAGAGTAATTATCGAGAGGAACTTTGTTTCCCTTCGTTTCCTTTTCTTTATGGGCACTAGGACGATGAAGCTTGTTGGGATATTGAATAGAGTTTGTCACATGTCACAGTATATAGAAAATTATGGCTTCTTTCAATGAATCAATATGATGTCAAGCTCTATACACTTTTTTAACAATTTCTTTAAACTGCTTTAGCTATCCAAAAATAAACTATTTATCCTTTTCTTTTTCCACAATTGGTGAGATTAAGAGAAGATTTTGGAGAAGAAGTAGAGTTCTGAATCTCTAATTATTGTGAAAAACAAAATATTTATCACAAATATTTCTTCTTATTATTGTATCGACTCAAAAAGAATGCTATAATTCATCGTGCGATTATTTCTAAAAAGGTTAAATTTTAGATTAAAGTGTCAGGAGGCCTTGAACGATGGCTACAAATCTTACTGCTCAGGATATTTATGATAAAGAGTTTACCGTAGATTCAAGAGGATATTCGGCAAACGAAGTCGATGCATATCTCGATTTAGTCATTGAGGATTATCAATCCTATGAAGAGCAAGCTCAAAAGTTGTCTTCGGCGCTTGTAAGTTGTGATCAAAAAATTCGGGAATTGACCGAAGAAAATCAAACTTTACGCGTTGAATATAATGCGATGCAACAAGAATTACTTGCTTTGCGTCAACAAGTTCAAGGCTATCAATCGCAAATCGCTACAAATGTTGCTTCTATTACGGAAGTAGCGGTCAATGAAGAAGGATTATCTTTAGAAGAGCGGATTGAACGCTTAGAAAAAGCGGTCTTTCCTTCAGAAGGATAAAGACTTACTTTTAACAGAAAATAGCTTTAAATTAAACTTCTGCTTAAATGGATGCAGCTGCTGGCGGCTTGACCGTTAGAGGAAAGTCCATGCTCGCACAGCCTGAGATGGCTGTAGTGTTTGTGCTAGTCGAATTCATAAGGCTAGGGTGTCCTTAGGACATACGGCTGAATCAAAGCCTAAAGGCTTCGGCCCATGGCGGCGATCTTTAAAAGTGCCACAGAGACGTAGCTTTTTTGGAAACAAAAAAGGTGGAACGGGTAAACCCCTCAAGCGAGAAACCCAAATTTGGTAGGGGAACTGTCCAAAGCGAATTGAAGCGGCGGACGGATGCGAAAGCATAGATAAATTGCTGCACTTACGAGAGTAAGAACAGAACATGGCTTATGATATTTGAGCAGATCAAGGGATGTGCAAAAGAAAACTTTTCTTTTGACACATCCCTTTTTTTATAAAGAAGTAAAAATCACTTGTAAATAAAAGCTCATAGGACGAAAACCATCATTACAAGAAACCATAGCCGTATTGGGTTCTTTCATCCAGCCATCAAAAAAAGACGTAGCTCCATTGGCTAGAGCAAAGACATAAGGATACACGCTTTGCCAAGCACTAGGACAAAATCCCTCGGGCATCGTGGCTTCTTTAGAAATCCAATGTTGACCCACTTTTAAAGAACACGGATTTTCAAGTGGATTTTCAAATTTTTCCATAAGATTCTTATATTCTGTTTGAACTACAGCTTCAATCAAAACATCATGCATTCCTTTTTCTACTCCGATCTAAACTCTTCTCTAAAAAATAAAACCAAGGCGATGATTAAACATAAAAAAGCTGGCAATAAAAACTCAATAGATCGAACGATCAAAAATACATAAAAAGGAGCGGAATCGGAGGGACTGTATCGTTGCCAATCCAAAAGTAAGAAATATAAAAAAATAACCAAAAGAAGTCCCGTCATCAATAACCAAGTTTTTACTTTGTGGCCAACTTCATTCCACCAAAGAATTGCTTTTTGAATCCATTTATTTTGTAAAAATTTCGCTTTCATTTGTTTATTCCTTTTCAGACTTTTTCTCTTTGTTCTCTTTTAGTATAGGAATAAGCTTTAAAGCAAGCCATTAGAATCATAAAAAAAGCCGCTTAAAAGCGACTCCATACACGACATTAATGGGCTTTTCCTAAACGAGGTAAATGTTGAACCAAAATAGGGACTAAAACCATATCCAAAAGAATGGTCGGAATCATATAAGTTGCTTGATATACCGCTGATCCAGACCAATTCAACCCATAAAAGACAACTCCACTGATCAAAGAAGCTATAAAACGAATGGCACTCGTAACCAAAATTCCCGAGTAAAACCATTTCCAATTGGGAAAAAGGCAGGCTAAGCCGTAAACAGAAAAAGCAATAAAATAATCAAGCAAAAACTGAATAAATCCCAATAAATACATTTGGCCTGCTACAAATTGGACTAAAACCGATAAGGTCCCTGTCAACAAGCCTAATTTCCAACCAAGTTTATAACTTGCTAAAAGTAAAGCAATCGTGCCCAGACCCAATGTACCACCATTAGGCATTTTAAAAAGAGGAATAATGTTGGACATGACATCAAGAACATAAAACAAAGCCAGATACATTCCTACATAAGCTACGTCGCGGGTAGTAATGTGACTTTTTCGAAAAGCCATAAAAAAAACCTCCTTAAAGTAAGAAGGCGCAGTTCATTGTGCGACTCCCTACGCTAGTACTAACTAGATCAGGTATTAAGGGTCCAAATCTCAGCC
>CAYTMK010000049.1:0-10436 GCA_964438885.1 uncultured Erysipelotrichaceae bacterium | reverse complement strand
TCAACTTGACATGGCTGCTGTAGAAGCTGACATGGCTAAACAAGAAAACTAATTTTCTCCTGTACCTTTAAGACTAGCCTTGAGGCTAGTCTTTTTTAAATGAAAAAAACTCTAAAGTTAAAGCTTGCTTTAGAGTTTTTACTTTTTTTTAAATAGTTTGTGTAGAAACAATTGAGTGTGCCGCTAGAAAATTCAAAGTTTCTTGAACTTCCGTTAAAGAAATACCTTGTGTCAGTATTCTTGAAGCAGTGTGAAATCGGAAAAAAGATAGAAAAACCTTAGATATTCAAAAACAATTCGACATCAGCTGGAAAAATTTTAGAATCGTACTTTCTCTATAAATCGGACTAAAAGGCAAATAGTTAGTTCTTGTTCTATAGCACTAGAGAGCTAAGACTAAGTGAGCTGACCACGTCGATGAGTAGTGCTAAGAGAAGATTTTTTAACTTTAGCCATTGGAATTATTGCCTTGATGAAGAATATGAATAATTTCGTCAAGTTGACGAATTAAAATAAAATTTTGTTCCATTAGTACGTTTTGAAAATCACCTAGACTTATGGAACTTTGGTTTTTAACCATCACGTCTAGAATTCTTTCTACAACTTGAAGATTGTGAAGATCTTGAATTTGGTATTGATCTATAATTGTTTGCCTTTGAAGCGCTTGTTCTTTTTCTTGTACAATTCTTTGAGCTTCTTTTTCTTCCTCAGTCTTTTTTAGAAATTTCATTTTTCTCTTCCTTTCTTTTTTCTTAATTAAGGAAAACACAATTTATAGATTTTAAATGAAGAATATTTAGGTTTACAGAAAACTAAAACAATTTGAATTCGTAATGTTAGTCTTTGATATAAAGAAAGCTTGGAAGAAATTTTTAAAGCGGATCCCTTTCTTCTTTTTCTTGACAAATTGCTTGTCTCTGTGGTTGACGAATGGAAATAGGGTCTTTAAAATATCACATGTTGCAGTCTTCAAGACTTGCAACCGCTCAAAAAAGGCTCAAAGTGGTCATACGTTGGCCCGCCTTCATGGCGAGTATTCAAGAAAGGAGACATATTGATGTACGCAATTATTGAAACCGGCGGAAAACAGATTAAAGTTGAAGACGGTGCGGTGATCTGGGTAGAAAAACTTGATGCCCAGGAAGGTGACACCGTCACATTTGATAAAGTTTTGTATGTAGATGGAAAAATTGGCACTCCATTTGTAGAAGGGGCCAAAGTTACCGGTGTTGTAGAAAAACAAGGTAAAGGACAAAAACTTACCATCGTGAAATACCGCCCTAAAAAATCTTCTACGCGTAGAAAACAAGGCCATAGACAGCCCTATACGCGTGTAAAAATTGAATCCATTGTGGCTTAATGATTCGAATTCAATTTAAGGTTAAAAACGAGGCGATTCAAGCAGTAAAGATACAAGGACATGCCAATTCAGGTCCCTATGGTCAAGATTTGGTGTGTTGTGCTGTATCGGCAATCGCTTTATCTTCGCTCAATGCGATTGATACTTTATATCCAGAAACTTGTGAACTCGAAGCCAAAGACAATCTCATTTGTATCGAAGTTCTTCACGATTCAAGCGATTTGCAAGTGAGCTTACGCTTTTTTCAAGAGCAGCTTCGTGTTTTGGCTTTGGAGTATCCAAAATATATTCATATCCAAATGAGCGATTTAAAATAGAAGAGAAAGAGGTAAAATCATGCGCTTTACTATGAACCTTCAGTTCTTCGCTTCTAAAAAAGGAGTCGGTTCGACAAAGAACGGCCGTGACTCCCACTCCAAACGTTTAGGTGCTAAACTAGCCGATGGCCAAAAATGCCTTGCTGGTTCAATCATCTACCGTCAGCGTGGAACTAAAATTCATCCTGGTAAAAATGTAGGCAGAGGTGGCGATGACACTTTGTTTGCTACTGTGGATGGCGTTGTAAAATACGAAAGACTTGGCAGAGACAGAAAACAAGTTTCTGTTTATCCTGTTGCTGAATAGTTTTTCTAAAACTGAGCCTGTTTACGGCTCTTTTTTTTTGTCTTCTTTAGAATGAAAAGAGATCTTTCCTTAAACTTGGAAAGGACAATTGGAGGTGTCCGTATGTTTGTAGATCAGGTCAAAGTGCATGTGCAGGCTGGAAAAGGCGGCGATGGACTGGTTTCCTTTAAGCATGAAAAATATGTAGCCAATGGCGGCCCTTTTGGTGGGGATGGTGGCAATGGCGGCAGTGTGGTGTTTGAGGCAGATCCAGGAATGGTGACGCTTCTTGATTTACGCTATAATCGCATCATTCGAGCGCAACCAGGGGAAAAGGGAAAAAATAAACGAATGCATGGAGCCAATTCTGGTGATCGCATTGTCAAGGTTCCGCTTGGCACCATCGTCAAGCGGGCGGATACAGGACAAATTTTAGCTGATTTAACCCAACCCCATCAACGTCAAGTCGTAGCCCAAGGGGGACGCGGAGGAAGAGGCAATGCTCGCTTTAAATCCTCACGCAATGTTGCGCCTCGCTATGCCGAACCGGGTAAAGAAGGCGAAGAATACGATGTCATCGTTGAACTGCGTACTTTAGCCGATGTAGGCTTAGTAGGGTACCCTTCGGTAGGGAAATCGACTTTGTTGGATGCCGTTTCGCGCGCTAAACCTGAGATTGGTGATTATCCTTTTACCACTATTGCTCCAAATGTGGGCGTGGTTCAAACCAAAGATGGTCGAAGTTTTGTGATGGCGGATCTACCAGGACTGATTGATGGAGCGAGTGAAGGAAAAGGTCTTGGCCACCAATTTTTAAAGCACATTGAACGCTGTCGGGTCATCATTCACATTGTGGATATGAGTGGGGAAGAAGGACGCGATCCCGTGGAAGACTTTGCCAACATCAATAAGGAACTCGAAAATTATCATTTGCGTTTATTGGAACGTCCTCAAGTGGTGGTGGCGAATAAAATGGATGGAGATTTAGCCCAAGAAAACTTAAAGCGTTTTAAAGAAGCCTATCCTGATTTAGAAGTATTCGAAACCACTACGATTTTACATGAAGGATTGGATCCCGTTTTGCGCAAAGCAGCCGACTTACTCGAAACAACACCTGTTTTCCCAGTATTGGAAGAAAATGAGGAAGAACAAGGCGTTACCTATACCTTTGAGGAAAAGGAATCGCCTTATACCATCGAACAAGTGGACACTGGCCGTTATAAAGTCTATGGACCACTTATTCGTAAAAACTTCAATATTGATAAGCTCAATACAGATGAAGATTTCTATAACTTTGCCAACCAAATGCGCTTTCTTGGTATTGATCGCAATTTGCGTGAAGCAGGCGCTGAGGATGGAGACATTATTGAATTAGAAGGATATGAATTTGAATTCGTAGAAAACTAACAAAAAAATCCGCCTAAAGAGCGGATTTTTATTTATCTTCTGGCATTTCAAGACCAAGATGTTGGTAGGCTTTCACCGTTGCAACGCGTCCTCTAAGGGTGCGATTGATCAACCCACTTTGCAATAAGTAGGGTTCATACATATCTTCAAGCGTCGTAGGATCTTCCCCAATAGAATTTGCAAGAGCTTCTAGGCCCACTGGACCGCCTTTAAAGCGATAAATGATTCCCTCTAAATAACGACGATCGACTCCATCCAATCCAAGGCGATCGACATGCAAACGATCAAGGGCCTCATGAGCCACTGATTGCGTAATCAGGCCATCGTTATACACTTGGGCAAAATCACGAATACGGCGCAACATTCGATTGGCAATGCGGGGCGTCCCTCGGGAGCGTAAGGCCACTTCTTGAACGGCCTCAGAATCCATTTCCACTCCTAAGATATGAGAAGTACGGGTTACGATCTTTTCCAGTTCACTCTGTTTATAAAAACCAAGAGCTGATACAATACCAAACCGATCGCGCAAAGGGGCTGATAAATCGCCGGCACGCGTTGTAGCCCCTACAAGCGTAAAAGGAGGTAAGGTGAGACGAATAGAGTGGGCACTCGTCCCCTCTTTGCCCACCATAATATCCAAAAAGAAATCCTCCATGGCTGGATATAAAATTTCTTCCACTTGACGAGGAAGGCGATGAATTTCATCCACAAAGAGAACATCCCCTGGCTCTAAGGTCGATAAAATGGCCGCTAAATCCCCACTTTTTTGAATGGATGGTCCAGAAGTAGTGACTAAATTTCCATGCATCTCATTGGCGATGATCATCGCTAAGGTCGTTTTTCCTAAACCAGGAGGTCCATAAAGCAAAACATGATCTAAAACTTCATTGCGATTACGTGCTGCTTGAATGAAGACGCTAAGATTGTGCTTGAGTTCCTCTTGGCCAATGTATTCTTTTAAATTAGAAGGCCGCAAGGCTTGCTCCCCATCCTCTAACCACTCTTGCGCATTTTTCTGACCATCTAACAAACGTTCCATTTCCTTTCCCTTTCTTTTTGCCTTTTAGCTTAAAACGTACGCCGCTTTTGAGCCGCGAGCTGACGTAAAGCGCTTTGTAAAACAAGACTTGGATCTTGATCGATTAAGGCATTGGGATCCAAATTCAGCCCCTCAATTTCCATTTGTTTAAAGCCAAGAGATAAAAGGGCTTCATAAACTTCCACATAGACTGGATTGGTCTTTTTGGCTTTTTTCTCCTCTTTTTCTTTTTTCGGTTCACTTACCACAATTTTCCCTTTTAGATCCAAGATGATTTGCCCAGCACTCTTCGCTCCAATGCCAGGTAATTTTTTAAGAGTTGCGGCATCAGCATTTTCAATGGCGCGGATGATGTCTTGGCAATCCATGGCAGAAAGCGCATTAAGGACCGTTTTACATCCCAAGCCTTTTACTTGAATGAGCAAAGTGAATAATTGGTATTGTTCTTCTTCCTGAAAGCCATAGAGTACCTGACCATCTTCTTTGAATTGTTGATAGCAGTAAAGAGAAACCTCCTCATCGAGAATATAAGTAGGGGCATGGAAGACAAACACTTCAAAGCCGATACCCAGCCCATTTACTTTTAACACAATGGAATCTTTGCGTAAGGCTAAAACTCTCCCTTCAAGATAAGCAATCATAGAAATCCTTTCTAAGCCAAGCTTTTGGTGCGCTCCATTATAACAAAGAAGTGGATCCTAAAAGAGTATCTCAAAAACTAAGGTAGACTCTTCTCTTATTCGCAAGGGCTTTCATATTGAAAAATAGAAAATAATTTCTATTTGAACTTAATTTAACGAAAAAGGGATCCATTTTGCTTCTTTTTTGTATCAAATTGGAGGGATCTTGAAAGTTAGTGACTTTTTTCACATTTATGAAAGGCTTTTTTTCAAAGCCACCTTTTTTTTCTGTATGCCTAGAAAAGAAAGTGCTATAAATGGATATGCTGTTTTGGAATGCTGCCCATGATAGGCAAGCGGACAAGATTCCTGAACAAAATTAAGGAGATAGTGTATGCCTAAGATTTATAACTTTTCAGCAGGACCTGCTTGTATGCCTCAAGCGGTCTTGAAGCAAGCAGCCGATGAAATGCTTAATGCCAATAACTCAGGCATGAGTGTGATGGAAATGTCTCACCGATCCGCTGCATTCGAATCCATCCTCAAAGAAACCAAAGACACCATTCGTCGTCTAGCTAATATTCCAGACGATTATGAAATTTTATTTTTACAAGGTGGGGGAAATTTACAATTCTCTATGGTTCCTATGAACTTTAATAAAAATGGTGCCGACATCATCAACACTGGACAATGGACGAAAAAAGCCATTCAAGAAACGAAAAAGCTCGGACCTGTTCATATTGCAGGGGATAGTTCAGATCAAACTTTCAGCTACATTCCAAAAATTACACAAGAAGATCTTGATCCCAATACGGATTATCTCTACATCTGTGAAAATAACACCATTTATGGTACCAAATACAAAGAACTTCCTCCTCATGAAGGAAAAAAGCTCATTGCCGACTTGTCGAGTTGCATCTTTACAGAGCCTCTTGATGTCACAAAGTACGACATGATTTTTGCGGGAGCGCAAAAAAACTTAGGACCAGCAGGGGTAACGCTTGTCATCCTCAAAAAGGACCTCTTAGATTCTCAACGGGATGATATTCCAGCTACAATGCTTGATTACAAAACCTATGTAGACTCCGATTCCATGTACAATACGCCTCCTACCTATGGAATTTATATGGTAGGTCTGGTTTGCAAATGGTTAGAAGAAGAAATCGGTGGCTTAGAAAACATGGAAAAGATCAACCATGAAAAAGCCGCTTTATTATACGACTATCTCGATCATTCCAAAATGTTCTCAAATCCAGTCGCCAAAGAAGACCGTTCTTATGTGAACATTCCCTTTGTAACGGGAAATGCCGACTTGGATAAAAAATTCATTGCTCAAGCCAAAGAAGCCGGCTTTGAGAACTTAAAAGGACATCGTAGCGTAGGAGGAATGCGGGCTTCTATTTATAACGCCATGCCTTTAGAAGGCGTTCAAGCGCTTGTCGATTTCATGAAAAAGTTTGAGGAGGAAAATGCTGAAAATGTCTAAAACTATTTCTTTGATGAACGTCATTTCCTCCAAGGGAACTGACGTATTTGATGATACGTATGTATGCCAAGCCAATGCTCAAGATCCAGATGCCATTATTGTTCGTTCGGCGGATCTTCATTCCTTGGACTATCCTGAAAATTTAAAAGCCATCGCTCGAGCCGGAGCAGGAGTCAATAATATTGATTTAGAAGCCTGCACAGATAAAGGCATCGTCGTCTTCAACACCCCAGGGGCCAATGCCAATGCCGTAAAAGAGCTTGTAATTGCAGGATTGTTGTTAGCGAGTCGTGATGTATTCCACGGTATGGAATGGGTAAACAGTCAAAAAGGCAGTGAAACGCTGGCTAAAGACGTAGAAAAACAAAAGAAAAAATATGCCGGTAACGAAATTGCCGGTAAAACGCTTGGGGTAGTGGGTCTTGGAGCCATTGGGAGCAAGCTTGCCAATACGGCTTTACACCTCGATATGAACGTTTTAGGATATGATCCCTACTTATCCGTAGACTCTGCTTGGAAGCTTTCTCGTTGGGTTGAACATAAAGTGGACTTAAACGATCTCTTTGCCAAGAGTGATTTCATCTCGCTTCATTTGCCCTTGTTGGATTCCACCAAAGGGATGATCAACAAAGAATCCATTGTCCACATGAAAGATGGTGTAAAAATCTTAAACTTTGCTCGTGGCGGTTTGGTAAACGATGATGACTTGCTTGAAGCGTTGGATTCTGGCAAAGTTTCTCTCTATGTCACTGATTTCCCTGATGGAAAACTCGCTGGGCATCCAAGAGTTCTTGGAATGCCTCATTTAGGGGCAAGCTCTGAGGAATCCGAAGAAAATTGTGCCATTCAAGCTGCTCAAGAACTTCGCTCCTATTTAGAAGAGGGCAACATCATCAATTCCGTCAATATGCCCTATGTCAATTTGGAAATGCGTACGCCTTATCGTGTGGGAGTCATTCACACCAATACGCCAAAAGTACTTTCCAAAGTCACCGATATTCTTTCTGCCGATAATGCCAATATTGAAAATATGCTCAATAAGTCCAAAGGAGATATCGCCTATACCATCCTCGATATGGATGATAAGCCTACCCAAGAAACCCTTGATCACATTGCGGATTTGGCTCAAGTAGTGCGCGTGAACTTATTTGAAAAGGAGACGGCGTGAAAAAAGGATTTTTAGCTGCAAACATCCTGTTACCTAAGCTCGATAATTTGCAAGACTGGGCGGTTGTCGCTTGCGACCAATATTCGAGTGATCCTGACTATTGGAATACGGTATATGAGCGGGTCAAAGACAATCCAAGCACTTTGCATTTGATCTTGCCTGAGGCTTGGCTCAACAGTGAAAAAGAAGAAGAGCACAAACAAAAAATTCGGCATAATATGCAGGACTATCTTCATCGAAAGCTTTTGCGTGAATATCCAGATTCTTACATCTATGTTGAGCGGACACTTTCCAATGGAACCATTCGCCAAGGACTCATTGGCGCTTTGGATTTAGAGGAATATGATTACCGCTCCCCAAGTACATCTTCGATTCGAGCCACAGAAGCGACCATTTTAGAACGCATTCCGCCGCGGGCACGAATTCGTAAGGAAGCCATTCTTGAATTTCCCCATATTCTCTTGCTTCAAAATGATTTAGAAGATCGCCTTTTTCACCAACTTAAAGCCATTCGCTTAGAAATGCCTGTTTTGTATGATTTTGACTTAATGGAAAATGGGGGTCACATTATTGGTCGCCTTTGCCAAGGGGAAACGAAGGAACTGATTGATAAATGGCTTGAAGAATATGAAAAAGATCCTACGGGAGATGGAACGCAAACGGGCTTGTTGTATGCAGTAGGGGATGGCAATCACTCCTTAGCCGCTGCCAAAGCCATTTGGAATCGTTTAAAGGAACAAATCGATCCCGCTCTTCATGCGATTCATCCTGCTCGCTATGCTTTAGCCGAACTTGAAAATTTGCATAGTGAGGCCCAACAATTCGAACCCATTCATCGCATTTTAAAGGATGTCGATGTTCAAGCCCTTCTTAAAAGTTTTCCTGAAGTGAATTCAGAAGAAAAGTATGCCATCGATTGGGTGAGCCAAGATCAACACGGCACTATTTATTTGGATGCTTCTATTTCCCCTTTGCCTCTTGCGGTGCTTCAAAAACATTTGGATGCTTGGTTGGCGGAAAACCCAGGAAGTATCGATTATATCCATGGAGAAAAAGAGCTTGAAGAATTGGCTCAAAAACCCAATTCCATTGGCTTTTTCTTACCCGCTATTGAAAAGGAATCCTTGTTTGAAACCATTAAACAAGATGGCTCTTTACCTCGAAAAACATTCTCTATGGGTCATGCTCACGAGAAACGCTATTATTTAGAAGGAAAAACGCTTGTTCTTCTCGATAAAGAGTAAAATTGAGCTTTTTTAAGATTTGGAATTAAAATCTTTCTTCATCTGTCTGTTTAAAAAGCAGGCAGATTTTTTATTCTCAGTCTTTAAGAGTGAAAATGAAAGCCAAAAATCTGTTTAAAATCGAGAGGAGAAGTGAGCTAAAAAGGGCCTACTACATTGAAAAGAAAGGGGAGGCTAGAAAGGAAAAAAGAGATCTGAGCCATAAAAATAAAAAATTTTGTAAAGAATATTTTTTAGGTATTTTAAAATCTTGAGAGTCGAAAATTTGATACTTGACGAGTACCTCAAAAAGAAAAGGACCAGATCTCTAATGAAGATTGAGATCTGGTCCACACTTCTTTAATTAGGCCATTGAAGTGGAACCCCTTTCTCCTAGAAAGGGAATTCTTATGTTTTCTTCACCTTTATCTCGTTTCAAAGCTACTTTTATAACTTCCTTCGTTTCATGACTTTGTTTCCTCTGTTTTGGGCTTTATTGCCAGTCCTCAATCAGATGGTCTTTCTTTTCTTGTTCGAGGCCAGACCTTTCTCTTAAGTCCTCCTACTATGACGACCAACTTCAAAGGTTTTTTAAACAGGCCAAATGGGATCTAGATTAACTTTACTCTTATTCAATTCCTTCAAACCTACGCTCCTTTTTGGACTTCTATCTTCGTTATACTTAGGTTTGGGTTCTTTACCTCTGTTGACTATAAGGACTTTCATAAATACTAGTTTTACTTATTCTCATCCGTAATCACTTGAATCCTACGATCTTAACTTCGTAGTACATTTTTAGAGGCCTACATTCGAACCGTCCACAGCGTCTTCTAAACACATTGTCTCCCCCTATATAACTCAATTAACCCCCGACATATCAGTGATTCGTGTTTCCACACATTTCTCACTAGGTTTCTTTAGTGAATCCATTTCTTGCCGACTTCACCGAGCTTTGTATACTTCGAGTTGCTAACCTTTTCGTCCATATTCATATCGGAGTCTTAGGGAGATGGTTTCAGGTCGTTACTCCTTCATTCTCGTCTTAAAAGTATTAGTTATTGATGAATTAGTGGTATTCCTATTTCATCTCAGTTAGCTTTTCGCTACCTAACGAATTGCACAATATTAATGTTTTCGTATAAGGATCTAATTAGCTGTTTAAGGGACTTCTTGGTCAAGTTTCCAACTCATAAATCTAAGATCTTTCTGACCTCTTCAACATCATAAGTAATTGGATTGTCTTCAAATTCCTTTAATGCAATTTCGGCAAGATTCAAATCATACTCCTCTTCGATCATGTCAAAAAAAGCTGATTTCATAGCTTCTTCAATGGATATTCCATGAAGTTTGGCGTAAGAATTAGCAAGTTTATGTTCTTGATCCGTCATTCTAATTGAAAAAAGCAAATTGATCCCCTCTTTCTATACCTTGAAATACATAGATGAGCTAGGAAGTAAGATTTCAACGAGTTCTCTTACTTCCTTTTTCAAACTATTCTCTAATTTAAATCTCTTTTTCTTTTACTTTAGC
>CAYTMK010000048.1:0-10571 GCA_964438885.1 uncultured Erysipelotrichaceae bacterium | reverse complement strand
TAATCGAAAGCATACAGGAAGAAGCAGGACTCAATAGGTTTTGTCCATATTTTGAGTAGCAGATTTTGCCTATGGAGAAACAGCCTTATTTTCTAACGACAGCGATTGCCTATACTTCGGCAAAGCCACACATTGGAAATACATATGAAATCATTTTAAGCGATGCCTTAGCTCGGTTTAAACGCGCTCAAGGATATGATGTCTTTTTTCAAACTGGGACAGATGAGCACGGCCAAAAAATTGAAGAAAAGGCTGCGGCAGTGGGAGTGAGCCCCAAACAATTTGTGGACGATATCGCACACTTAATTCGCCAAAACTGGGATTTGATGAACACTTCTTACGATTACTTTATTCGCACTACAGACGATTATCATGAAAAAACCGTTCAAAAAATTTTCCGTCGTCTTTATGAACAAGGAGATATTTACAAAGGACAATATGAGGGCTGGTATTGTACGCCTTGCGAATCCTTCTGGACTGAATCGCAACTCGTGGATGGAAAGTGTCCTGATTGTGGCCGTCCTGTTCATAAAGCCCAAGAAGAAGCCTATTTTTTCAATATGGGTAAGTATGCCGATCGCTTAATCCAATATATTGAAGAGCATCCTGACTTTATTCAACCGGAAAGCCGTAAAAATGAAATGATCAACAATTTCTTAAAGCCAGGGTTACAAGATCTATGTGTATCTCGGACTTCATTTGAGTGGGGGATTCCCGTTGATTTTGATCCCCGGCATGTGGTTTATGTATGGCTTGATGCTTTAACCAACTACATCACTTCCCTAGGTTACGATCCCGATCTTTCCTATGAAGACCAACCAGAAGCCTTTAAAAAATATTGGCCGGCCACTCATATTATTGGAAAAGATATTTTGCGTTTTCACACCATTTACTGGCCGATTTTCTTAATGGCTTTGGATCTACCCTTGCCTAAAAAAGTCTTTGGCCATCCTTGGATGCTTGTCGGGGAAGGAAAAATGTCGAAGTCCAAAGGCAATGTGATTTATGCGGATGATTTGGTTGAGCGCTTTGGTGTGGATGCCGTACGCTACTACTGTTTACATGAAATGCCCTATGCGCAAGATGGAGTCATTACGTGGGAGCTTTTAGCCGAGCGCATTAACTCCGATTTAGCCAATATCTTGGGCAATTTGGTTTCTCGCACCATTGCGATGGAAAACAAATACTTTCAGGGAAAAATCGAGAATCCCAATGTTTCCGAGCCCATAGATGAAGAACTTAAATCCATTGCGCTTCAGGCGGTATCAAAAACGGAAGAGAAAATGGAAGAATTACAAGTGAGTGCTGCTCTCGATGAAATCTTTACGCTCTTGCGCCGTTCCAATAAATACATCGATGAAACCGAACCTTGGAAACTCGCCAAGGATCCAGAAAAGGCCGCTCGCCTACAAACGGTCCTCTATAATTTATTAGAGAGCATTCGCATTGCGGCCGTTTTACTCGAGAGCTTTATGCCTCAAACCTCTCAAAACATTCTAGATGCTCTTCACACCAATCAGCGAACTTTAGACTCTATTCGTGAATTTGGTCAGCTTGAAACAGGCATTTCATGTGTAGAATCTATTGCTCCACTATTCCAACGCATTGATATGAAAGAATTTGAAACCCCTGCTCAATCCGTAGAAAAACCAAAGAAAAAAGCCAGAAAAGAGAAAAAGAAAAAAGTGATCGAACCCATCACTATAGAGGACTTTAGCAAGGTATGCTTAAAAGCAGGAAAAATTCTGGAGGCGAAAGTCCATCCTGATGCCGATAAATTGCTCATTGAAACCATCGATCTTGGAGAAGAGGCCCCTCGTCAAATCGTTTCTGGTATCGCCCAAAACTATACCCCACAAGATTTAATCGGCCGCATGGTGGTCGTGGTTTCGAATTTAGAACCAGCGACTTTACGAGGTGTAGAAAGCCAAGGTATGTTGCTTTGTAGCGTCGGAAAAGGTGGCCCTAAAGTGGTGTTCTTGGATGATGCGATCGCACCTGGCAGTCTTATTCGCTAACATGAAACAAAAGCTTTTCTTTACCCAACTTCAACTGGCTTCTATTGGCCTTTTGATTTTGGTCTTTGGTCTACTGTGGAAAAATGGCTGGTTAATGCTCTTTGGAGGTTGTGTCATCGCTTATGGGCTAGTTCGCTTGCTGCTTTTAAGAAATTTAGTAGAAGAGGACAGTGATTCTCAAAATTTACCCGACGATCTGACTCTGGATGATTTTCGTATTCGTCCTTTTAAATGGAATGAGGAAGAGGAAGAAGAGAGTTAAGTCTTGATTGTTTAGCCCATTTTGTTTTCAAAAAAAATATGATATAAATTGGCCAACTCAAAATGAGTTGGCTTTTTTTGTATTTTTGATGAAAATAAAAGCAGTCTTTAATAGGTAAGAAAGTTTGAAAGGCGAGTGGCTCCTTCCTTCTCTCCTTCTTCCTTTCTGTTTTTTCAAATACCTAAAACGTCTAGAAAGGAGAATTTTTTTGCGACCGAATACGATGCGTTTGGGCCTTACTTTAAGCTTTGCTTCCTTTCTCGCTTTTCAGCCCCTACCTCTTTACGCAAATGATAGGGTGATGTTCCCTCACTTAGAAATCACGCAACAACATGAAGCCAACATGCATGGGTTTCTAGAATGGATTTTATCCCAAGAAGTGATAAGCGAGGAAAATGAAGCCTTGCATCAAGATGCCCAACGAGGCTTAATCGTTTTAGCAGCAGAAAGTCCTAAGCTTTCTGGATACACGAACTTAAACGATCCAAGCGATGCAACCTCGCTTAAAAATATGATTGAGGCCTGTAAAACACTGCAACGGACCAATGAATTGCGCGCCTATGAAGCCAGTCAGGAACACAAAGAGATTGTTCCTTTACAAGTCAGTCTCGAACTCGTGGCGATTGCCCAAAAACAGCTCAATTGGTCTGATACCAACCTCAATCATGCCCGTATGTATGCGGTATGGGAAAATTTAGCTTGGGGCCAAGAGGATCCGGCAAGCAGTTGGTATTTTCACGAGCGTGATCTGGCTAAATCAGGAGTGAGTGAGGGAATTGGCCATTATCAAAATGTCGTCAATGCGCATTACCAATCTACCGGAGTAGCCCACAATACCAACAATCCAGCCTATGGGCAAGGCCAATGCGATGGACAAGTCTTTTTATTTAGTCCAGGTTATTTGAGTGTGGAGGAATATATTCGTTTACTTCATGAGTACGCGCAATTGATCGACCAAGACCAAGAATTTCCCGCTCTTTTTCCTCCTATGGTCCCCAATTCCCCTGAAGATCTCAAAGACGATCCAAGCGATTTAGAACCTCTTACTCCTAATGATCCTACTCTTGACCTAGATGATTCTAAGCCAGCCCCCATTTGGACCTTGGATGAAATTCCCTCGACCCATGAACCTCTCTGGCGCTTTTACAACAAGGATACAGGGGAACACTTTTATACCGTGAAAGCAGCAGAACGCCAAGCTCTTATCGAAATGCCACAATGGCTAGCCGAAGGAATTGGCTGGATTGCCCCTAAAGAATCCAAGTTACCTGTTTATCGGGTCTACAATCCCAACATGGACGACCATCACTACACTTTAAGTCAAGAAGAGCATGATACTTTGGTACGCCTTGGATGGGATGATGAGGGAATTGGTTGGTATAGCGATCCACATGAGATGGTTCCGGTGTACCGTCAATACAATCCCAATGCCACAAGTGGATGTCACAACTACACCGTTTCCGCTACGGAACGAAATGCGCTCATTGCGATTGGATGGTTGAATGAGGATATCGGTTGGTTTGCGAGTGCTTTGCCTAAAACCAGTGAGGAAGAGATCTAAAGATTACTCTTCTCATCCAATGTCTGGCGTCTTTTCAAAAGCTTTTGGAAAACCATCAAATCCTAAGCGCATTTCTCTTTTTCTAAAAGAAGATGCCGTATAATTTGGACAAAAGCGAGCGAGAGATGGGAAGGCTTTTCCCATTTTTAGGACGTCAACAAGTCTCAAGCATACTTTTCGCCAAGCTTTTGGCGTTTCAAGTATGCTTTTTTCTTGCATGAAGGAGACACAGAAGATGAAAGACTATATTTTTACCAGTGAATCGGTAACGGAGGGTCATCCAGATAAAGTGTGCGATTTGATTGCAGATTCGTTTGTAGATGCTGCTCTCAGCCAAGATCCAAATTCCAATATGGCCGTAGAAGCGACCATCAAAGATGATTTTATTTTGGTCTATGGGGAAGCCAATACCAAAGCCGTCATTGATTACGAAAAAATCGCTAAAGATGTCTTAAAAGAAATAGGATATCCCGAAGAGTATCGGGTAATGGTCGTGGTCAACCAACAATCCCCTGAAATTCATAATGCGGTACAACGCGAGAAGGATGGTGGAGAACTTGAAGTTGCGGCTGGAGATCAAGGCATTATGTTTGGATATGCTACCAATGAAACCAAGGAATATATGCCTGCACCGATTTTCTTTGCCCATGCCTTGTCAAGACAGCTCTCCAAAGTGCGCCGTCAACATCCCGATATTTTAAAACCCGATGGAAAAACACAAGTATCAGTCGAATATAAAGACAATAAGCCAGCTCGCATTGACACGATTGTAATTTCTACCCAACACGCCGCAAACATCTCTCAAGAAGAGTTGAAAAAGCTTATTCACGAAGAAGTCATTGATGCTGTGATTCCGGCTTCCATGTTGGATGAAAACACCAAATACTTCATCAATCCAAGTGGTTCTTTTATTGTAGGAGGATCCTTTGGAGATTCCGGTACAACAGGACGTAAAATTGTTTGCGATACCTATGGAGGAATGGGTCACATTGGAGGAGGTTGTTTCTCTTCAAAAGATCCCACTAAGGTCGATCGCTCAGCTGCCTACTATGCGCGTTGGGTGGCGAAAAACATCGTAGCCAATGGATTGGCAGATAAAGCCGAAGTGGAAGTGGCTTATGCGATTGGACGAAATGAGCCAGTGTCCATTTGTGTGGATACCTTTGGAACTGGAAAACGAAGTGATGAAGAGATTTTAGATATCGTCAATCAAAACTTCAATTTTGAGGTCAGTAATATCCTCAAAGAACTCGATTTGCGCCGTCCTATTTATCGTCGAACTACGAACTATGGCCATTTTGGGGATCCTGATTTACCTTGGGAAAAAGTCATCGAACTCAAACACTAAAAAGGATCTGAACGGATTTTTGGCAATTCGTTCAGATCCTTTTTTTATTTCAAGAAAAAGTAATTTTAAAAAACATTTAAAATTTAAAGACCATGGAATAATTTTATTTGGAGTAAAGCTTCCTCAATAGATTGTTTAGTTTCATGAGCAGTTGACTTTTCTAGAAGAGGAATAAGAGAGCTCTTTTATCTCGCTTAGTGCCACAGGAACTTCATTGATCCAAGCTGCTTTGAGCTGATCACCAAGATAGTCTAAGCGCATATAAAAAAGTGGTTCTTCTTGACGCAACAAAGAGAGAAACAAGCGATCGCCTACCCAAAGATTTTTTTCAAATAGCTCTTGCCAAGAAAGCCATACTAACTCCCCTTCGTTGCATTCCTTCAGTTTTCCTTCAAACTCCGTGCCAGAATACAAAAACATCAGTTCACTAAAGAGAGCATCCTTTGGTTGTTTACGAAAATTGAAGGTAATTATACCGCACAACTTGGGATCGTTCCAAATCAAGCCTGTTTCTTCTAAACATTCTCGTTGCATACAAGCGAGTACGCTTTCTCCATTCTCTAATTTTCCGCCAATTCCGATCCATTTATCGTGATTGATATCGTTTGTTTTTTTTGTGCGATGAAGAATCAGGACTTTTCCATCTTGGGGATTTACGAGATAGCCTAAGGTTGTAACTAGCATCATTTTCCTTCTTTCTTTTGCTTAAAACGAGACACAGTTTTAAGAATTCTATGCTATTTTTCGCTTTCATGTTTCCTTTTGCTTCCAAAGTTGAATCTAGATATAAAGAATTTGATTTTTTATAACCTCTTCTTAGACAAAGTAAGAAATCCTGAAAAAACTTTACTTAAAGGAGATTATTTTCCTTAATTCTCTTTTAAAGAACAATTCGGACCTCATATGGATTTCAAAATAAAGATTTTCTTCTTCTAAATCTTAAAAATTTCCGTGATTTTATTTGAAAAGAGAACGCATTTCAAGCATTGACGAATACTTATGGGAATTTTAAGATGGGATTATGTCATCTGAAAAAAATGATTTGAGATTGACGGAATCGATGGAAGATTACTTGGAAGCGGTTTTAATCTTATCTTCTCAGTTGCCTAGTGTTCGCAGTGTGGATGTAGCGAGTTACTTGGGGTATTCTAAACCGTCAGTTTCTCATGCGGTAAAGGTGATGATCGCTAAAGGTTTACTTGAAGCCACCGCAAGCAAGCAGCTTTTGTTAACCCCAAAGGGGAAGGAGATTGCTAAAGGCACATATCAACGCCATGTGTTTTTTACAAAGATGTTGACGGACATTGGGGTTGACCTAAAAACGGCGGAGGAAGATGCGTGTCGTATTGAGCATGTGATTTCCGAAGAAACCTTTCAAGCCATTCGAACCTACTATTCCAATACGGAAAATTCTCTCAATTCGTAACGCACAGCAGGAAGATTTAGACCTTCGGTCAAAAGTTTTCCGGCTTTTTTTTCGTGGGCCAAAATAAAATTAAGCGGTTTTTTCGCCGTTAAATAAGGAGCCTCTAATGAAATCAAAACAATCTTTTAAAAAGTCCTCTTCCTTTAACACCCAAAAAGGTAAAAAAAGATCCCTTAAAGTCCCTCATACTGCTTTTAAGATGATTCCCACGGATTCTTCCCGTTCGGATTTTTCTATATCCACTTCAAAATCTTCCAAAATGCCTTTAAAAGCCGAAATTTTAGCTCCTGCTGGAAATCGTGAAGCGCTTCAAGCCGCTTTTGCGGCGGGAGCAGATGCTGTTTATTTTGGCTTACCTCTTTTTGGCGCTAGAGCTTTTGCAAAAAACTTCACTTTAGAAGAAGCCAAAGACATCATTGAACAAGCGCATTTAGCCGGCAAAAAGATTTATGTCACAATGAATACTTTGCTTGAGGAAGATCAAATGGAACAAGCCTATCAATGGGCTAAGGCTCTTCATGAAATGGGAGTGGATGCTTTGATCATTCAAGATCTAGGTCTCATTCATCTCTTGCATCATCGTTTACCGAATTTGGAATTACACGCCTCAACACAGCTTTCGGTTACCACTCCTTATCAAATTGAGCAATTGGCTAAGCTTGGGATTTCGCGAGTCGTCTTAGCCCGTGAGGCGACGCTGGAACAAATTGAAGCTTGTGCCAAAACGGGAATGGAACTCGAAGCCTTTGTCCATGGCGCGCTTTGTATTTCGTATTCGGGTCAATGCCGTTTTTCTCAAGTTCGCTACAATCGATCGGGAAACAAGGGAGCTTGTGCGCAACCCTGTCGCATGGAATACGTCTTAGAAGAAAATGGAGTTCCTCTTCAAAGTGATGGAAACTTTCTTCTTTCCCCTAAGGATTTATCTCTCGTTCAAAACGTAGCGGATTTGGTCAAAGCGGGAGTATGGTCTTTAAAAATTGAAGGCCGCATGAAATCTCCTGAGTACGTTTTTGAAAGTGTGCAAGCGACTCAAAAAGGATTAAATCAAGAACCTTTAAGTCAAGAAGATCTAGAAAACATGGAAACAACTTTCCATCGCGGCTACACCAAAGGTCATACCTTTTTGCAGCGCGGTCAAGACTTGATGAATCCTAAAAGCTCTAATCATCAAGGAATTCGTATTGGAACTGTAGTGGGAGGAAGTAAAGACAAAGTCCGTATTCGCTTAGAAAAAGAACTCAATCAAGGGGATGGCCTACGCTTTGGTAAGAGCAGTGAAGCTCCTGGCGGAATGGCTAACTTCATTTTTGATGAAAAGGGAAAATTAATCTCTCAAGGAAAAGCAGGACAAGAAGTCGAAATAAAATGTGCGGCCTATGTTACTCCGGGTATGGAAGTACGTAAAACATTTAGTGCATCTCTGCAAAAGAAAGTGGAAGAAGCAATTCGAACCACGAAAATCCAATCTCCGATTTTTATGACCCTTCAGTCTAGTTCGCTTGGTAATCCTTTAATCCTTCAAGCAAGCGATGGCACCCACATTGTATCTATAGAAGGAGAAGCCCTACAAAAGGCCAAAACAGCGCCCACTACAGCCCAACAAATTGAACGTTCCTTACGAAAAACAGGAAATACATGGGCTAAAGTAGAAGATATTTCCTTAGATTTACCATCCAATGCGTTTATTCCAGCTAAAGTTCTCAATGACTTGCGTCGAGAAGCGCTTGAACAATTAGAAGCGAAGAAAAAAGAACACCAAGCAATTCTTGAAGTTCCTTATACCTTTCAACCAACTCAGCCAGAAGCTCTACCGAGTATTGTAGAAATTCAACAAAAACAACAAATGATAGATGATGGTCTTTTACAAGTCAGTGAATTTCCACTGGCACACACGACTTTTAAAGCCAATCTCACCCACGATCAAGGACTCTTTACCGATCATTTGGGACAAGGGCGCATTGTGGAAAGCATGAACATCACTAACTCCTATGCTTTAGCAGCGATCTTAGAACTTGGATATCAAGGGGCAGTATTGAGCGGTGAATTAAGTGAAAAGGGAAGAGTGGATTTATTGAAACAATTTGAAGCTCGTTATGGTTTTAAAGCGCCAGTTATGATGACAGTTTATGAAAAGCCACGCTTAATGCTCATGAATCATTGTCCTGTAAATACACTTAAAAAAGATGGTCAGCGTCAAAACTGTGCTCTTTGCCGAACCAATCAATATACCTTGAAAGGAAAAGATGGAAAACGAGCGATTTTATATGGGAATGTCGATTGTCAAATGCAACTTTTTGATGAAACGGCTCAAGATCGCTTAAAAGACATCCCCGCTTTAAGGAAAGAGGGCATTGAAGCCTTTCGAGTGGTGTTAACCAACGAAGATGCCATTCAATCTCAAGCCATTCGTCAAATCTTTCAGCAAGAACTAGCTTCTTCTTTAACAATTTAAGAAAGACAGAGCTTTTTTCAGTAGACCAAATCCGATTCCTTGCGCTAAAAGAATCCATTTCAAAGGAAGGAAAATTTTTAAAAATAGTCCGTCATTTTTGTAAGCGGTTAGCTCTGTGCTATAATTGAACACGTACAGAAGGCAAAGGAGGAACTTTTTACAATGCCTATTATTACGGATGTTTATGCACGCGAAGTCCTCGACTCCCGCGGAAATCCAACAGTAGAATGTGAAATCGTAACCGAGTCCGGTGCTTATGGACGTGCTATGGTTCCAAGTGGCGCTTCCACAGGCGAAAGAGAAGCCCTTGAGCTTCGCGATGGCGACAAAAATCGTTACCTTGGCAAAGGAACGACAAAAGCCGTTGACAATGTAAATAACATCATTCGTCCAGCGATTATCGGTATGGACTGCACTGATCAAATTTTGATCGACAAAACAATGCTTGAACTTGATGGCACTGCATTCAAATCCAACTTGGGTGCAAATGCTACATTAGCTGTTTCTATGGCTGCTGCTTGGGCTGCTGCTGATTACTATGGTATGCCTTTCTACAACTATGTAGGTGGTTGCAATGCACACGTAATGCCAGTTCCAATGTGCAACGTTATCAACGGTGGTTCTCATGCAGACTCCACAGTTGACTTCCAAGAATACATGATCATGCCTGTTGGTGCGACTTCTGAAAAAGAAGCTGTTCGCATGGCGGCTGAAGTATTCCATAACCTCAAATCCGTTTTGAAAGCCAAAGGTTACAATACAAACGTTGGTGACGAAGGTGGATTTGCTCCTTCTTGCAAAGATGGTAACGAAGAACCACTTGAATTGCTCCTTGAAGCTGTTAAAAAAGCTGGTTACAAACCTGGTGTTGACTTCATGTTCGCTATGGACGTTGCAGCTTCCGAATTCCATAACCACGAAACTGGTTTATATGAATTGAAAAAATCCGGCGGCGGAACCAAAACGTCTGATGAAATGATCGCTATGTACCAAGAATGGGTTGAACGCTATCCAATCATCTCCATCGAAGACGGTCTTGGCGAACGTGACTGGGAAGGCTGGAAAAAACTTACAGACGCTCTTGGCAAACGTATCCAATTGGTAGGCGACGACTTATTCGTTACAAATCCAAAAATCTTGGCCGAAGGTATTGCTAAAGGCATCGCAAACTCCATTTTAATCAAAGTTAACCAAATCGGTACTTTGACTGAAACATTTGATGCTATTGAATTGGCTCAAAAACACAACTACACTACTGTTGTTTCCCACCGTTCTGGTGAAACTGAAGATTCCACAATCGCTGACATCTCCGTTGGAACAAACGCTGGTCAGATCAAAACTGGTTCTCTTTCCAGAACAGACCGTATTGCAAAATACAACCGTTTGATGCGCATTGAAGATGAATTGAACAAACGTGGTACTGTTGCCGTTGCTCAATATCCAGGCGTAAATGCGTTCTATCAACTTGACATGGCTGCTGTAGAAGCTGACATGGCTAAAC
>CAYTMK010000047.1:0-12550 GCA_964438885.1 uncultured Erysipelotrichaceae bacterium | reverse complement strand
GTCAATTTGCCGAAACACCAAGAGACACCATCTTCACCACTGAATACTCTATGCGTACTGGTATGGAAGCCGTCTATACCCTTTGTGATGTCGATCGTGGAGTTCCTGAGGTTTGGGGTAGTGTTTACGATGTTCGAGCTCTTTTGGATGCCACTTCAAAATTACGTGATGGTAAGCCCATTACGGATATGGATGTGAATCTTTTAGAAAAACTCGCCATCAAAGCCGCTTTAAAGAAATTAAAAGGTACGGATATTTACGATTTACTCGTAGAATATGGTGTAGTTGATGATCAAGCTTTAAAAGAAGAACTTCCAGAAGGAACTGTAATGTAAAACCAAAAGGACTGCCTAGTTTGAGCTAAGCAGTCCTTTTTTTAAGCCATTTTTGAAAGACTTCATGGGCACTTGGTCCTTGAGGCAGCTCTGAAATGATCGCTGAAAGTCCACCATATAAGCTACACAATCCATAAATCAAAAAGAAAATTCCACCGGCATATTGAAATCCCTTGGAACTCAAAATCACTTGGAAAGCTTGGCTTAAAAGCCCTAAGGAACCAGCGAGTTGTAAAATCCAATTGTAAAATGCACTTTCCACTAGAGCGGGCAAAAGACAAAGAATGTAAGTTGCGCTAAAAATTTGGATAATACAATAAATAAGGGGTTGAATTTCTAAGCCAAAGCGAGAATAAAGAGCGGAAAGTAGCATATTGCCACCAGCAAAGAGGCCAAAACACACCGCACTAATCAAATTGAGGTTACCACTTGGAATGCCTTTAAAGATGTTAATTAAAGCCCCAATAAAGTAAATGATGCCTAGCACTAAACGAATAATTCCCATGGCTACGACGGTATCAGGAGATAAAGAAAAGAACCCAGAACAAAAACTCATGGCTCCAAATGTGGCACAAATAAAGCAGACAATCATCTGCGGACTGGTGAGTTGTTGGGAATGCATAGAGAACTCCTCCTTTTTCAAGAGCCCTAAAGAAAAAGCTAGATGGATTTTTTATGCCATATCTCAAGAATTGATTTTCCTTGAGGTAAAGATTTTCCATAGTAGGGATACAACACCGATAGGCCATAATAAAGACTTAAAAGAGAATAGATTAATAAGTTCCAGCCTCCTAAGGATAAAAAGAAAGAAAGCTCGGTTAAATCGCCCAATCCCACAAAAAATAAACCAAGCGCTACGAAAATGGTCCGTAGCCAGATGTATAAAGGATTATAGCGACGCGTCCAAGCGGCCCCAAAACAAAAGATCGCCCCAATCATATACATCAGGCCAATGATGGTAGGCTGATAGGAAAAGCCTCCACCATTGAGAGCTAAGGAAATCAACATATTCAATCCGGGAAAAAATCCCAGCAAAATGGTAGCGAGTAAATTGGTATTGCCCTTTTCGCTTCCACGGATCATGTTAATGAGACTTGCCATTAACGCCCCAAGAGAAAGGATGATCCAAGTGAGGCCAATGGAAAAATATGTGGCCTCATTGTATTGGCTCACAGATACCTGCCACATTAAAAGAGCAAAAATGGAAAATAAAAAAGACAAGGCGCCCTCTGGAGATGCAATGGATGATTTAGATTTGGAAGACATATCTCTTTCCTTTCCAAGCTTTGGAAGATCGTAAAATATGTCTTTATTATAGCGATCTCTTATGGTCTATAAGGATGAACTACACCAAAAGGTGGAAAGAAACGATTCTTTACAAAAAAAAGCCAGCCTCAAGGCTAGCTTTACTTTTTTAAGCTTGTGGAGTATTCAAACGGTATTTTTGGACTCCCAAAGCACGAATTGAATTTAAAATACAAAGAATCGAAACGCCCACATCAGCGAAAACAGCGGCCCACATGCCCACGATGCCAAGTGCTCCTAGGATAAGCATCAAAACTTTAATGCCAATCGCAAAGACAATGTTTTCTTGGGCAATGCGTAGCGTTTTACGCGAAATTTCAATGGCCGTAATCAAAGAATCCAACTGGTCATCCATTAAGACGATATCGGCTGCTTCAATGGCCGCATCGCTGCCAAGACCACCCATCGCAATGCCTACATCGGCTCTTGTTAATACAGGGGCATCGTTAATGCCATCTCCAATATAGGCCACTTTGCCTTCATGAGGAGTCTCCAAAATGGTTTCCAAGGCCTCCACTTTTTGTTCTGGAAGCAGTTGTGCATGGACTTCGGTGATGCCAGTATGATGGGCCACGGCTTGAGCGACCGTTTCACTATCTCCTGTCAACATCACAAAGTTTTTCACGCCATACTTTGTCAACAATTCAAAGACCGTCTTGGCTTCTTCTTTTGGCTCATCGGCCACTTCAATGACACCCGCATAGCTACCATTAATGGCGATATACACAACGGTTCCAAAACCAGAACCATGGGGGAGACTGTCGGCTGGGATATTGAGAGAAGCCATGAGTTTGGCGTTTCCACAGGCGACTTCTTGTCCATCCACTTGCGCGATAAGACCCTTGCCCGCAATTTCTTGAACTTGGCTCACTCCCTGTTTTGGATCTTCTAAGCCCGCTGCTCGTTCAATGCTTTGGGCAATGGGATGGGTTGAATACGATTCAGCTTTGGCACAGAGGGTTAAAAGTTCTTCTCGGCTTCGTGTTAGAGCCTCCACACTGGTGACATTGAAGGTTCCTTTCGTCAATGTTCCTGTCTTATCAAAGACCATCGTTTTGACTTCAGAAAGATCTTGTAGATAAGTGCTTCCCTTGACCAAGATCCCACAACGGCTCGCTCCTCCAATGCCGCCAAAGAACGCCAAAGGGACCGAAATAACAAGTGCGCAAGGACAAGAAATGACTAAGAAGGCCAAGGCGCGGTAAATCCAAGTCCTCCAATCTCCTGTAATAAGCGGAGGAATAATGGCTAAGGCCAAAGCCGAATAGACCACAATAGGGGTATAAATACGAGCAAATTTGGTAATGAATTGCTCGGAACGGCTTTTCTTATCAGTGGCATTCTCAACCAAATCTAAAATTCTTGCGACGGTCGATTCTTCATAGATCTTTGTCACCTTGACGCGAAGAACACCACTGACGTTGATGCAGCCAGAAATCACATTCTCGCCAGGGCGCACGGTACGCGGAACGCTTTCTCCGGTTAAAGCCGAAGTGTCCACAGCGCTTTCTCCCGAAACGACTTCTCCATCCAAAGGAATGCGTTCGCCTGGTTTGATGACAATGATACTTCCTGGCTCTACTTCTTCGGGATCGACTTCTTCGACTTTGCCATCGACTTCCAAGTTGGCATAGTCTGGCCGAATATCCATTAAGGCCGAAATGTTTTTACGAGATCGATCCAAGGCATACGATTGAAACCATTCTCCGATTTGGTAAAACAACATGACCGCAACAGACTCAGAGTATTCACCAAGCGCAAAAGCGCCAAGAGAGGCCACGGACATCAAAAAGCTCTCATCCATAAAATCTTTATTCAGGATATTCTTCCATGTTTTTTTCAAAATATCCCAAGAAATGTATAGATACACTGCGGCATAGGCAATCGCTAGACAGATTGGATTCCAAGAAATCCAAAGAGTCGAAAGAGAAATCGCTCCATAAGCGATCGCTGTGATGAGAATGCGCGTTAGATTTTTCTTTTGTTTTTTGGTCATAGTTTAAAAATAAATGACCACATCATCGTCAATTTTTTCCATCTTCTTGGCGATCTCTTGAATGATGTCTTGGGGATCCCGATCTTCGGATTGAATGACCAATTTTTGGGTCATCAAATTGACCGAACATTTCACAACGCCTTCCGTAGATGCTGCACAATTTTCAAGTTTTTGCGCACAAGTGGGACAATCCACTTCTACTTTATAGGTCTTTTTCATACTTTCCTCCTTAAAGTTTAATGATTGAATGAATGTTCAACTATTCCACTGTTATTATAGACCAGTTTATTAAGAGCGCAATGAATCCATCAAAGAAAAATGGAAAATTTTGGGAGCTTCTTATGGATTTAAAGAAGAAGCAAGGAAAGCTCTTTTCCTTTAAGACACTCTTTAAAATAGAAAAAGAAAGAGTGGCCAATGTTTTTCTAAAAACAAGGATGTTTAAAAAATGGCTATACTAAGAGTATGGAAAATTTTAATCCCATTTACGAGATTCAAAATCTTGAAGCGTATACTTTGGCAAAATCCCAGATGTCAAAAGAAGAAGAAATTCAAAAAATTGCAGAATTTTATAAGATCATGGGCGATCCAACACGATTAAAGCTTTTAAACGCTTTAGACCAAAGCGAATTGTGCGTTTCTGATTTGGCTTTGATTGTTGGAATGTCTCGTTCAGCCGTTTCTCATCAATTAAAATATTTAAAAAGAGCTAAACTTGTTAAAAATCGTAAAGATGGGAAAACGGTATATTACTCTTTGGACGATGAACATGTTCATGCGCTCATTCAAGTGGCTTTTGAGCACATTTGTAAAGAAGAGGAGCCACTTCTCAAATAAAAAGAGCCAAGGTTCTTTAAAAGCTTTAAAAACCCATGGCGGATTTTGGAAAAACTAAATTTTCTCATTTTTGATTGATTCCAATTTAAAAAATTCATTTAAGTTTTTTTGAGTGACTTTTGGATGTTTTTCTTTCGTCAACATCCCCTGAGGCTTTTATTCGTTCTAGGAAGATTCTCCTTCCAAGTGGTAAGTGGAAGGAACGAATGGTCGTCCCAAGCCAAGCCATTCTTTCGCCACTGTGGTCTTCCTCAGATTCCAAGAACTAAACTCTTCTCGTTTTTTGCGAGGAGGAATTCCCCCACTTCAAGTAGCCGTTTTACAGTTCTTCGATCAAGATCATAAATGCAAGCCAATTCAGAACAGGCTTCTCGCCCATTTCTTTAAACGTTGAATGTGAAGGGTCCATTCTTCCTTATTTTTCATCAAATTATTTCGGGTGAGCATGGATAATGATGTCTAAATGAATAAAGATATGAAGGAAAAATTGCCAATACTCCTTTCTTTCCTTTTGGCTTAAAACAAAAGGGAAAGTAGAGTATCGATTCCCTAATTTTTTCGCCTTTTCTCCTAACCTCTTAAAAGAGAATCTTGGGGCTATCTCTCACTTTTGAAGATAGCTAGAAATAGATTTTTCTAGGTATAGTCACTTGATTCCTTCAATTGGCCATTTTACCTTTATGATAAGCAAAAATTGTAAGTTTTTATCTAAATTCTTGAAAAGAAGGTGATTGTATGCAAGCCATTGGTGAAACTCTTTTTGAAATTCCTTATTTGCTCTTTGCACTAGGAGTAGGATTGTATTTGGTGATCAAAAGCGGTTCCAATCCCTCCTTGTCCCAATATAAACTGTTTGGATACATGGCGATTGTCTTAGGATTGGGCGATTCCACGCACTTGATTCCTCGTATGTATGCCTTATGGAATGGCGGTCTTGCCCTTTATCCCACCGCTTTGGGCCTAGGAAAGCTCATTACTTCGATCACCATGACGATTTTCTATGTTTTGCTTTATGGAGTATGGCGCAAGCGCTATCACGTCCAAGGCCATCAAATCCTCAGCTATGGAATTTGGGGATTGGCTGCTCTTCGCATTGTCCTGTGCCTTTTTCCTCAAAACGATTGGCTCTCTTTGCATTCCTCTTTGGCTTGGGGAATTTATCGCAATATTCCCTTTGCGATTTTAGGAGGAATCATGATTTGGATTTATTATCAAAAAGCTAGGGCTACGCACGATCAAGCGTTTCATTGGATGTGGCTGGCTATTCTTTTAAGCTTTGGTTTTTACATTCCCGTGGTCTTGTGGTCTAGTCAATATCCTTTAGTGGGGATGTTGATGATTCCAAAGACCATCGCTTATGTTTGGATGTTGTGGATGGGATTCAGTGCCTACAAAAAACAAGTTCAAGGCTTAAAGTAAAAAAAGATCAGAACCTTAAAGATAGGTTCTGATCTTTTTCTTTTAGACTTTTAATGTTTGGAGTGCAAAAGCGGAATCTTTTCTTGGGTAAGCCAAGCTGCCACTTCATCAAGAGGAAGACCCACGACATTGGAATACGATCCTTCTATAGATTGAACAAAATCTGTATCCTGAATGCCATAACTCCCCGCTTTATCTAAGCAACTTCCCTTTTGAACATACGCTTCAATTTCTTCATCTTTTAAAGGGCGAAAGTGCACTTTAGTGGTGACGACCATTTGTTTAGGACTATGGCCGCCAAGCAAAACCAGTCCTGTTTTCACCAGATGATCACGATTAGATAAGCGCTTCAAGGTTTCAAAGGCCTCTTGTTTGGAATGTGGTTTGCCTAAGATGGTCTTGCCATCCACCACAATGGTATCTGCACTCAAAACAAGAGCGTCAGGATGCTTGGAATACACTTCTAGTCCCTTGGCTTTGGCGACCTTTAATAAAGATTGATCCAACTCACCGGGGGGAAATATCTCTTCGCTTTGCGAAGGAATACATTGAAAGGATGTAGGATCAATTAATTGGCCAAGCAACTCCTTTCGTCTTGGCGATTGACTCGCCAAGATGATGGATTTCATCAGATTTCCTTTTTCGATGTTTATTCTTCCCTTCTTAAGAAATTTATTCTTTGTCTATATCGTTTGAGTCCATAGAGTCCAATAAAGATTAACCCAAGACAAATGATAAAATGCCCAACAATTCGAAAGACCATTGTAGAAAACATTTCTTCTGGGCAAATCACAATCATAAAATCGGTGGCTGGATTTAAGAGCCAGTCTTCATTTCCTGGAAAGGCAATGGTATGAAACCATGTCCAAAACCCCGTAAAATCAACAAAACACCAAAAGCCAAACGTAATGAGAACAATGCCCAAAAAGATTAAACTGGCTTTTAATCCTTCAAAAAGCCAAATGATGCTTTGCTTCCTTTTTAAAAAAATAACGAAAAGAGCACAGCCAAAACATCCAAGCCAAGAAAACGTCATCACTTGTTTGGCTTTGAGCCAAAGATCGCGGACATCTTTCATATGACGAATTTCTTTAGCGTTAAAAGTGGGTTGAACTTTTCCTTTCCAGACAATTTTTCCGTTTAAATCGTCCCGTTTTTCTTGAACGTAATCGATCATCATAAAAATGGATGCTTCCAAGTCTTCTTGACTGACTTGAATTTGGTTAGACCAATCCAGATTAGAATAAAGGGATTGGTAAAAATGAGGATCAAAGACCACAAATTGTACGCTGAAAAGAAACACAGCCAAACTCAAAAACAAACCAAAGAAAAAAGAAAGGGGCCCTGCTAATCGATCAAAGGGGCTAGGGCCCTGAATTGGCTCTTGGTTTGAAAAGGTAGGCGGCAATTTTTCTTGATGTATCCCTTGGCTTTCATTGGGGTTTTGAGCCCAATACACTTGGGCTTTTGCGTTTGGCTTCTTTCCTAATTTAACGAAATCGGCATTCAACATGGCTACTCTACACTGACCAGATCCGCATGGCTGACGTAATCCAGTTGACGCAACAAGGCCACTAAATCTTCGGCAGTGCTTGGCAATTCGGTGATGTCAAGAGTCAACACGACATTGGAAACGGTGTTGATGGGCATCGTTTGATTGATGGCAATGACATTGCAATTGAGTTGCGCAATACGCGTTAAGATCATCGACAAGACACCTTTTTCATCTTGAATGACAAGAGTAATGATAGCTTTGCGCATCGCATTGTCGGGATCAAAGGGAAAGACACTGTCTTTGTATTTGTAAAACGTTCCGCGAGAAATTCCGACAATCTTTACCGCTTCACAAATCCGTCGTACTTTCCCTGATTTTAAAAGAGTCTGAGCTTCCACGACTTTTTCAATGACGCTTGGCAAGATATTGGAGTTTACAAGATAATACTTATCCATTTAGATGACCTCCGCTCCGCTATTGCTTACTTGTACCAATCGAAGTTGAATGGTAGGCCACAAAGCGGCAATTTGGTTCTTTAAGCTCATTAAGAGGTCTTCACGTTGACTGACAAAGGCCATGGTTGATCCTGAGCCAGAAATCCAAAAGGGAACCTGGTATTGATCGGCTAAAGATTTGAGTTCTTGGTATTGGGCGATGAGTTTGGCTCGATACGGTTCGTGAATTTTATCCACGCATACTTTATAAAGCAAGGCTTCGTCTTTTTGTTGCCAAGCATAGGAAAAAAGAAAAGATCGCCCCGCTTGTAAAGCAGCCTCCTTTAAAGGAAGCGTGGCGGGTAAGACTTGGCGCGCTTCTTTGGTCGCAATTTCCGTTTTGGGAATCACCAACAAAGCCTTCCAGTCGTTGGCATCCAGTTTGATGCGGACCAACCGCTCTTCTTTGGCATCCAAAACACAAGCGCATAATCCCCCAAACAAAGCAGGGGCGACATTATCGGGATGACCCTCTATTTCAACCGCAATCTCTAGTTTTTCCTCTTCACTTAAGCCAAGGTTTAAAAGCGCATTGGCTCCACAAATGCCCGCCGCAATGCATTGAGAAGAGGACCCAAGCCCTCGGGCAAAGGGAATATCCGAATCAATATGAATGTGAAGAGCAGGGACTTCGACCTGCTTTTTTTTACAAGTCGCCACAAAGGATTGATATACCAAATTGTCTGTTCCTTGATAGGCTTTGGGACAGCCTGTAATGGAAAAAGTGGGAGCCAATTCAAAAGAAATATGAGAAGTCCAATTGAGAGCCAAACCTAAGAAGTCAAAGCCAATGGAACAATTGGCACTTGTGGCAGGCACCTGAATGGTAATCACGCAAAGATCTCCTGAGCGGCTTGGAGAACCGAATCTTTCATATCGCTTGGCGCAATCACTTTGGAATGCAAGATGGAGGCTTCAGGCAATTTGGCTAATGGGGCAGGAATGGGATCGGCATCAATTTTGGAAAGTTTTTCCATCGCTTGCCAAGGATTGTCTTCTTCTAGGCCAAGCGCATCCAATACATCTTGGGTAAATTTGTAGGGGGAAGCGGTGGATAAAGCGACAATGGGTTCTTGAACTCCATTGGCTAAAGCATCCTTGGCTAAGGCATAAGCGGCTGCGGTATGGGGATCCAAGACGTAGCCAGTCTCTTGATAGGTTTTGGCAATAGTCGCTTTAAGCGCTTCATCATCATAGTAACCACCCTTAAATTTGGATTGAATGGCTTTTTTCGTTTCCTCATCCAATTCGTAGTACCCTTTCGTGGCTAAATCCTTCATCCATTGGGAAACTTTGGTTTGGTCTTTGTGGGAAGCATAGTAAAGAAGACGTTCTAGATTGGATGAAATCAAGATATCCATGCTTGGAGAAATGGTTTGAATAAAGGGACGACGGCGATCGTAAACGCCTGTTTCCAAAAAGTCCGTTAACACGTTGTTGGCATTGCTGGCGACATAAAAGGTTTTCACCGGAAGACCAAGTAAACTGGCATAATAGCCCGCCAATACATCGCCAAAGTTCCCCGTGGGAACGGAAAACGAAATTGGATCGCCAACTTGAATGATTCCTTGGTTGACCAATTGGCGATAGGCATCAAAATAGTACACAATTTGAGGAATTAAGCGACCAATATTAATGGAATTGGCCGAGGACAATACCACATTTTCTTTGGCCAATTTGGCTTTGAGATCTTCATCTAAGAAAAGCGTTTTGACCATGCTTTGCGCATCATCAAAATTGCCCTCTACGCCAAACACGCGAACGTTTTTTCCTTCTTGACTGGCCATTTGTTTGTATTGAACCGAAGACACTTTGCCATCAGGGTAGAAGACACAAATGCCGGTTTGATCTACATCTTGAAAGCCAGCCATCGCTGCTTTTCCGGTATCTCCACTAGTAGCCGTTAAAATCAGGGCTTTTTGATTGGATCCAGCCAAGGCTTTGGATAAAAACCAAGGCAAAATAGTCAATGCTACATCTTTAAAGGCACTCGTAGGACCGCGGAAAAGTTCTAAAACATGGATATCCCCCACAGGTTTTAATGGCGTGATGTCTTTGGTTTCAAAGGAATTGGAATAGGCCTTTTCGATGCATTCTGAAAGCTCTTCCTTTGTATATCCAGACATTAATTTTTCAAAAATAAGCTGCGCAAGGCCTTGATAATCGAGTTGGCAAACCGCTTTCAAATCGAGAGGTTTTTCACCGAGTTCAGGCCATACAAACAAACCACCATCCTCTGAAATGCCTTTCAGAACAGCTTGTTTGGCATCAATAGGTGGAGTGAGTTGTCGAGTAGATTGATAATAAGAGGTCATAGATTTCATGCTCCTTGAGTGTGCTTGTTGAATTTGCACAGGCCTTATGATACAATGTCCAAGTTTTAAATACAAGTGTTTTCAAATTGAGAACAAATTGCCCATAAACAACCGATAACCGATTGATCTCGGTAAAAATATGATGGAGTGTAAGTGTATGAACTGTGTCCTTTTAGGTTATGGAACTGTCGGAAAAAGTGTAGAGGAATTGACAAAAAATCTGCCTTCGCTTTCTTTAAAACAAGTCTTTGTGCGTCCTGAAAAAGCAGATGAACCGTATTTCACCAATCGAGGCGAAGAAATTGTAAGTGATCCACAGACAGATTTGGTTTTTGAGTGTATGAATGGCTTAGAACCTGCCAATACCTTGATTCGCCAAGCTTTACGCCATGGAAAACATGTGGTTTCTTCCAACAAAGCGGTGATGAGTAAATATTTACCAGAGTATTTGGAATTGGCCAAAAGATATGGAGGAAGCGTTCAAATTGAAGCGAGTGTAGGCGGTGGCATTCCAGTGATGGATGCCATTTTAAAATTGTCGCAAGCGGAACCCTTGCAAGGATTTGAAGGCATTTTAAATGGAACCTGCAATTATATCCTCTCGAGCATGGAACAAAGCGGCGCTTCCTTTGAAGAGGCTTTACAAAATGCCATGGATCTAGGCTATGCAGAAGCGGATCCCACCAATGATATTGAAGGGCTAGATGTGTGGTATAAAGCCCTTCTTGTGGCTTCTCTATTGTGCCAAGCGCCAATTGTAGAGCTTCCTGCCCCTATAGGAATCTCTAAAATTTCTGATGAAGATATCGCCTTTGCCAAAAGACAAGGGCGGAAAATCCGTCATTTGGCCATTTTGAAAAACGAAAATGGGGACCATGGAAGCGTAATTGCCCCAGTATTTTTGAAAAATGAAGACTTTTTTGGAGCGGTCAATGAAAACTACAATGCCCAACTCATTCACGGCCATTCCTTTGGTTCTTTGGGGTATTATGGACAAGGTGCAGGCGGCTTAGCGACTGCCCAAGCCATGGTTGCGGATGCCTTAGATGCGGCCAATGCGCGCATTCGTCCGATTTCTTTGGATCAAACTTCCTCTTATAATCCAGAGTTAATCGTTTTGGATTGGATCGTTCGCAGCAACGATACCACAACGCTTCAAGATCTTGGGGCTACCTTAATAGAAGATAATTATTGGCGCCTTGACCAAAAAACACCAGCCCAAGTACAAGCGCTCCTCGTAAACGATCCAAACGCTATGATCGGAGTGTGGAAGGAATAATGACTTTAAAAGTAACTAAATTTGGTGGCTCTTCAGTAAGCCAAGCCAGCCAATTTGAAAAAGTAAAAAAAATCGTAGAAGCCGACCCAGATCGTCGCTTCGTGGTGGTTTCGGCTCCTGGAAAACGCTATTCCAGCGATGCCAAAATCACCGACTTGTTGTATTTGCTCGATGCCCATCGCCAATACCATGTCAATGCAAGCAATGTATATAAACTCATTCGCGAACGCTTTGTCGAAATTCGCGATACCCTTGGCTTAAAGCAACCCATCGAGAAAGAACTCGATGAAATGTATGCCAACTTAGCCACGATGAACCAAAATGAAATCGTCTCACGAGGAGAATACTTCTGTGCCAAATTGATGGCTGAGTATTTAGGATACCCCTTTGTGGATGCCGTGGACGTGATTCGCATTAACCACGACAAATCCATCAATTGGGAGGCGACAAAAGCCCGCTTAGAAGCGCTCATCAACGAATACCCGCGCTTTGTCTTTCCAGGCTTTTATGGAATGTCCGCCAATGGCAAAATTATGGTCTTTTCAAGAGGCGGCGGCGACATCACAGGGGCCATTTTGGCCAACCTGATGCATGCCGATGTGTATGAAAACTGGACTGATGTTTCGGGCTTTTTGATGGCCGATCCAAGGGTGGTGCGCGATCCAGAACCCATTACCCACATTACCTATTCTGAATTGCGTGAGCTTTCCTATATGGGAGCCTCCGTGTTGCATGAAGAAGCAGTCTTTCCCGCCAAGGAAAGCAACATTCCCATCCATATCTTGAACACCAATCGTCCTCAAGATCCTGGAACGATCATTCAAGAAACGTCAAAAATCAAAAATCGCTATCCCATTACCGGTTTAGCCGGAAAGCCGGGATTTCTATCCATTTATATTTATAAAAAGCATATGTCCAATGAAATTGGCTATATGCGAAAAGTCTTATCGATCTTGGAACGCTTCAATGTCTCCATTGAACACATTCCAAGTGGCATTGACTCCTTTACCATTATCATCAGCCAAGCCGAAGTGGAAGACAGCTTGTATGAGATCTTGCATCAAATCAAACAAAG
>CAYTMK010000046.1:0-12823 GCA_964438885.1 uncultured Erysipelotrichaceae bacterium | reverse complement strand
TCGATTATAACAACCTACTCACATGTTCTTCTACAGTCCACAGGCGTTAATTCCCGTATAGCCTACGGTACATACTTTACTTTGTTATACTGTCTGATAAGTCAGACAATCCCTCAGGTTTAGACTCGCATTGAAATCTCTGTCTGCTGTATATCCACATTGAAGAATATGTTCGCTCTGATAACTTCAAATCAAATTTGATAGTCCCACAGTTATGGCACGTTTTGCTTGATGGATAAAATCTGTCAACAAACCTTAGTTCAATACCATATTCCTTGCATTTTGCAGTTAGCTTTGTTCTAAACTCAAACAATTTCTGCTGGGCAATGGCCTTTGAAAGATGTCTATTCCTCTCCTCTGATGTTCAGATCTTCAAGGGTTATCCATGCTGGCTTGGTTTTCACCAGCTCTGAAATCACCTTGTTGATCTGTTCTGATACAGTCTAGTTTGTGATAAAGTTTTTGTACTTTCAGCTTTTGTTTCTGTCTGTCGAGTAGCTTCTCCTTTCTTATTTTTGGGTAACTTTTTCAGACTTTCGTACTTCCTCGAAAGTTTTCTCTGCTCTCGTTTCAGTCTTTTTTCGAGTTTCCTGATACGATTCGTTTTATTGATATTCTTAAAAGTCCTACCATTCGAACAGATCGCACAATCTTTTAGGCCTAAATCAATGCCAATTCCAAAATCATTCAAAACAGGCTTTTTAGTTTCTGCTTCTTCCACTAAAACAGAAACATCTGCCTGCCTTCATAGAAACAGAACCGCTTTTTATGATATGCGTTTCCAGATTTGTCGGAGCCTTTTTCTTTAAGACGTACCCAACCAAACGTTGGTATTTTGATTTTGTGACGCTCGCAGAGAATAGGTTGTTTTACTCCATTTCTCACAAAATACATTTTTACATCAGAGTTTGATTTTTTCTTCCATTTTGGGAATTTTGCTTTATGATTAAAAAAATTTCTGAAAGCTCTGTCAGCATTCATAATACTGTGCTTAACTGATTTAATAGACGATAGGTAATCCTTTGAAGTAATCTCTAGCCCCCGCTCCACAGCGTACGTGAAATCTTTCAACTTCATACGGCGTTCCATCCTAACATATTTCTAGACTTGTAAACCTTATCTCTCAGAGATAAGCCCGCACTATCACCCTTGCGGTGAAAACTCTTTACCCATTCTGTACGGTCACAAATTGCGTTTGGTTAGGACTAGAGGCTGTTGCTCCACGATATCATCGCTTCCTCGCTCGTGGCTCCGCTCTCCTCAGTGATTAGTTAATAATCCTGTTTAGGATATTTATATTTACCGATCACCCTGTTAGCACAGTTTGTACACTATTCGTGTAGGTGATGCTTTCCTCGTTCCAATACTTCTCGCTATACTTAGCTCCGGCCTCTCGAGGACTCGTGTTTCCACGCATTTCCCAAGAGGTTTCCCTAATGAATCCAATCTCTGCCGACTTCACCGAGCTGTGTACACTTCAAGTTGCTAACCCTTCCATAGCACATTGGACTCTTAAGGGGATAGTTTCAGGTCGTTACTCCTTCATTCCTATCCTCGAAGTATTAGTTATTGATGTCCTAGTGGTACTTGCTAGGACACCCCAGATAGCTTTTCCACCACTTAACCAGTCGCACCTGCTCACTTCTTTAATCCATGAAATTTCAGGATTTTGCGGAAGATACTCTTAACCACTTTGAGAAATCATATCCTGAAATAAATCTTTTTTCCTTTTTATAAATTTCTTTATTGTGTGTATCCCACAATTGTTCTATGTATAATCTGTTTCTGTTCAGAAGTCGAAAAATCTCTGCCTTATAACTTTTTAGCAATTTCTTCATTCCCCTTTCTTTTTTTCTCAGTCCCACCCCTGTCACGTTTTGACTAAAATGCCTATCTTTTCCGCAAATTCTTTAAGTTTTACTCCTCACTTCTTTAGGGATATGTATCATTTAAACAGTTAATGTTTTTCTATTTATTTTATAACCCCTTTTAAAATTGGCGGATCTTTATGGAAGAGTTCCTCCTTTTCTGTAAGTCTTTTTAAGCCTCCCTCTCTTTTGATGTGTCAAAATGACTATAAGGTGTACCAAAAACGCCTGAGTCTTCAAAAAGACGATATTTTAAATAAAAAAAATGCGGTTTAAACCGTATCTTGTTAGAAAAGGAGGAGAAGGAAATCCTAAATTGGATTTCAATTACACTCAAATGAAATGTCCAGTTGGAAAATTATGTGGTGGGTGTGAACTGGCCCATTTAACTTATGCCAAACAAGGCGAACAAAAACAAAAAGAAGTCCAAGACCTTGTGAATAAAGCCAAGCTCAACATTAAAGTCTTGTCCCCTCATATGGCTAAATCAGCTTTTGGATATCGCAATAAGGTCATTTATGGCTTTGCCAAGGACAAAAATAAAAAAGTATACAGTGGCTTGTATGCCCCAAAATCTCATCGAGTTGTGAATACGAAGGGATGCAAAATGCAACCTAACTTGGTGAATGAAATCCTAGATGAAATCACTCAGCTGGTGGATTCTATGAAAATCGAGCTGTATTCTCCTAAAACCGGTACAGGATTGCTTCGTCACGTCCTCATTCGCTATGCCAAAGACACAGATGAAGTGATGGTCGTTTTTGTGACCGCTTCTAAGATGTTTCCTTCGCGTAAAAATTTGGTCAATGCATTACGAACGAAATTTCCTCAAATTAAGACCATTGTTCAAAACATCAATCCACGCGATACCTCGATTGTATTACAAGATGAAACGATTATTTTGTATGGAAATGGGATGATCACCGATAAATTGTGTGGATTAACCTTCTCATTTAGTGCCTCCTCATTTTATCAAGTCAATCACGATCAATGTGAAGTTTTATATACCCTAGCCAAAGAGGCCTTAGATTTAAAGTCTACCGATAAAATTCTAGATACCTATTGTGGAGTAGGAACCATTGGGCTCACCTTAGCTTCAAGTTGTCGTCAAGTAACAGGCGTTGAAATTAATCGGGATGCAGTGGAAATGGCCCGTTTAAATGCGAAACAAAATGGAATTCGCAATGTACGCTTTATTGCGATGGATTCTACGCGTTTTATGCAGGATGCAGCTCGCAATCATGTCCAATATGATGCGATTATTTTAGATCCTCCTCGAGCGGGGACCACTAAAGAATTTATTGAAGCGGCAGTCAAGCTTTCGCCCAATAAGATTTTATACATCTCTTGCGATCCAAAAACTCAAGTGCGGGATTTGCTTCAATTTCGCCGTTTTGGGTATACGACCAAAACGATGGAACTCATTGACATGTTTCCCAATACAAACCACATTGAAACCCTTGTTTTATTAACGAAACAACCAAAAAGTTCGCACTTCCGTCCGCAAAGCACTCTTCAAAACAAACCTAGAAACCAAGGTCCAAAACAAACCCCAAAGCACTACGGTATCGGATCCAAAAAAGTTAAAAACAAAAAACGAAAATAATGATGATTTTTGTCAAAAGTAGAGTAATTCCTTCTTAAATCCATTTGAATCTTTAAAATGCTTAAGACAAAAAGAACTTCAAAAAGAAAGTTAGAAATGGGCAAACGAATCCTACAATTTTGTGTTCGAATCGTATGATAAAAGCGCAAAAGCTAAACCGTTTTAAAGCTTTTGTACTAAAACGTCTAAAATCCCAACCCATTCTTCTCACTACTGCTCTAAAGAGGCCCAAAGAGCAGAAAAGACTTGGGAACGTTTTAAAAGAAAGAACATTTCGTCCTTATACAAAATTTTGGAAATTTTGACGAAGTGTAGAAAAAAGACCTACTTATAGAAGAAAGGAGTGCGCTACTCACGTTTAGCTAAAACTACGTGAGCAACGAAAAATTATGGATACTATTCGCGAACAACTTCATCAAGTTCTCACCCTCGAGACTTTAGATGAAATTATTAACTTAACCAATGAGATCATGGAACAAAATCATAAAGCCATCAGTGAGCGTGCTCAAGGAATGGAAGATGAACAGACCTACTTGCGGCTTTTGGATTATTGTTATGCCCAAACGAGCTCTTATTTAAACAATCGTGACAACATGATGAAGGTATTGATTGATTCAAAAAATATTCAACCAGTATATAACTCCATTGTAGACAATCCTGAATTTCAGTCTCTTTGCAGCGAAGAATACAAAGGCTTCCCTCGCGTCATTGCGATGACCATTTTAGCGGGAAGTGAAGCCGCTGCAGCTCATACGGCTTTAACGTATGTCAAAGATGCACCTAAAGATGTAGAAGCTCATTTGAATCAATTAGTGGATACCTATCAATCTTATTTACGCGATGCTATTTCCTATGGAAAAGGGGAAGACAAACGCATGGTGATGACAGGAAAAAAACAATAATTCCTTATACTAAAAGCGAACTAGTTTAGAACTAGTTCGCTTTTTTTAGGCATTTTATCTTAATTTAAAAATAGAATAAAGATAAAAATGCCCAAAAAAAGGTATCTTCTTCCATCTCCTTAAATACAGTCCCTTCTCAAAGACAAAATAGTTCTAAAAGACTTTATAAAAAACTTCTTCTTTCAAAAATATTTTATTTTGGATTAAAAAAGCCCCTAATAAGAACTTTAAAACCTCAGTTCCTAGAAAAGAGACCAAAATATTTTAAGATCCCATAATAAAACAAAACAAGTATCTTTATCTTTTTCTTAATTTACGAACATTAAAATATAAAGAAAATTTTCCTATTAAGGCTCCTTATTCTTGGAATACACTCTATAAATTAAGGAAATTAAGCCTTTAGATTAAGATTTTGAAAAAAAGATCATGGATTCTTTTAAGATTACAGTTTATAGTGAAGTTAAGAAAACATAAATTCTAGGTAGGAGGAACGTATGAAAAATGAGCATGAAAAACAATTGAGTATATCTAAGCAAATTATTCTAAGTGTGTGTTTTTGTATCATTTCTATTCTCATTGGGGAAGTCATGCTTCACTTCAATGCGCCAGCCTATACGATTGTATGTGTCTATATTCTGGGAAACGTATTGGTATCCTCTTTTACCTCAAGTTATTGGTATGGATTGATATCTTGTCTTGTCTCTTCGCTCGCCTTTGCCTATTTTGTGGCAGCACCGATTTTCTCTTTTCGAGAACTTTCACCCTATTTTATAGTGGCTACAATTATTTTGCTTACCATCTCTATGCTTATTTCTTCCATCACTTCGAAAATGCGAGCAAATGAGCGTTTAGCTTGGCATAAAGAAGAAGTGAGCAATATTCTTTATCATCTTACCCGTGATTTAGCGGGAATGACCTCGGTAGATGAAGTCATTAAACTCACTCTTCAAAACATAGCCGATGTTTTCCAAACGGATTGTCGATTACTTCTCTTTACTTCAGAAGGAAAGGCAGAAGAAAATTTCATTCTCTTTGAAAATGGAGTATTTGAAGAAAAAGCCCAGACCGATCCTACCCGTACTTTTGAAGAATATAAAACGCGTCCAGCTCTTGGCTATTATAGGAATGCTCATCAATATGAATGGCCCTTTTATGGAATGGATAAGAAAGTGCTTGGTGCGCTTGCTATTCCTAAAGAAGTAGCAGAGAAACTCAATGACAGCGACTTACGCTTGATTAATACCATGACGGATGCAGCTGGAATCGTTATTGAAAAATTAACCTTGGCTCAGGTGGAAGAAAAATCAAAGATCGAAATGAGTCAAGAACGCTATCGAACCAACTTATTGCGTTCCATTTCTCATGACTTGCGAACTCCTTTAGCTGGAATTACAGGAACCGCTGAAGTATTGATGTCGATGCTTTCTCAAGACTCTAAAGAGTATGAATTGGCCTCAAACATCCATAAAGAAACCAATTGGCTCTATAATTTAGTCCAAAATATTTTATCTTTAACTCGCATTCAAGATACTGGGATTCGGCTGAAAAAAGAAGTGATGATTGTCGAAGATGTGGTCAATTCCGCAGTAGAAACGATGGAATTTCGCTTACCCCAACGCCAATTTGTTACGAATTATCCAGAAGATGTATTGGCCTCTGAAATGGATGCGTCATTGATTAAACAGGTCATCATCAATCTACTCGATAATGCCAACAAATATTCTCCCATGAACCAACCCATTGAAATTACGGTTTGGAAAGAGGAAGAGACCAATCAAGTCGCGGTATCGGTTCAAGACTATGGAGAAGGGCTTTCTCCTGCTGCTTTAGAAAAAGTATTCCATTTATTCTACACAACTAAACCAAGTGATCCGAAAGCCTTACGAGGATTTGGACTTGGTTTACCGATTTGTGCTTCAATTATGAAAATTCATGATGGATCCATAACCAGCGGCAATCGAGAAGATGGCCCATCAGGAGCAGTTTTTACGATCTACTTGCCAGAATTTAATTTTGAATTAGAAAGTGAAAACTAAAACCACCTATTCCTAGGTGGTTTTTAATTTTAAAATATGCTTCTAGAAGAGTTATAATAAATCCCTCTTTTTTCTTGAACGTCTTAAGAGTAAAAGATAAGGTTAGGCATAAAACTAGCCCAAAAATTGTGAACGGGAACTAAAAGCTCAGGATTATTTTCTTCAATCCAAATATAGACAAGAGCGACCACACTAAACGAAATGACAATCATTAAGATCCGTTTTAATAATCCCCAAGCGATCGAAAGAATCAAGAGTAATCCTAACACAATCAAGAAAAGTTGAGTATCGCTCAGATTTGAAATCCACTCATCTAGAAATGGGAACAAAGAATTCAGTCCTAGAGCTTGAATCCCTTGCACAATAAAAGGGGCCACTAAAGCAGGTAATCCTGCATTGATCATTAAAGCCGCTAAGGCGCCTTGCGTTGTTCGTTTCATAAATTTATTGTATTGATTGATTTCTTTTTGAACACTCCTTTTTTCATGCAAGCGCTTCTTTCTTCTCAATCTCTTTTAGGTATTCAACAAGAGAATTCATTTAAAGCAAAAAAAGGCCAGACCTAGTCTAGCCTTGCTTTTAAAGAAAAGATTAAGCGTTTTTTTCGTCGACGCTTTGGCCTTCTTCTAATGCATCAAGCACCGAAGTCACATCGCCAATCGCATGACTGAGTTCATCATAAGCAATGATCATAGAGTTCAATTCAGAACCAAGATCCAAAGCGTTGTTTTCATTTTTGGCTTCAATAGAATTGGTTGCTAAATCAATAACGGATTGAGCTTTAATCAAATGTTCTTTGATTTCCTCTACTAGCGCAATTTGGTCTGTCGTTAATGTAGCTTGTGTACCTAATACAACTTCTTTTGTACTCATTTTAAGACCTCCCTTTATTTGATCTTTACCTGTATTTTAAGACGAAGAGAAAGGAAAGGGAGAAAATTTGACTGACTTAGGCTTACTATTGAGAAAGTAAACTTTTTAAGAATATTCTTTACTTTTTAAACACTTATTATATTCACTCATTGTTATTTTTAGGAGGTAGAGTTATGCAATGTCCCGATTGTCAAACTGTTTTAAGCTCTAAAGTCCAGCTTGAGGCCTGTCCAATTTGTGGTTATGTTTTTTCATCTTCTCAAAATAAGCCTTCTTTTGAAAAGACTTGGGGACTCATTTATGAGGAGGAGTTGCGCAAGCATCCTTCTTCTAAAAAATTTGAAGAAGCTTGGCATTGGTATAAACAAGATCTAGAACTTCACCCCAAGGACCCTAGAGCCTTACGAGATGCAGCGTGGTTTCTTAAAAAATATGGTTCTTATTCATCCACTTCTATTTCTTTTCCCTCATTTATAGAAGACTTTCAATTTCCTAAAAGTGTACAAGCCTATTGGCCCAAAACGCCTTGGGTCGCCTTTTTTTGGATGGCGATGATGGCTCAGGATGGTAGCAGTGGATTACAGCTCTATTGGTTAAAGGATCAAGAACTGCGTCACGATTTATCCTTGGCTCTTCAACCATTGAGCCAATTAAACTTAGAAGAGCTGAGTGAATCCTCTTATGATCAAATCATACTTTATCTTTTAGGGAGCGCTTTGAAACAGGATGGAATAGAAGCGCGTAAAGCATTTAAAGTTTTACAAAAATTAAATCCCGAAGAGAAACTGGTCTTAATGACTCCAAAAGCCTTTGAACTTTTAAGTGGCGTTTCGACAACGCTTGAGGATCGTCTTAAAGATCTTCAACATTCTATAAAATCGGAGGAATCGATGGATTTAGGATTGGAATTTTTATATCGCCCCTTAACGATTGCTCCTGTTTGTTTTGATCATTTAAACCATCTCCCTGAAGAGTACATCGCGTTTTTGGCTTCCCATCAAGAGGATTGGCATCAAAAAACATATGCCATGATCCAAGCAGATAGAGCTTTACGAGGCATTCATTTGGCTCTTCAAACGATTCAAAGCCAGTATCCAGAGCTAGAATCCATTTGCCAATCCTTATTAGAAGCCCAATACATTCAAGCCTATTTGCGTCCCTTTGAACAAATCGAAAAAAGTGATGCTCGCTTTTAGTTTTCTCTTTTTAATTCTTTGAGCCACTTATACGATTTAAGCATTGAGATGAAATGAAAATATAAACTCTCTAAAATAAAAGTTAGAGAGAATTTTTATTTTAGAGAGGCGACTCATGAAATCAATCGTTTTTTTAGATTTAGATGGTACTTTATGGGAAAATGAAATAATTCCTCAATCGGCTCTTCAAGCTATTAATAAGGCCCAAAAAAATGGGCATTTGATTTTTGCGAATACCGGAAGAAGCCGTGGTTCTGCTTGGTTTGCCCTTAAGAATTTATCTTTAAATGGACAAGTATATTCGGCTGGAACGGAAATTTGGATAGGAAATAAACGGATCTTTTTTGTTCCTTTGGGTGTAGAAAAAACGAAGCGTTTATTGAAAGCACTGACGGATTTAGAAATCGGAGTAACCCTTGAAGGATCCTATGTTAATAGTTCCAATGAACAAGGGCGCGCAATGCTAGAGGAATTTATTCGTTATAATCCACACTCCTTACGTCAAGGAGAAAATATTCTAGAATTAAATGAGATGAAGGATGAAGATTTCAGTACCATCATGAAAATGATGGCTTTCGATGCCGATATTCAGAAATTAGATCCGATATTAAAGCAGGAAAATTTAACCTTTACCTTCACGCCCATTCCTGGCCACGAATTAGCCAATGGAGAAATCACTCAACAATCGATGACGAAAGGAACGGCCTTTGAAGAAATTCGGAAGTATCTTGGCCAAGACTTTCGAACCATTGCCATTGGAGATTCGGAAAACGATTTACCCATGTTCGAAAAAGCAGACTTAGCGATTGCCATGGGCAATGGAAGTTTAAAAGCAAAAGAAGCAGCAGACTGGGTGACCACGTCTATCGAAGAAAATGGTCTTTATAATGCCTTTCAATATGCCAACCTTTTTGATTCCACAAATTAAAAATTAAAACAAAAAACTCATAGCCAAAGACTACTTCTTTAAAGCCGTGAGTTTTTTTAAAAGAAATATGATTTCGTTTGAGTAGAGTATTAATGAAAAAAGGCTAAAATCCAATTCCATAGAGGCAAAGTTAACATAGAAGCTAAAGTCGATAAAAAGATGAGTTTGCTGGCAAACAAAGGATTGGTTTCATATTTTTGGCTAAGCATGGCCATAGTAACAGGAGCAGGCATAGCTAACTCTAAGATACACACCTTCCCTATGAGAGTTCCCAATAGGTTTAATGGCCAAAAAACAAGAGTCAATACCAAAGGAATGATCAATAAGCGAATTATACAATACCAAATCGAAATGGAATCATTAACTTCTCGAAATGAAATTTCTGAAAGCGTAGCTCCAATCACAATCATGATTAGAACGGTATTGCATTGGCCAATGGAAGCAATCGTGGAAGTCAGTAGAGTTGGTAATCTAAAGTTTTGCTTTTCCAGAAGTAAAAAAAATAAACCAAGAGCCGTGGCTAAAAAACAGGGATTGGTGAGCACTTTTTTACCTACTGCTTTTAAATTGGATTCAGTCTGATGAGAATATACCATCAAGCCATAGCTCCACATCCCAATTCGTAAAGGCAGAGCAAAAAGCGAGGTATAAAGAACGCCTATTTCTCCAAAAGCAGCTTGGCCAATCACCATCCCTAACGTTCCAGAATTGTTGAACATCGTTCCATATTCTAGGTTGATGCGTTTATATGGATCCTGAATAAAGCGCCATCCCAAATGCGCCCCTAAAATCATGATCATTTGGAGAAGAATGGCTAAAAAAAGCATCAAGAAGAGATCCTGTTGGGTGATGATTTGAGCTTGTGGACTTTGAAAGGCATTAAAGATTGAGCACGGTAAAATAAGATTCATAACGAGAAAATTAAGTTGCTTAGTGGTGGATTTGGAAAGCCAATTTTTTTTGGCAAAAATCCAACCGATGAGTAAATAGACTAAAATTTTTATTTGTAGCTGAATCATACTAAGATAGGAAATCTAGACTAAAGCTAGATAAGGAAATCTACAATCCTTTCTTAAGCTCTTGTTCCTAAAATATCCTTCAAGAGTGATCTTATCTTAGAAAGGCAGTTTGTTTTTTGGCAATAGAGCTTCACAAATAGACTAAACACTGTTTTAAAAAAGAAAAAATTCTAAGTCTTTGAAAAATCTAAAGCCAAGGTAACCTGTTTTTAGACTTCAATTCTTAAAAAAATAAAGAGTAAAATCAAAAAAGGAATTGAAAATAAAGGAAGGAGAATGACAAAACACATTAAACTGTGTTTTAAATGGTAAATGCGAAATTCAATTGTCTTCATCATCAGCATTTTAATGCTGGCTTTATCGGGATGTAGTTGTGGAAAGAGGAAAGACCTTTCAAGTGAAACTTCCTCTTCTCTTGCTTCCTCTACTTCTTTTATCTTGACTACTTCCTCCATTTCATCTCAATTAAGCGAAGAATCCACTTTTCTAGTGTTACGTGATTCCAAGCCATCGGACCAGATTGTAAACGAAATGGCTGTAGCAGGTTGGCAGTCTAGTTCGGCGCAAGCGAGTGAGCTAGGTATTTTTAAAGATCAATCTCCGGTAGCTATCTTTACAGCGAAAAACAATAATGGATCTATCTTATTGTTGAGCTGGTTTGATTCGATTGAGGCGGCTCAACAAGCCTATGATTCTTTGCTTCCAAGTGATTCCAATTGTCTTCATAAAGAAAATGGGTAACACAATTCAACTTTGGATAAAAAGTTGAAAACCCTTTGTATCGTGCAAACGGTGCAAACTCAACGTTAAATGCTTTTAATCCCTAAAGCTCACAACCGAAACAGTCGCTGGAAACGGCATGCTGCCCCTGAAAAGGGGAAGGTGGGAAACCAGAAAAAACTGTGAGATGACCTATGCTGAAAAAAAAGCTGCTCTGCAGTGCTAAGGGTTTGAACAATGGGTGTTTAGCAGGGAAAGTCCTAAGTCTATCTAGATAAGGAAGACCTTCAACGACTATCTCCTTGAGGGAGAGTAAAGCCGCAAGCCAATGGCGGAAGAAAAATGTTGCCCTGTCATAGACAGGTGAAGATATAGTCTACGCTTATGTGAAAGCATAAGAGGTCTGCTAGTGATAGTAAGACTGCATCAGATTTGCGCTCTGGTGTGAATGAGATAAATGTATATTTTTAAAAGAGAATGGAGCTAAGCACTCAGATTCTCTCTTATTCCTCGCTTTGACCCTAAAAACGACTGAGTTCACCTAGGTAGAAGTAAAAAGGAATAAGATAAATGTACTTATTAAATCGGGAAAATTATCAACAATGTCTTGTCGTGTTGCCAGACGAGAATGGAATTTGGCTTTTTCGACAAATTGGAGGATGTGTTTTTGGCGGTTGGAGTGCAGATCCCAATCAAAAAGATTGGCTCATCAGCGTTATGGATACTTTCCAAAGCTAACCAAGAATGAGATTTTGATAAACTTAAACTCACATTTCAATAAATTGGGAAAGAATAAAAATGAAGAAGAGTTTTTCTCTCTTAAATAGGTAGAGTTTATTTACTTTAAGAGGCTTTATTAAAATCTATATTTAAAAAAGCGAATACGAAAAGGAGAAGGAAAGACTAAATCCTTCTCTTTTTCATTTAAGCTCAAAAGATGCTCTAATCTTTAAAGCTTAAATTTGTCTACGATTTATGACTCAATAAGGATCGGTGAGTTATCTATAGAGAGAAGAACTCTATAGGACTCTAGAGGTTAAAATGAGGAAAGGAAAGGGGATAAGGCCATGCCTCACCTTTAGGCCTGTTCTTCCTTCCTATTTAAGTTCGAACGATAAAATAATATTTTATATTCATAATCTATAAAGGTAAATTAAGAGATGATGGAGAGAAAAATTTAAGCTAAAGATAAATCACCATTTTTTACCGTGAAAATCACATATATTTTATTTTGCCGGAAGAAAAGATACTATTTTGCCGGAACGATTTAAGAGATAGAAAGAAATTTTTAAAATTTCAAAGTGATCAAAATAAGATAATTTCTTGATTTTTATCTCCATAATTCATTCAAATTCTCTTTAAGAAGGCACTAAACTCCAAAAATTGAATCATTATATTCTTTTTTTTGATTAAAATCATACTAAAATTATAAGGAATAAAAAAAGAAAAATTTGCCGTAACTTTTACCGTATAAAAGGGAAAGAAGAATTCGCTGCGGCAAATTATGGCCTTGTGATGTGATAAATCCTTTTTAAAATAAGGATTGTAAGCGCTGAACAAATTCAGATTCCTGCAGAATTTGAGAGGTCAGAGTGAAAGGAAAAAAATCATATGTCCAAGAAAGCATTGATCATCTGTGTTGGTGGTATGTCCAGCTCCATGATCGCTAAAAAAG
>CAYTMK010000045.1:0-13652 GCA_964438885.1 uncultured Erysipelotrichaceae bacterium | reverse complement strand
TCTACTAAGCGTTTTCTGTGGTGCTAGTATTAGAGCTTTGATTGGTGGTTTGATTTCTGTTGGTTTTCTTGTTATTTGTGCTTTCAGTGGCACTTGTTGTGCTATCTTCTTGACTACCATTGGACTTGTTTGAATTGGATCGATTTGAAGTGGAACTATCTTGGTTTGGACGTTGGGGAATGTAGATGTCTTCTTCATAGAGATAGTAGTCGTCTCCATCTTTTCCAAAATAAACATCGTATTCATCTTCATAAGAGCCATGATGACCACGGCCTCGATAGCTATAGCCGTAGTCTTCCCCATAATAGCCATCGTAATACCCATCATCGTAACCACGATAATAATGATCACGAGAGAAATCTCTATCTCTGTAGAAGAAATCATCATCATAATCCCCATCGGGAGCATAATTACCACCAAAATCTTCATCTGGAGTTGGACGAGTCATTCCACCCATCATGCCGCCACGGCCGCCTCCCATAGTCGCAATATTGCCAACTGTTGTTAAGCCTTGTTGGGTAGTGAACGCAGAATCATACAATTCACCATCCAGGTAAATTTCGGTTTCTTTATCCGCTTGAATATCTTTAGCTGAAAGAGTCAATGTTACGTTATTGAATTGAGAAAGCGCATTGTTATTATAAGTTAAAACAGTTTTGTTCTCTTGTTTTACTTCTAATTTTCCAAATGATTGAGTGACATTAATCATAATGGTATTTTGAGCTGCATCAGTAGGCTTTGTAGCGGTAGCGGAAAGTCCTACCACAGTTCCACCCTTAATCGTAAATGCCGTATTGTCGACATCAAAAGCACCTTCTGGAGCTCTTAAACCAGTGGCATAAATCGTACCACCTTCAATGGTTAAAGCACCATTCGAGTCAATGGCATCGTTTTGGGTGGAAACCACAGTGAGCTTACCATTCTTAATGGTTAAGGAAGAAGCTGCATTCAGACCATCATCTGTCGCATTGATTGTGTAGGCTCCCTTGGTGATCAATAAATTCGCTTTGGATTCAACGCCTTCGCTTTGCGCATTGATCGTATAGGTCCCATCCAAAAGCTCTACATCGCCATCGCCATGTAAGCCATCCCCTTCAGCATCGATAACAAAGGTACCATTTTTAATGGTCAAATTGTCATTGGCTTGAATGCCATCATCTCCAGAGGTAATGGTGTATTTTCCACTTTCAATGATTAAAGAATCCGAAGCGTGAATGCCATCTTCTTTGGCTGTGATGTTCAAGGTTACACTTTTAGAAGTCATATCCTCTTTAGCTTTAATACCATGACCGTTGGCATCCGTTATGGTTAAAGTTCCATTTCCAGTGAAGGAAAGAGGACTGCGTACATAAACAGCCGCATTTAAGATTTCATCTTTTCCATTGTTCGCAATGGTAGAGGTATTCTTCAATTCAATCTTAGTGGATTGGGCATTGCGGACATAAATAGAAGGTAATTTTTCAGAGGTGAAATTAGCTTTGTCTAAAACTAAAGTGACATCGCCATCAGTATCAACTACTACAGTTTTATTGGTGTCACCACTTAAAGTATAGGTACCAGCCTTTTCAATCAATAAGTTTGTCGTGGCATCAGTTAGATTTATTTTAGAATCCGTTACTGTTGTTAAATCAGCTACTGCAATTTCATCATTTACATCATTTGTGGTTTTATTGGAAGTGCTATTGGTATTGGTTTTATTTTTAGAGGTAGAAGTACTATCCTTGGATGTAGCATCTTTACTGGTAGAGTCTTTTGTTGTATTTTTGGAAGTAGAATCTTGAGTAGAACCATTTGCGCTATTGGTAGAAGAATCCTTAGTATTTTTGTTTGTCGTTTTTTCGCTACTAGCGCTGTCGGATTGCGCACTATTTTTTTGACGCGTATTTTGACTAGTAGAGCTATTTTCGCTGGTTTGGCTGTCTTCAACCGCCAAAATAGAAGTTGTGCCTGTTCCTAAAGCAAGAGTTGCAGCGGCAAGAGCACTGAAGATCAATCCTTTATAATTGCTTTTTTTCATAATTTATCCTTTTCTTTCTCTATCGAAGGGAGAGTTAAAACTCTCTAGCTTGAAAAGCCATCGTAAGCACCAAAGGGTCAGGCTTTTTTAGAATCCTAAAGCCAATATCGATATTTGTTGGTGCTTATGGTTTTATTTTCGTTTGAATCCTTTAAAAAACATTAAACAGAAAATCTTTTTCAAACATTTCGTCAAAGGAAAATAAGGCTTGGCTCAAGCCAATAGACTATAAACCAAGCCATAAAGTGTTCTTTGATATTCAAATTATCCCTTAAAGGTCATTTAATCTTATTTATAATTGACCAGCATTTTCATGCAATTCAATGAGAGTTACATTCAGATTTCCATTTTTGGCACGAATCGCATCCAAAAGACTGGCTGCTTGCAAATTCGGTTTGGCTATAAAGCGATAAGTGAGTTCATACAGTGTTCCCATTCCGGCGGTACGCATCCGTTCTAAGCGGACATCACGGCCCACTTGTTCAAGCAACTCACGATATTCCCATTCATCATTCATACTTTCCGGAACAACAATCACAATTTCCATTTCTTGTAAATTGCGTCTTTGAAAATAAGAAGCTGCTAAAATCAAAAGACCGAGCAATCCTCCAAGTAATAAGGTCGCTAACCATGCTCCAGAAGCACAAAGTAAGCCAAGCACCATGGCGTACAAGACGCAAACGAGATCACTGCTTGATCCTGGTAAAGAACGAAAGCGAACTAAACCAAATACTCCAAGTACCGCAATCGAGGTGCCAATGGAGCCATTCACCGCCAATAAAGCGGTACATACCACTGGAGGCAATAAAATGGAGGAAAATAACAAAGAACTACTTGGCCGGAAGGAAAGACGACAAATCAAAGCCGCATATAATCCCATTCCAAAGGCGAGCAGAGTTTGTAAATAGATATTGCTGATTAAATCGAACATTTTAGAGTATTCCTTTCTAAACATTTCGCATAAACTTGCCCCGCCTTTGAGAAGGAGGCCGGTTTAATTTGTAACGCTTCAAGAGTACGGACAAGCTTTAAAGGGAGGTTTTGTCCACACTTAATTTCTAAAATATTTTGGCCTGGGTTTAAAAGAGGCTCTTCACACTTATTTCGGCCAAGATAAAGATTTTGGGTGCGATAGGTGAGGTCATCATCGATTGTGATTCTTAAATCGGGACGCTCTTTCCACTTATAACAAAAGCGGTGGGCATAGAGCGCAAAACAAAAATCAAGAGGAAAGTGTTTTAACACATGGGCCATTTCTTTGGAAGCCTGATCAAAGCCAATGGGAGTGTCTAAAAACGCAAGTGCTTCTTCAAGGGTAAATTCACAACGAATTTTCGCACATACGCCGTTCGACTTTTTCTTGAGTTCTAAGAAAACAGGATCTGTCGGTTTTGTGACAGGATGGTAGGCGCGTAAGCGCACTTTTTGACGGAAGGATGGCTTGCCATCGCAAATGCGCATTAAATCGTAATGAGGTGTATCCATATAAATGGAATAAATATTGCTTTCTGGATACACATCGGGTTCAATGTCATTGGCTAAGGCAAGAAGGAGTTCCTTCTTTTGTTGATCGCTGATTAGATATTTCAGCTCTTTTCGAATAAAGGTTTCCATGGATTAAAGATAGAAAAAAAGTTTAAATCAAACATTAAAGAGGCTAAATTTTTTACTTTTTATTTAGATAAGATCGAAATAAAGAAAAAGAAGAGGAAATAAAAATGGATAGAATAACAAGTTTTACAATTGACCATTTACACTTATATCCTGGTTTATATGTATCCAGAAAAGATCAAAAAGAAAATTGTATGGTGACTACCTTTGATTTACGAATGAGCGCACCCAATCGGGAGCCAGTCATCGATGTTCCTGCGTTGCATACCATTGAGCATTTAGCGGCGACTTACCTTCGAAACAGTAAGCAAAAAGAAGATATCATCTATTTTGGTCCTATGGGATGTCGTACAGGTTGTTATCTTGTCATGTTTGGGGATCTAAAATCACAAGATGTATATCCACTTGTTTTAGAGATGTGTGATTTTATTTTGAACTATGAAGGCGATATTCCGGGGGCCAAGCCAGAACAATGTGGAAATTATTCGGAGCAAAATTTGAATATGGCCAAATACTATATCAAGAAATATAAAGAGGAATTGCTTACTCATAAGCGCTTTTTGTATGGTCAAGCTTAAACAATCAAAAATTAGGGAAAGTAACGCTTTTATAAAGAAGATCGAACAGCCCAAAAAAAGAAACCGTTGCTTCAAGACTCCATAACGATGGATGATAGGTAAGATAAAGAAACGATAATGACTGAATCCGCTTTTTTGAATAAAAAAAGACCTCTCCTGAGGAAAGATCTTATTAGGCTTTTTGTTCTTTTTTAGCCGCTTCAGCTTCTTTAGCAGCACGAGCAGCTTCTTCTTTTACTTGGGCATAGGTTCGACGTGAAGGATCTAAATTGTCTACGTAATAACGAACCGTCAATTTTCCCGCTACTTTCGTATGGATTTTAGGTTCCACTTCATAATAGTCGCCTTCAAGCATTTGTTGAAGCATGGCTTTACATACCGAAGACAGATTTTTGGCACCGGGTTCGCATTCGTCTTGGAGATCTTTGGCATTTACCACGATGTACAAATTGAGTGCATCATGTGCTTCCTGTTTTTTCTTTTGAAGGTATTGCACATACTGCTCTTGGGTCCATTTTTCTTTTTCCATAGAGTGCTCCTTTTCTTCTGCCAATCGGCATTAGATATGGTTAAAATGATCTTATTGTTAAATGGCTTCTATTGTCAAACTGGCTCTACTCTATTCTCCCTAAAAAAGCCTAAGAAATCACTTTTTGAGAGAAATGGAGAGAAGAAGTTTTAAGGCTTTACGATTAAAGAGGCATTGAGCAATTTTTCACTCATTTCTTCCATAGAAACAAGACGGCCTACCTTCTGGATAGAATTCAACGCATAAAATTCCATGCTTTCTTCATTGACTAAAACATCCACCCCCGACTGAGCAAGCTTTTCGAGTTCTTCCCAGACGGGGCTTTGGGAAGTGGAAAGCACAATGGCTGTGTTGAACAATAAAATAGAAGTCGGTTTATTGGAAGAGGTATTTAAGGAGGCTAAAAAAGCGCTCATTAGCTTTTCTCCAAGATGGGGATTGCCTTGTCCAAAACGACTTGAATTGAGCACCACAATGACTTCATTTGACATAAATGTCCCTTCTTTCTTTTCGACTTTCTTATTATACGGCCAAGATAAAAAAGCAGAGAAGAAAGACAAAAAAAGCTAGAGAGAACTCTAGCTTTTTTTGGGAGGTTGTCCTTTAAAGCTGGCTGTAGTGACATCATAATAGCCTTGGGGACACAGACGCACTTCAGGAATTACAGGTAAGGATAAAAAGGACAAATTGGCAAAGGGATCAATATCTTTTGCTACGCCCATTTCAAAGACTTTTTCTTTCATTTTAGATACGCGATTGGCAATTTCTTTGGCCGAACGATTACTCATTAAACCAGCAGCTTCCATAGGAAGCGCATCAAAGACTTGTCCTTTTTCTACAACCACAATTCCACCTTGAATGTCTTGAAGAGTTTGAAGAGCCAATACCAAATCATCCACATTATCAGCCGCCCCAATCACATTATGGCTATCATGCTCATAACTCATCGCAATGGCTCCTTGTTGAATGCCATAGCCTTTCAAAGGACAAAGCGCAAATTCGCCCGTTTTTCCATAGCGTTCCGCTGCCAATAAAATATTGTATTGGGCACTCGGAAAAAGAGAAGAATCTAAGTTTTCTGTAAAGCCCTTGGTAGAAAGTTGACCTGGAATCAACTCAATGCCATGCCAAAGTCCTTGCGGTAAAAAGAGATCTTGTTTAGTCAAAAAAGGTAATTCTACACTATTTTGAAGTTCTTGAGGAATACTGGTCTTTTTATTTCGCGTCAATAAGGAGGAAATTGGCTGACCATTTTTCCACACCGAATCGATTTCAAAGGTCGATAAATCATTTAAAATGATCAAATCGGCTAAATATCCTGGAGCAATCGCCCCTCGTTCACTTAATCCATAATGACTAGCAGTATTGATGGTCGCCATCTTAATGGCTTCAATCGGATCACAACCTAGTTCAATGGCTTCACGAATTTCTTGATCAATGGTTCCTTCCAGAAAGATATCTTCAATGTGTTTATCATCGGTACAAAAGGAGCAATGATTGAGCGGAATATGATGTTCTAAAAGACCCGTTAAAATCGCTTCTAAGTTTTTCGCTCCACTTCCTTGACGAATAAACAATTGAAAGCCATTTTGGAGCCGTTCAATGGCTTCTTCATAGCTACTCGCTTCATGATCGTTGACTACACCTGATAAACGATAAGCTTGTAAATCTTTTTCCGTTAATCCAGGAGCATGACCATCGATGATCTTGTTGGAAAAGAGCGCAAATTTTTCTAACATCTTAGGATGGCTATTTAAAACATCTTCCATGCGCATCACTTCTGCTAGACCTAAAACTTCATCGCGATTGGCATAAGCCTCCATATCTTCAGCGGAAAAAAAGCCCGCTCCATTGATTTCAAAATCACAACTTGGAACACTTGAAGGAATCATAAAGAAGTAGTCAAGAGCTGCTTTGGAAGCGTCCTCTAACATAAAGTCCATTCCTGCTTTACCGGTAGCATTTACGATTTCGTGAGGATCGGCAACAACTGTACAGATGCCATGCTTTAACAAAATAGAGGACAGCGCAAAAGGAGTGGCCATAGAACTTTCAATATGGAAATGGGCATCAATGAGTCCAGGAACGACAAACTTTCGATGTAAATCGATATTTTCCTTTCCTTCATACTGTCCAATTCCCGCAATTCGTTCTTGATCTAAGGCGATATCCCCTTGAAGAATTTGATTGGTAAATACATTGATGATTTGCGCATTTTTTAGGACTATCTCTGCCTTTTTTTGACCTCTCGCAATCGCAATTAAGTTCCTTATGGAATGGGTCATCATTTTCATTTTTTCTTTTCCTTTACCTCTCATGTTTCATGTTCAAAATTTGACTACTAAAAAATGTTTATTCTCTTTTTAAAAAATAAACTCTTATCCTTGAAGACTTTTCTTATAAAGTCCCTTTCTTGACATTATCGCCGTTTCATCCTAAAAAAGGCCTAAAAAAAATCGAATCTTTTCCTGTATAGGAAGACTCTTCATCTTAAATGAACTTCTAGAAAAAATTCCTGATAAAAAATTTAAAAACCAAAATTTTAAGGCTCTCTGCTTGCGATGGCGCAAACAATGTTTGGATAACTATTCTAATTTTTGTTAAATGAAAACAAATTGTCATAAAGAGTCTCAGTTTTTTAGACTTCTTTTTCTTTGGAATTTAATCCTAAAATGTTCCTTAGATAATTTCTTCCTTTACTTTCTAAAGTGATCTAAATTACCTATCTTTTAAGATAAATACTATATATAATTCAAAATAAAGTAATTGAAAAATATTAAAGCGTCTAAGTTTCTTAGTTAAGGAGAATAAATTGAGAAGGATTAATGATAAATTTTTAACTTCTTCTTTTCGGTTCTAATTTTACTTTTTTCAATATATGGAGAATTCCCTACATTTCATTATAGGACTCGGACAACCGATTAGAATTAATGGCTTTAGGTTAAGAATATTTGAGTTCAAAATCATACCGGAACCGATGGAGCTCTACTTTTTGGTTCATCTTAAATTTAATCTCTCCACTCCAACGCCAAAAGTCACTTCTTAAAAAGCAGGATCGAAAAATTGTTATCGAAACATTAAGAACTCATGTAGTGTTTGTGTTTCTATCCCTCATCGTTTATGACTTATGTGAATTTTATAGATCCAATTACATGAGTACTCCCGATTGTCGATTAATCTATCGAAGAACGTACGGAGTGGAGTACTCTTTGTCAAAACCAAAGGAATATCTGAGCAGATTAAATTGAGGTCTGAGGTTACAAACTGGTTAAATGAGATCGTACGGCTAAAAATAATGGAAAATACCATAACTATAAATCTCTTTACCTGATCTCTTTTTAAAAGAGGTCAACCAATTGTGTCCTAGAAAGGGAAATAACTTGAAATGAAAACTATTCGTTTAAATAATGTGATTTTTCCTACTTGGATGTATTTTCTTTTTGCCCCTTGGTTTGGAAGTCAAGCAATTCTTATTCTTTGGATTCCCTTGATTTTTGGTAATTTTGTAATCGATAGCTTAGTGATTTGGATTGGACTTAGTTTTTTAGGACAAAAGAAAAACTGGAAACAGATTTGGAAAAAAGTTATTATTCGTACATTTTTATTTGGTTTTTTAAGTGATCTCATTGGCTGTGGAGTTTCTTTTCTTGTATATCTCCTTCCTCAAGTTTTCCATATTGATTTTTTAATGAATATAGATATGTGGACCTCTTTGTTTTGGTGGGCGGGAGTAGGTGTGTTGGTGGCAGCTTTATGTATTTATGGCTTTAATAAAAATTTTTCGTTTTCCAAATGCAAAAACTTGCTTAGTGTCAAACAAATCAAATTTATTTCCTTATGTTTAGCACTTTTAACGGCTCCTTATATAATGTTGATTCCTCCTTGGATTTTCTAAGAATTTAACCTTTACCGCTCAATGGAGAATAGAAAGTATAGAGCCAAATATTCTTGGCCCATTTAGTAAAGCCTGGGCATGATGTGGCTTATACACAAAGGTCATATTTCACTGAAATAAAAAAAGAGTCAGAATTTCCAAGGAAAAAGAAATTCTGACCTTTTTTCTATCTATTTTTCTAAATAAAGTAGAGTCGAATATATAAAAAGAAATGAAAATACTTTTTTTAAATTAATGTAAATAAAATAAATTAAGAGATTTAATTTTATGATTTTAGCCTTTTCTCTTAGCTTTTTCCTTAAATATTAACTTTGTTGATTCGACTACTGGAAAGATGATTCGTTCTAAAAAAGCGTCTCAAAGAGAGGGAACAGTCTTAGAGTCAGCTTATAGGTTTGATATTCCCAAGAGATTTTATTTCCAAACCGAGTGATCTTTTTGTTCCCGTTTTAGTTGAATATCTTAGATATCCATACATAAATGTTTCGTCAAAAAATAGCCTTACTGAATCTAGAAGAGCTATGGAAAACAGATTCCATTCTAGGGGAACCCATGATGGTAGAAGAGAAACTGAATCACTCATGATTAAAGTCACGAGTATGCGGAAGTTTATTAATCAAATTACTTCTAAAGTCTTAGACCAACAAACCAATTGGGAGACGGAAGGATATCCATTTGCGGTTTTTTCTTCAATTCCCATTTATCATTTGAAAAATCTAATTGGATCATTATTACACTACAGATGAAAACAAGTATTTGACGTTTCAAAATACTAGGATGGATTGGACAAGGAATTACTTTGTATGGTGTAGATCCAAGCGATTCTAAAGCTATTTCACTTTATAGCTTATACTTATACAATCCCAATGTCGAAACAGCCATTCACCATTACGCCTCCAGTTTTAATGAGCCTAATACACTCATCTGGAAAGGATGGAAAGCAGAGTATGCTGGATGGGATGGTTATTCAACTAATGATTAAGAATATTTTCTCTAAATAGAATATTTATATTTTTATAAAATATTAGTTTTATTTTATTATATTAATAAAACATGGATATTATAATATAATAATTACGATATAGGATATATTTGGAATTAGACTTTAGTAATAGATAGGAGGGAAGAAATTTTTAACTAAAAATGAAAAGAAAATTTAAAATTAATTTAAAAAGATGGACCATTTTATTTTCGGTTCTTTTTTCTATATCGGGCTGTTCTTTTTCACCTCATCCTGAGCAGACGACCACGTTTGAAATTTCTACCCTAGATAACGAAACAGAATCTTTAATTTCTTCTTCATCAATAGATGATGAGTTTTTCGTAAAGCAAGTTAATTCAGTAGAGCCACTAAATATTTTGGAAGGAATTAGTATTTCAATGGAGGAACTGGTTGAAAATAATCATATCCACAATGAATGTTTATATTTTCAAATCATAAATAGCCAATATAGTTGGATTTATCCTACTCTTCGTCAATATAGATATAATTTTAATTCAAATCAAATCTCTCTTATTAAGGAAAGAAACATAGAAGAAACTGAGCGAGTATGGGATTTCGTTGAGGACAATGATACTCTTTTTGAATCGGTTCTTTCTTTTCAAGATGATGAACTTTATGGGTCTGTTTATGCGAATAACGAATTAATTTGGTCTGAACGTCTTCCCGATGCTACTTATGGACCCATTTTTACTATTGAGAATGGAAAAATTTACGTGAGTACTACTTTTTATCAGGACGATGAACTCGTCAATGCTCTTTTCGAATGGAATGCTCAAGGCTCTCTTCAGTGTATTTGGAATTCTCTTCAACCAGATTCTGGATCCTTACTCTCAAGAGCAAATACCCAAGATGATTATTCACGCCTTGTTTTTGAGGCCCAATCGCCATCTGGAAACCAAGTTTACTTTTTAAAGGATGGTCAGTTGCAACGAGTCGCTTGGGAGAATGAGGCTATTCGTTTTCAAAGTTTAAAAGATAATATAGTGCTCTTTTCAAGAGACGAAAATTTTCAAGAAATGAATTATCATCTTTTAAATGTACTTTCTCAAGAAATAACTCCCCTTTTTTCTCAAAATGAAACAATAGGTCTTTTGAATACAGGGGGAGGCACTACCAATAGTTTTTTGTTTGTTAATTCTAATAATGGTACTTCCCTTGGACTTCTCGATACGAATGAAATTATGATTCAAAATATTGAAGATCTTCCCTCAGGAATTTCCTATTACTGGACTTTGAATGAAAGAGAAAATTTAGTTTTCATTGATTCTTATGAGCAGGAAGATAATCAAATTATATGGAATCCGAATTATTTTTTAGTTTATTTTTCTTGAAGTCCTAATGAAGGAATAAGAAAAATATTAAAAAAATTTTGATTGCTCTAAAGGTTATTCACTTAGTCCTATTGCTCTAGATAATCAGATTTTTGATTATCTAGAGTTTTTTTATTTTTGATTAAGGAGAGACTAAGATAAGCATCAAGTGAATGACAAATTTTTTACTTTAGAATATTAGATAAAATCAATTCAGTTAGATGCCAATATCTTTCATTCCAGGGATTTTTTTGATTTTTAGAAAGCACTAAAACTTTAAATAAATCACTTTTTTCTTTTAAAATATATATGAACCTATCTATTCTAAAAAAAGAGATGATGTGTCCATCCTTAGTCTTTGAATCTTCATTGTTATAATCTTTCTAATTCTTTTTTTATCAATGTTGCTTTATTAGAAAGATAATATTGAGCTTCCACCTTTCCAAGTACTTTCATTTTTAAAGCGATATTGACCTTCTCGGTTAATGACTTCAATTCAGATCCTTGTTTACCCTTCATAGAAAGTTTGAACAGAACCGCCTCTTCCGATTTGGTAAATAGAAGAGAAGAAAATATAGTTTGGCCATATATAGTCCTTCCTGTCAGGGCAATTTCTATAAATCATGATTTTTCAGTGATTTGAGCTGGAATAGAGGCATAACCTTGAGCAATAAGTGTTACTTCCCATACTTCGTCTCCATCAGACAAACAAGCCTTCTTAGTGGTAAAATTGTTTCACTATCAAGAATGAATTTCACTTTGTCTATATTGGGAGGGCGAGCATAAATTTGGAGAAAGGTCATACTTGGAGTCCAATCTTCTACTCTGTTCTTGACTGTTATGGATAGAGTAATCATTGAAGTCTCCTTTCTAAAAAATAAAAGAGGACTTATTTGTCCTCGCGTGATAATTCTTCTTTTATCTTATTTTCTAATTTGTCGTAAATTTTATTCTCAAAAATTTACGACAAATTAGAGAAAAGTAAGGGCAAAATATTCCCAAATAAGCCCAGTTAGAGAATTCAATCATTCATTTTAAGACATAAAAAAATTCTGATTTCCCCTTTAAATAAAGTTATTTAAGGAAAAATCAGGATAAATAATTTGCCCAATGGCAGAGACGGTGGGATTTAGGTTTTAATTATAATTAAATTTTAGTTTTCCCTTTATTTATCGCTTAAATTATATCTTTCTCTATCTATAAAAACTAACTTTACGACACTTTCTTGAATACCACAAATAATCCATTCTTTCCTTTCTAGCTAGACTTCGGTCTGGCTTTCACTTCCTTAAGGAGAATTCTAATGACAAAAGTATTCAATTTACAAGGAATTAAATTCGGAAAACTCTTCGTCTTGAATGAACTTCTAGAAAAAATTATCGACAATAACAGAAAGACCCATCTTTTATGGCACTGTGTTTGTGACTGTGAAAATGATATTTTGGTAGGTACTCCTGATTTATTGAATGGAAACAAAACAAATTGTGATTGCAAGAAAGAGTCTAGGATTTATTAGGCTCTTTTTCTTTTGAGATTACACTTTCACTAATGATTTTATCTCTCTCTTTTAGAATAGCAGGATTAATTTTAATTTGGCTAGATCGAAGTAATTGGCCTTGGATTAATAACATCCGAGCTAAGGTGTTCATTAACTTATTCCTTTCTAAAAAATAAAAAAGACCCAAAATTAATTGAGTCTTTAAAGTTAGTTATTGTATTGGTAGGGGCGACCTTCCACTTTTTTCAATTTCATCTAGTATCATATTTGCCATTTTAGCTGTATTTTTAATTTTTTTAAATTGAAGTTGACCATACTGTGAATCGATTACTAAAACATTATTAACTATACGAACATTGGTAATTTCCGAAAGTGGAATATCAAATGTTCTTCCTGTTGAGTCTTTTCCTATGATTCCAGTTGGAGTTAGTGTTATAGAAACTTGACTTTTTTTATAATTCCTATACAGGCAATAAGCTGCTATAGCGATTATAATTACACCTACCCACATTTCGCCGGTAGAATCGTGATAAGCACCGCCTCGAGCTACATACTTCATCATATTGTAATGATCTTGAAGGTAAAAGCTTCCTCCAACATAAAATAACCCGATAGCTATCCAAATACCGTTAATTCCCATTCTAATGTAAAAACTATTTTTTGAACCTCTATTAGCTGTAAAAAGTCCCATATTCAACCTCACTCTAGTATTTAGAAGCAAAAGGGTTTTTTCCTGTTGTGCTAGCTGCTCCTGAGTAAACACTTATAAACAATAGAGCTGGAAGAAAACCGGATGCAATTAAAGCTCCAATAAAAGAAGCAAAATTTCCTCCCGAAGTGAAAAGAATCACAAAAGCAGAAATGATATTAACTAATTGAGTTCCAATCAATACATAAAAGCCCCATTTCTTCATCTTTAAAGTCATTACGGCTCCCACAATAGCTACTATAGGTAAAAGAGAACCAAAAATTAACATTAACCAACCTAAAGAAGTCATTCCTTGAATTTGGGAAAATCCCATAATTGTAGCTACTAGGCTTATAACTTGATAGGCAATAATAAGAATAAGCAATACCTTAAACCATGTAACCCAATCCTCTTTTTCCACAAATCTTTCTCTTTGTTCCATTAGCCCTCCTTTAAATAATTTTTAAGTTCAAAAAAGTAGAGATTTTTGAAAAAAGGAAATTATGTTTAAACTAATGGATTT
>CAYTMK010000044.1:0-14627 GCA_964438885.1 uncultured Erysipelotrichaceae bacterium | reverse complement strand
CATTCGTTTCCAACTACCGTCCTCAGTTCTACTTCCGTACAACTGACGTAACTGGCGTTATCACTTTACCTGATGGCGTTGAAATGGTTATGCCTGGCGATAACGTTGAAATGAACGTTGAGCTTATTGCTCCTATCGCTATCGAAAACGGTACAACCTTCTCTATCCGTGAAGGTGGTCACACAGTTGGTGCTGGTAACGTTACTGAAATCGTTGAATAATTCAACCCCATTGTTTAAACTCTATACAGACAACCAAGGGACAGCTTAGGCTGTCCCTTTTTTATGTTTCACTGTATTTTAAGACGTATCATTTTTTTTAAAAAACGTCTATAAGAAAGCTCAAAGTCTTTATTTTTTCTCTGCGGGCTCTTTCTTATTTTCCAATAATTTGGGATAAATTTATATTTTTTATCCACATTCAGGGAAATTTATGGAATAATGTCAAAAGAAGAAAATTAAGAAAGGAGTGTTCTTTACATGGCTAAACCTGGTGATGCTAGTGGAGCCGCTGATCAGAAAAAGATCTCGTGGATAACTCTAGCATTCATGGCGTTTTCAACCGTATGGGGTTTTGGAAACGTCGTAAATGGCTTTGCCTACTTTAACGGAACGCAGGTCATCTTCTCATGGATCCTGATGTTTGCGTTATATTTTGTGCCCTACGCTCTTATGGTTGGTGAACTTGGTTCAGCTTTCAAAACCGCTGGCGGCGGTGTAACAAGCTGGGTACTTGAAACCACGAATCCAAAACTAGCCTATTACGCTGGTTATACCTATTGGGTAGTACACATTCCATATATTGCTTCTAAGGGAAGTGGCGGTTTGAAAGCCTTGGCTTGGATGTGCCTTTCAAACCATTGGTATGATTCCTTACCAACATGGCAAGTACAGCTGGCTACAGGAGTTGTATTTGTATTCTTCCTCTGGGTGGCTTCTCAAGGTCTATCTCCTTTAAAGGCCTTAACCTCTATTGCAGGATCGAGTATGTTTGTGATGTCGTTGCTTTACATCGTAATGATGATCTTTGCGGCGATCGTTTTAAGACAAAATCACGCTTTTGCCAATCTCGACTTCAGCTGGGAAAACTTGATTCCTCAATTTAATGTCAATTATTTCACTTCGCTATCCATTCTCGTCTTTGCGGTAGGTGGTTGCGAAAAGATTTCTCCTTATGTAAACAAAGTAGCAAATCCTGGTAAGGACTTCCCAAAAGGAATGATCGCTTTGGCCATCATGGTTATGATCTGCGCTATTTTGGGTACGGTTGCGATGGGACTTGCTTTCCAACCCGTAACGTTCACTTTTGCAGAAGCTGGCGAATATGCAGGTGCGAGTGTAGCGCAAGGCGCTACCACGCAAATCTTTGCGATGGGGTCAGATGCGGCGAACTTATTGGAATTGGCCAAACAAGGACCAATTGATCCAGTGGTTTTACAAACTTATATCGACGAAGGAGCTGCTGTTACTTCAGGAAGCTTTATTGCCAACGGAGCTTACTTAGCTTTCGATAAACTTGGTCAATACTTTGGTCTTGGAAGTTTATTCGTCGTAATTTATGGCGCTTGCAACGCGATTGGTCAATTCTCTACTCTCGTTCTTTCCATTGATGCTCCATTGCGTATGCTTCTTGACGATGAATCGGCTCGTCAATTTGTTCCAAAAGCTCTTCTTAAACAAAACTCAAAAGGCGCTTACATCAATGGTATTATCTTAGTTGGTATTCTTTCCGGAGCTATTATTGCGATCCAACTTCTTGGTACAGGTGCTTCTGATATCATCGCTTGGCTGACGAAACTGAATTCCGTATGTATGCCAATGCGTTATTTGTGGGTATTCTTCGCTTACATTATGCTGCGTAAAGCAGGCAATAAGTTCCACAGCGATTATGTCTTCATTAAGAATTCAAAACTTGCGATGTGTGTAGGTGGATGGTGCTTCTTTGTTACTGCTGCTTGCTGCTTACTCGGTGTTTGGGTAGATGGCGATATGACCCGTACAATTTTAAATGCTTTAATGCCATTTGTTCTTATTGCTTTAGGTCTGGTAATGCCAGAAATCCGCAAAGCGGAAGACCGCAAAGGTGCATAATTTTAACTCTTAAGGGTTTGTAACGAATTCTTCGTTCAAACCCTTTTTTGTTTTTCACTTCTCTAGAAAGCTTTCTTTAAATCAAGCATAGTTTCACAAATATTAACTCCTCCTTATCTTCTTTATTTTCTTGAAATAGGTGGTTAAAATCTTTAAGTAAAAATTTTTTAAAGAGAAGCTTTAGAAGCTGAATCAACTTCCTAAAAGGAGAGGAGTTCGTTTTTTGGAATGGAATATAAATCTTTAGGTTACAAAAAGAAATTTTTCTCTCTAGAAAATGAACAAGTTATTTTCCTTGAAAGGAGAAAAATTTTATGAATGAAAACCAAGCACAGTTATTTCAGGCTTTAACCAAAGCTAGAGAAATTCAATTGAAAGAGTCTAATTTCAAATCTCAAATCGAGTTTCAAAAAAACTTTGAGCATGATTTAGCCAAGGCTCACTTTATTCATGAGTTACTTAAAAACGCCGATGAAGCCCAAGCTACTTCGGCTCACTTTGTTTTAAAACCAACCCATTTACTTTTCAGACACAATGGAAAAAGTGGGTTTTCCATTTCCGATGTCAACACAGAGAGTCAAGATATAGCTCATAAAAAGATCGGATCGATAAATTCTCTTACCTTACCAGAACATTTTCAAAAATCCCCTTCCTCTATTGGTAAATTTGGCTTTCGATCTGTCTTTGCCTATACTTCTACTCCTAAAATTTATGATCCATCATTTCGCTTTCAAATTGATAATTATATTGTTCCTCATTGGTTAGAGAACGATCATCCAAATCGAAAGGCTCAAGAAACTTTAATTTCTCTTGATTTTGAGGATTTATCACGATTTGGGTTGAATGCTTCTCAGGAGATTTTGGCTCAACTCCAATCCCTATTCTATTCTTTCTTGTTTTTTTCTCATTTAACCCAACTCGATTATCAATGGCTAGGAGGAAATGGATTTTATCAAAAAGAGATTCTCTCCCACTCTTCTTTAGAAGGCTCTTCTCTAAGAGTAGAGAAACTATGTTTAACCCATAAAATAGATGACCAAGTAAGAAATAAAAACATATTTTGGGTCTTTCATCAAACCTATGAAGAAAAGGGAAAATCATATCCTTGTTGTGTGGCTTTTCTTGCCGATCCCAATGGAAATTTGAAACCCTTGCCCCATCAACCTGTCTTTAGTTTTTTTCCCACTCAAGAAAATACGGGCTTGAAATTTCTCATCCATGCTCCCTTTCTTCTCCACGAAAATCGTAAAATGATTCGTTGGAAAGAATCTTTGAATTCTAAATTAATTAACTTTTTAGCGGAAATAACTGCTGAGGCTATTCTTTATTTTAAATCTTTGGAAATATTGGATGATTCCATTCTTTCGGTGATTCCCTACGATCTTCAAGAACTCAGTCGGCTCACCGGAAAAGATAAAATGAACTTTCGATCTTTTTACTACGTCATTCGTTCTACTTTTAAAAAACAGCCAATTCTTCCTTCCACTCATAAAGAGTATGGATGGACTCAAAACGCGTATTGGGCCGAAAACTCTCAATTACCTCAGCTCTTTTCGAATAAGAAGTTAAGGCTTCTCCTTCATAATAACCAAGCGTTTTGGGCTTTTCCTTCTTTAGGTGCCAATCTTGTTAAATCTAAAAATCCTGAATTGGCTCGTTTTATTGAAACATTAGTAAAAGATACGTTAACCGAAAAAGATCTTCTAAAAGGTAGAGCCAATTTGAGTCGCTCCATTCATGAAAATACTTCAATTTCTGGAATTACCTCTAGTTTTATTGAAACCCAATCTATAGAATGGCTTTCCTCCTTTTATCTATGGTTAGCCCAATCTCCCTCCCGATGGAAGGCAGTCCGCACTAAGCCAATCTTTCTCAATGATGAAGGAAAAGCCATTGCAGCCTTTGAGGGAGATCGACAGAATGTTTTTCCTTATGGTGGAAAATGGAATTTTAAGACCGAAACGATTCATCCTTACTTATTGAAGAAAGTGGGAACACCTTGTCTTCTTTATCGACTTAACATTCGTCCTCATGGATTTAAAGAAGAATTTCCCAGTCTTGAGAAACTTATACAATTTTTTATAAGCCAAGGGTATCAAAAAAATAAAGTGGATTATAGCCAAGAAGAGGATCCTATTTCTTGGCTTCAAGAAGAAAAAGTGAATTTAGAAAAGAAAAAAAAGGACGATTTCTTCACACCTCCTTATGATGAAATTTCTAATCCTTATTCTTCCTTACCAAATAAACTCTTAGAAGGAAAAGATCAAAAAGAGAGTCCAAACGAAAAAGGTGTCTTCAATTTTTCCAAAGAAAGGATTCTTTCTTCTGATCTGCAAAGAATATCTCCAAAAAATGAAGAAAAAATTCTGAAACCGAACGTTTCGTCTTCTAACCGGAGTGAAGAGCGATTAGATTCAAAACTGGGTACTCTTTCCAAAGATTTCTTTTTAGGAAAAGAAACGAAAAGAATTTCTCAAAGAATGGATCAGTTCTTGGACCAATTTGATTCTCAAGAAAAAGCAGCTCAAGAAGCGCAAAAATTTCCTAAATATTCTTTTGGTTGGGTTACACGTCTTCTTGCGGCGGAAATTTTATCCAATCGTAAAAATAAAAAAGATAAAACTAAGAAACAGATCGAATCCTTGTGGTTGCGCTTTGATCGAGTAGAACGAGAACCTAATACAAAACGGACCCTCATTTTAACGCAACCCAAAACGAGAATTCCGCAATCTCTAAAGGATTTTTCACTTATTCCTCTTACTTTTCATCTCAAAGGGACTACCAAAACGATTCCTATAGAAAGTGCTGAAATTCAAGAAGATTGTTTACGCGTTAAACTTCAAACGATTCAAGATATTCAAGGATTGGATTTAAACGATGTGAAATATGTCGAAATGGAAAATAAGCCTGCCACCTTTTTAACAAAAGCTCTTTTGCAGGAAATGCTGAACTTTAAGTATGCTGATACGTTCGATTTTCAAAAAAATCTATGTGAAAACATTCAATTTATCTTTGGTCCTCCAGGAACGGGAAAGACTACCCATTTAGCCCAAAAAGTTCTTACTCCTTTAATGCAACAAGAGGAGTCCAAAGTGCTTGTATTGACTCCGACCAACAAGGCTGCAGATGTTTTAACCCGTAAAATAATGGAAATGGATCAGAATTGCGAAGATTGGCTGATTCGTTTTGGAGCTACAGAAGATGAGAAAATTGAAAATAGTTCTATTTTCAAGGGGAAATCATTTGATATTCAAAGTGTTTCGAAAAACGTAACCATTACCACCCTGGCTCGTCTTTCTTATGATAAGTTTTATCCTTCTACCTCGGAAGAAATTCTTCTCAGTGAAGTAGATTGGGATTACATCGTAGTCGATGAAGCTTCCATGGTTTCTTTAGCCTCTATGGTCTATCTTCTTTACAAAATGTCTCCTAAAAAATTTATTGTGGCGGGTGATCCTTTCCAAATTGAACCCATTCTTAAGGAACGGGCTTGGAAAAACGAAACCATTTATACAATGGTTCACCTGAATTCGTTTGCGGATCCTCAAACAATACCTTATCAATACGATGTCATATCTCTTCATCGGCAATATCGCAGCATTCCAGAAATTGGTCAACTTTTTAGTCGATTTGCTTATGAGGGGAAATTGGAAAATGATCGATCTTCTACCAGTCAAAAGGCGCTCCATTTAAAAGATAATTTGACGGTTTCTCCCTTAAATCTTATTAAATTTCCTGTTCGTTCTTATGATGGTTTGTACAAATTAAGAAAATTAAAGAAGAGTCCCTATCAAATTTATTCGGCTCTTTTTGCCTTTGAGTTTGTTTCTTATTTAGCCAAAGAAATCGCCAAAGCCCATTGCGAAGAACACTTCAAACTTGGAGTGATTGGACCGTATGCGGCTCAAATGAATTTGATTGATAAATTGGTCGCCACTCAAAAGTGGCCTCCTCAAGTAGAAGTTCAAGTGGGAACCATTCATAGTTTTCAAGGAGATGAATGTGATATTGTCTTAGCAGTTTTAAATCTTCCTCCCTATTTAAATCGTTTGGATCAAGCGCATACGGACAATAAAAACATTTTAAATGTTTCCATTAGTCGGGCGAGAGATTATCTATTCGTTTTAATGCCGAATGATGAAACCGAAAACCTCGAAAATTTTGAACAATTGACGCTTCTTAAGCATCTCCTTCAAGAATCAGAAATCCTTCAAGAATGGTCCACTCAAGAGTTAGAAGAGAAGATCTTTAAAGATAAAAAATATCTAGAAAGCAATACTTTCTTTACTTCTCATCAGGACGTAAATGTCTATTCTTGGCCAGAAAGACGCTATGAAGTGCGTGTAGAGTACAATGCGATCGACATTCAAGTTCATAGAATGAATCAAAGATCCATTAAGATTCGAAAGCCAGATGGTCTTTCTAAGAGAATAAAAGAGTTTCATCCAAATCCCTTATACACTTCTTTTGATCGAGAACCTCTTCAAGAGTTGAAAGAGGATCTCCAAGAGATTCAACAATCTTCTAAAGAAGAGAAAATCGAAAAAGAAGCTTTCAAAGAGTCTATTTTAGAGGAAAAACCATTCTATAAAAAAGAGGAGAATCAACTTTTAGAACCAATCCCAGGGTTAGAAGAACTCATTCTAGTTCTAGAGTCTTTAAAAGAGGAAAAAGAGAAGACTAAGGAAGAGCCTGTTTTCTCTCTTGATGAAGAGACAAAAGAAGAATTGGCTTTTTCTCTGCTTGAAAAGATCAAAGAAATAAAAGAAAGCCCACTAAGAGAACCTGACTTTTTTGAATCCATCTCTCACCAAAAGTTGAGTGTGCTTAAAAATTTGATAGCTCGTCCAGTCACTAGAGAAAGGGAAGACTTTTTTAAAGAATCCGAACAAGAAGAGATTTTTCCTATCCTAGAAAAAGATCTAGAAGATCAAAAAGAAATTCCAATCCAAGATTTTTCCAAGGTCATTGAGAAAGAGATGACGATTTTTCCTCTAGAGAAGGATAGAAAAGAACCACTTTTAGAGTTGAAATCTTCACTTAGTAATAATTTCACAAATAATAAAGAGCTATCATGGAGCGATGAGCCAAATTCAGGAGAAGCTTTAGAGTCCTTAGTAGAATCTCAAAGTGGGAAGGAACCCACAGCTCTTCAAGCTTGGCAGGACGTTGAAGAACCCAAAAGCATTGTGACTGAATTTGGAGAAATGATGAATATTATGGAAACGATCTTTTTAGAAGAACAACCTTCTCTTGTTCAAGAAATTGTGACGCATCAAGAACGGATGCAACTTCTTCTCATGGCTCAAAAAGAAGAATTGATTAATCTTAAAAAGAAATTGATGGCTACTCAAACGCAATCAATTTCTCAAGAAAAAGAGTCTGTACCAGAAACTTCTTTATCCTCTTCTTTTCAAGAGGCACCATTCACTCCCGTACCGGAGCCTTCTATTATGGAAGAGATGGAGTTTTCTTCTCCAATGGAAGAAGAAAAAGTCATTCTTAACCAGGATCCCTTTCCTCTCTTTAAAGAAGAAAGATCTTCCATAAATCAAACTAAGTTTTTAATGGATCATCCTTTGATTCCGGAAACGTGGGTTCAAGAAGCCAAAAAAGTGAAAGTCACTGGCCAAAACTTTGGAGATTATGTTTTGATCCCTTATACAGGGAAGGTAGAAATCTATACGCATCAAAAACCTCAAAGTCTTTACATGGTTCTTTCGGGTTTCAAAAAGAAGATTTCCCTACCCGTTTATGTAGTGGAAGACTTAATCTTTGTCTCACGCGATGCATTTATGAGCCATAAAAACGAACTTCAACAGACTTTAAGCGTAGAACTGAAAAAGAAAGGAATTTTCGCTACGCTCTTTGGAAAGTTTAAAGGATAAAGAAAATTTATTTCCCGAGGTAGGTTCAATTTGAATCTGCCTTTTTTGATTCTTAAATAAGAATAAAAAAAGCTAGATTTCTCTAGCTTCTCCTTTTTTGAGATTCCACAAACTCTTGTGGTTTGGTCAAAGTCGATAAATCATAAGGAGTCGTTTGGTAAACGATGTAGTTGATCCAATTGGCAAATAACAAATTGGCACAACTTCTCCAAGACACAATAGGTGCTTGGGCCTCATCGTTATTAGGATAATAGTTTTCTGGTAAAGCGATGGGAAGACCCGCTTTTTTATCCCGTAAATATTCGGCTTCTAAAGTTCTTGGATCATATTCCGAATGCCCAGTGAGAAAGATTTGACGACCACCTTCAGTGGATAGAGCGTACAAATCACCATCTAACGTTTCGGAAAGCACTTTAAGTTTAGGCTCGGCCAAGACAGCTTTTTTATCCAACGTGATTTCACGACTATGGGGAATGTAAAATACATCATCAAAACCGCGAAATAAAATCGAGGATTTACGGACCACATGATGAGGGAAGACCCCAAAGAGTTTGGCCTCTAAATCTTTGTAGCCAATTCCATAATGGTAATGCAATCCCGCAAAAGCTCCCCAACAAATATGCAGCGTGGAATAGACGTGGGTTAAGGTCCAATCCATGATGGCACACAATTCTTTCCAATAGTCCACTTCCTCATAAGGAACATGGGCTAAAGGTGCCCCCGTAATGATCATCCCATCATAGTAGCGATCTTTGATGTCCTCAAACGTTTTGTAGAAATGTTCAATATGATCTTTCGAAACGTGAGAGGGTTCATGGGAGGACGTTTTTAAGAGATCGAGTTCAATTTGAAGGGGCGTATTGCTCAAAAGGCGAATGAGCTGTGTTTCCGTCGCAATCTTAGTGGGCATCAAATTTAAAACCAAGATTTGCAAAGGACGAATGTCTTGACTCAAGGCTCGCTTTTCCGTCATGACGAAGATGTTTTCGTCAATTAAAGTTTTGGTAGCGGGTAAGGCTTCGGGAATTTTAATCGGCACGCTCACTTACCTCTTGAGCTTGATCAAGAGCTTGGGCAATGTCTGCAATCAAGTCCTCAGCATCTTCCAACCCACAAGAGAAGCGAATTAAGTCTGGATAAATTCCAGCTTCTTCCAATTGTTGATCGGTTAATTGGCGATGGGTAGTGCTGGCTGGGTGCAAGCAACAAGTACGGGCATCCGCAACATGCGTTTCAATGGCGGCCAGTTCAAGGCTATTCATAAAGCGTTCGGCTGCTTCACGCCCGCCTTTTAAACGAAAGCTCACGACTCCACATCCGCCATCTGGAAAGTATTTTTGAGCGAGTTCATAGTAGGGATCGCCGGGTAGATTTGGAAAGCGAACACTCGAAACAGCCGGATGATCTTTTAGAAATTCGGCTACTTTTAAGCCATTTTCGTAATGTTTGGGCATCCGGACATGCAAGGATTCCAATCCAAGATTTAAATAAAACGCATTTTGTGGCGATTGAATCGAGCCAAGATCGCGCATTAATTGGGTAGTTGCCTTCGTGATAAAGGCTCCTCCTAAACCAAATTGATCAGTATAAATTACACCATGATAACTTTCATCCGGTGTCGTTAAGCCAGGAAATTTGTCCGCATAGGCGTTCCAATCAAAGCGGCCTCCATCGACAATCGCTCCGCCTACCCCTACTCCGTGTCCATCCATATATTTGGTGGTGGAGTGGGTGACGATATCAGCTCCCCAATCTAAAGGACAACAATGAATGGGAGTCGCAAAGGTGTTATCCATAATCAAAGGAACCCCATGTTCATGGGCGACTTTGGCAAATTTTTCAATATCCAATACACTCAAGGCTGGATTGGCAATCGTTTCCCCAAACACCGCTTTGGTATTGGGACGAAAAGCCGCATGCAATTCTTCTTCTGTTGCATCAGGACTTACAAATGTAAAGTCAATTCCCATTTTCTTCATCGTTACAGAGAATAAGTTATAAGTTCCTCCATAAATGGTGCTACTTGAAATCACATGATCTCCAGCACTCGCGATGTTTAAAATCGCAAAGAGATTGGCAGCTTGTCCACTGCTTGTAAGCATTCCAGCGGTACCGTTTTCCAATTCAGTAATTTTAGCCGCTACAAAATCATTAGTCGGATTTTGAAGACGGGTATAAAAATATCCGGCTGCCTCCAAATCAAAAAGCGCTCCCATAGCTGCGCCTTCTTCATATTTGAAAGTAGTGGATTGAATAATAGGAACTTGTCTTGGCTCCCCATTTTTCGGTTGCCAGCCTCCTTGAACCGCTTGTGTTCCTTTTTTGTATCTTGACATAAATTTCCTTTCTAGATGGAGTACAAATCATTTTCCTCTGCACTCCTCGAGCCATGAAGCCCAAAATATCCCCGTAATTATAACTGGAAAGTTGAAAACCTTTTTTCATTCCCAGTCTTTTTCTTTCATCTCGTTTTAATTTGTTCTTTTTTCCGAAAGGAAAAAACTTTTCTATTCTTTAAAAATCTCTTTCTTGATACTTAGAGGGAGAAACCAAAATGTTTTTATTAAATAAGCGATTTTTTAAATTGATTAAAAATAAATGATGATATAAAATTAATCCCCTAAAATATTAAAAATTTTTATAAAGACTATTTTTTCATTAAGGAGAAAAAGAATGAATCCAAAAGTGGATTATTTGGAGGCTTTAGCCTATCTTCAAGCCGAAGTAGAAGAAATTTTGCAAGTTGAAGGAACGGTTTTAGAAATTAAATTTTTTTATTATTTCAAGCATATTGAGCTTCAAAAGGAACTGGCACAAAAGAGACTTTCTTATCGTGAAGCGAAAATCCCTTTTAAAAAGAAGTGCTTCTTTATTTTAGCTGCTTTTTTCCTAGCCGTTTTAGTCGCTTTGGCAAGTTTAGGACTGAAGAGCTTGCTAGAAGCAAGCCGTGGAAATCTTTTCTTGAATCCTTGGATTCAAAAAAGCTTAGGGATAGGCGCTGTCTTTTTCATAGTTTTCCTAGTCCTCTTTTTCTCTTTTGGGAAAAAATGGGGAAAAGATGACCTCGCTAATCAAATAAAAGATCTTGAAGAACTCTCTGTGCACTGCGAAAACCACATCGAGTGGCTTGAAAACTACTTGGATCAATTGGAAGAGCAAAGACATACTTTGCGTGGATTGGAAAAACAAGTATATGAAACCGATTTATTAAAGCCTGAGCATCAAAAGATCGTACCGATCTTATTTTTTAAAAAAATGCTCAAAGAAAAACGGTGTACTACCATTTATCCTCAAAGCCCTTCTCTTGAAGAAGACAATGGAGAGAATCCTTTAAGAGATCAAAATTCCGAGGCTTTAACCCCCTCTTCTTTTCCCAATCTTTTAGAGAAAAATAAAATAGAAAGTTCTTCGCTCGATGCCCTTTCCAAGCTTTATGAAGCTTTTGGAGCGCAAGATCCGAAAGATTTAGCTCAAAATCTCTATCTGTATACCCAGTTTTTTCAAGAAGTCTTTATGGTAGAATGGCATGGACTAGGAGAGAGAGAAAGATTATTGCTGGATTGGGCTAAATTGTCCCAGCAAGAAGAGCCTAACTTTGAAAAGGCCCAAGAATTTTCCGACTTTTTGAAGCGTACGAAGAAAACCGTCCATGACATTGAAAAGAAACTCCAGCCCCTACTCAAAGAGTACAGAGAAAAGGAAGATCTTTTAACAGAATAAATATTTTAAACGTATCCTTTAAAGGATGCGTTTTTTTTAGGCTCTTCTTAAGGGGAAATATAAACCTCATAAAAGGATTCTAGCTCTCCCTTTTTTATACTTGACTAAGGTTTCGTTTCCAAGATTCGAAGACTTTGGCTTTTTATAATTCGAAAGATCAAGTCAAAAGAAGCTTGGTCAATAAGAACTAGTAAGTCGTTTTCTTAGCTCTTAGGAAGAAAAAGAACGATTAAAAGGCACAACTTATCTTTGAAAAGAACACAGAAATATTTCAAAAGGAGAAAGAGAAAAAGATTGCTTTGAATCAATAAAGGGAAGTATCAAAGTTGAATCCATATTTTCTATGGCTTTGTGCTATGGTTATTTAAGAAATTTCCTTAAAGAAGCAGAATGGGCCATTAAATCGTAGAAGAATCGGATGAAAAGAAAACAAAAACCAATAACTAGTCCTTTAAAATGGCCTTATTTCTGTATTAAAAGAGGAAAGAATGGCTAGGCTTAAAGTCTGCCATGAGGAGGTGTCTATTGTGACCTATCAAGAGTTTGCTCAAAATCTACTTGAATTTATTGAGAACAGCCCAAGTATGTTTCATTCTGTCGCAACTATTGAAGATGAACTCAAAGCCAAAGGGTTTACGCGTTTAAAAGAAAAAGATGCTTGGAATTTGGAAGCTGGGAAAAACTATTACACCATTCGCAACAACAGCTCGATCATTGCTTTTGCGATTCCAGAAGAGCTTGACTCCTATCATTTCCAAATGAGTGCAGCGCATAGCGATTCTCCCACTTACAAAATTAAATCTGTTCCAGAATTAACAGGACCAGCTGACTATTTAAAGCTAAACGTCGAAGCCTATGGAGGCATGATTGATTCCACTTGGTTGGATCGTCCATTGTCTATTGCCGGTCGTGTGTTAGTGGATTGTGAAAAAGGTTTAGAAAGCAAACTTTTCTACATCGATCAAGACATTTTAACCATTCCCAATGTTCCCATTCACTTTAACCGTCAAGTGAACGATGGCTACGCTTTCAATCGCCAAGTGGATCTTTGTCCTCTTTTCTCCTGTGGAGAAATGGAACCTGGATCCTTTGATCAAATGGTTGCGGATATTCTTGGTGTCAATGTGGAAGATATTAAAGGAAAAGATCTGTTCTTAGTCAATCGGATGAAAGGCGTAATTTGGGGTTACGAAGATGAATTCGTATCGTCCAAAAAACTGGATGACTTGGAATGTGCCTATTGCACTTTACAAGGCTTTTTAGCGAGCGATCACAAACATAAAATCGATGTTTACTGCTGCTTTGACAATGAAGAAGTCGGCTCCAACACCAAGCAAGGTGCGATGTCTACTTTCTTGCAAGATACCCTTCGTCGCATCAATGCTGCCTTAGGCAAAAGCGATGAAGAGTATTACCAAGCCGTAGCGGGATCTTTCCTTGTATCGGCCGACAATGGCCATGCTGTTCATCCAAACCACCCTGAAAAAACGGATGCGATGAATGCGGTATTGATGAACAAAGGACCCATCATTAAAGAATCAGCCAACCAAAAATACACTACAGATGCCTTCTCAAGAGCCGTCTTCACCAAAATCTGTGAAGCAGCAGAAGTACCTGTTCAATGCTTTGCCAATCGTTCGGACATTGTAGGCGGATCGACGCTTGGAAATCTCTCCAATACGCAAGTCTCGGTACATGCGGTGGATGTTGGTTTAGCCCAATTGGCCATGCACTCAAGTTATGAAACAGGTGGAGCAAAAGATCCTCTCTATTTATACGAAGCCTTAAAACAATACTTCAATACCAACATTTTGATTGATGGTGCGGATCGTGTTGAATTTGAATGAGCAATAAAAATAAATCCAAAAAGAAAAATCAAACATGGGTGACCAAAGAACTCACTAAGCGTTCAGCTCCTTTAGTAGAGAATCAACCATATCAAAAAGCCTTGAACCAAATCGAAAGTCTCTCTCTATCGGGGGGAATGAAACACATTCTCGCCAACTACATTACGGATTTAGCCTTAGAGGATAAAAAGATTCCCGACAACTTGCTGGCCCGTAAGTCAAGTTCAGTCTTTAAGGAAAGCCTTGAGAAGACCATTCGTGAAGATACAGGGGTCTTTGAGATTTCGGGTATGATTTCCATTGTTTGTGGAACTTTGGTCTGTATGTTTATTCGGGCCTTGCTTTTAGACAACTATCTCATTAACTTTTCGGTGGATTCCTTGATTGCAGCGATAGCTTTAGCTTTTCTTATCCTTAATTTAATGGCTCAATTTAAGGTAGTGGGATTTTATGGATCGACTTTAGAAAATGCGGCTTTGGATGTGTTAGGGATCGGACTATGGTTTGGACTCTTGCTTCTCATGCCAGGGATCGATACCTCGCTTATGGTTTTTGTTGTCACTTACTTTATTGAAAAACGAAAATTCAAAGCCCAAGTGGAAAACTTCCTGAAGGAAAATGGCCTTTCTATTTCTTCTAGCTCGGATGATGTGTAGTCCGGGCTTTTTTATTTGGGATTCAGCTTAAGGTGGGTAAAAAAAGAAAAGATTAAAAATAAAAAATAATAGTGGAAAGAGTCTAAGAGATTCACCAAAAATAAAAGCCAAGAACCTCAAGTGACCAAGTTGGACAGGAAAAAGAACAAGCTGGACAAATCAGAACCTCCAAAAAGCAACTCCACGACGTATTTTAGATTCATAAATGGAAGGATGAAACAATTTTATGAAACAACGCTTTCATTTTTATGAAATAATTTTCAGAGTTGGAAATCTTGGAGATCCTTTAGATTAAGGCTTTTAGCCAAAAAATTTTTTGAATATGGAGATATTTTTTCTTGCTATTGACTTTTGGCAATGCTAGAATAGCGAAGCACTGCAAGGAAGTGCGAGGTTGCTGACCCACTGAAGTACGTTGTCATGGAA
>CAYTMK010000043.1:0-14687 GCA_964438885.1 uncultured Erysipelotrichaceae bacterium | reverse complement strand
AGAGGCGTACATTCAAACCTTCCACAGTTCTCTCGTGTTTCACCATATATAACTCCCCTCCGGCATATCTGACTCGCATTTCTGTTCCCATCCATTCGAATGAATCCATTCTTTGCCGCCTTCACCGAGCTTGGCACACTTCAGGTTGCTAACCCTTCCATAGCACATCGGTAAGGGGATAGTTTCAGGTCGTTACTCCTTCATTCCTATCCTCAAAATTTTGTTGATGTCTTAGTGGTACTTACTAGGACATCCCAGATAGCTTTTTCACTCCCTAACGAGTCACACCTTCTGTAGTCTTTCACTTTTCATATTTCTTGAGTTTTATCTCTTTTTCTTGTTCTTAAAACCAATCATTTTAAAGAAGAAATCCATTCTATTGTTACTGCATCTCCTTCAGTGGTTATTGTATCCAATTGGTTGGCTACAATAACCACCTAAAAAAAAAGATCATTATCCAAAAAGGAAGATGATCTAATTCCATTTTAAAGGGATAAAAGATTTGAGCTCCTTAGAAAGCTAGGGACCTGCTATATTAAAAGTTAATATCTTTAGTTACTCAAACCATTAGGTATCTGAACTCAAAAAAACGTACTTCTAGCGAATATACGTCTTCTTTGAGTAAAGCGTTTGAACTTTCTTTAAAAACTATTTTTCGTTTTACTGTCCTTATCCATAAAAGCTTAAAAATTTTTGATTTCCTTTAGAGAAAAGAGGAATAGAAGGTATGGACTGGAAAAGATTCAAATGCGTTAAATAGCTTCAAGATTGATTTCAAGTTCTACGGGACAATGGTCGCTCCCATAGACATCAGTTAAAATCCGCACTTCTTGAATTTGATCCAAAAGAGAAGGAGACGCTAGCCAATAGTCAATACGCCACCCACGATTACGCTCTCGGCCTCTTGTATAGTAGGACCACCAAGAATAAGTGGAAGTAGTTGGGTATAAAAAGCGAAACGTATCCACAAAATGCGTTAAGAGTCCTTGTTCAAAGGAATCTCTTTCCGCTTGTGAATAACCAGCCTGTTCTAGTCCATCTTTTTCTTCCCAAATGTCTAAGGCTCCTCTAGCCACATTTAAATCACCACAAATGAGCACTGGACCTTGAAGCGATAAAACATACTCCAAAAAGGCTTTATCCCAAGCTAGGCGAAAGTCAAGGCGTTTGAGATTTTGTTGGCTATTGGGAGTGTAGACATTGACGAGAGTAAAGTTTTCAAAAACACAGGTAATGACGCGTCCCTCATGATCGAGTTCTTCTACGCCAACTCCTAAAATAACTTCTTTAGCTGGAATCCGTGAGGCAATGAGCGTTCCAGAATAGCCCTTTTTCTCGGCCGAATTGATATAAAGATACGGATAGAGTTCTTCGGAAAGATCGATTTGGTCGGACGTGGCTTTAATCTCTTGAAGACATACAATATCGGCATCGAAAAAATCCAAAAGGGTTTCTAATCCCTTTTTTTGGATAGCTCGATAACCATTTACATTCCAAGTGAGCAATTTCATAAAGATTCCCTTTCGTTTTCTTCGGTTTTTCGAATGGTAGGATGTTGTCGGACATCGAGTAAATCAAAATTGGCTTCTTTGCATAAATAAATGGGACGATCTTTGACCTCTAAATACGTTTTAGCGAGATATTGACCCAATATTCCAATAGAAAGAAGTTGAATTCCGCCCATAAACATAATGACACAAATGAGAGAAGGCCATCCTGAGACTGGATCTCCAAAACAAAGCGTACGAATTACGATAAAAACAATCATCACAAAGGCTACCAAAGAAAACAAAATGCCAAGCACGGAAGCCAATTGTAAAGGAGCCGTCGTAAAGGAAACAATGCCACTTACGGCATATCTAAACAGTTTCCAAAATGACCACTTTGTTTCTCCTGCAGCCCGCTCTATATTTTCGTATTCCAACCACTTGGTGTTATAGCCAACCCATCCAAAAATTCCTTTCGAAAAGCGGTTATATTCAGGCATTTCCAAAATCGCTTCTACAAAAGGGCGGGTCATCATTCGATAATCACGGGCACCATCCACTATATCAACATCGGATATTTTGTTCATTAAGCGATAAAATTGATGAGCAAAAAAGGAGCGAATAGGCGGTTCTCCTTTGCGAGTGACCCGACGAGTAGCACAACTGTCATATCCTTCCACTTCAATGGCTTGAACCATTTCTTTAAGCAGTTCAGGAGGATCTTGTAAATCGGCATCCATAATGACGCATAGATCTCCACTCGTGTTTTTAAGTCCCGCATAAATTGCGCCTTCTTTGCCAAAATTGCGGGCAAATGAGATGTATTTAAAGCGGGAATCCTTTTGGGCCATTTCCCGTAAGGCTTCAAGTGTTTTATCTTTAGAGCCATCGTCCACCAACAAGAACTCAAATTCATGATCAGGGAGTTCCTGTGTGGCTTGAATCAAGGCTGAATACAAAAGTGGAATCATTTCTTCTTCATTATAGCAAGGAACAACAATACTAATTTTTGACATAAGTGATCACCTTATCCAAAGAAGTATAGCAGTCTACTTCGCTTCTCAAAACGCTTTGGGTACATTTGATTTGAGCTTCTTTCTCTATTTAAAAGGGAAGCTCAAATTAAGGAGATTTATTCATTTAAAATCTGCCATAATAAAAAATATGACCAATCAACTTAATTCCTTTGCTAAAAAAGTTCTTCAAGCTATTCCTTATGATCCAATTCATTTTGAAGAAGTGCTTACCCCGAGTCCGTTATTCCCTATTTCTAAGTCCCCCATGATGGAAGCTTTTGTAAAACGAATTTATCAAGCTCTTCAAAAAAAAGAAAAAGTTCTCATAGCCGGAGATTATGATTGTGATGGCATGATGTCGACCGCCATTTTTGTTCAGGGTCTTCAAGCTTTTGGCCTTTCTACTGGCTTTTATATTCCAAATCGTCTTAAAGAAGGATATGGTCTTTCTGCTCAAACAGTACAAATGGCCTTCGATAAAGGATATTCTCTTATTATCACTTGCGACAATGGAGTCCGTGCTGCTGAGGCCCTATCCAAAGCCAAAGAACTAGGAATCGAAGTCATTGTGACCGATCACCATCTCATGCCCGAGCAAGTAGAAGCCAACATTATCATTCATCCCAATACTTTAGAAGAACCCTTTTACTCTTTATGTGGAGCGGGAGTCGCTTTAGAATGTATGCGGGCCCTGCATCAAGATGCGGAGCGTTTTTACATATGGGCGGCTCTCGCTTCGATTGCGGATTGTATGGAAGTGTTTGGCCAAACAAGAGCCATCATTCAAAAGGGATTGGCTCTTTTCAACACGCAAGGAGAACCCCATCTTGATCCCTTTGTGCGGACCAAACCGATTTCTGAACGAGATGCAGCCTTTCAAATTGCGCCTAAAATTAATTCGGTTGGTCGCTTAGCCGATCGAGCGAGTGCAAATACATTTGTAAAATACTTATCCCTTACGGATTCTAAGCTCATCTCGCACTATGCTCAACAAGTGTGTGAACTGAACCAAACCCGCCAACAACTTACGGAACAAGTTTATGGCAAAGCTCAGCTCTTTATGAAGCCTACTCAACCTGTCTTGATGGCCAATGATCCCTCCTTTCATGAAGGCATCATTGGTTTAGCCGCAGGATATTTAACCAGCCAAAGCGCCAAACCCGCCATTGTTTGTACTTTGGGCGAACAAGGCTATAAGTGCAGTATGCGCGCTCCACAAGGTTTTCATTGTCTAGAGTTTTTATCCGATTTTTCCGGATACTCGGCTTTAGGAGGCCATGCTCAAGCAGCAGGATTTAGTGTTCCAAGTGAAAATTGGGAGGATTTTGAGGCTTTTCTTCAAAAGCAAGGTCATGAATACACTTGGCATCCCCAATTCAATACTCCTTTAGACATCGAAGTCGAAGACTTAACCGTCGAAAACATTCATGCCCTCGATTTATTACGTCCTTTTGGAACGGGCTTTGAATTGCCTCTTTTCCGTTTAAAAGATGTAGACATTGTCAATGTATATGATTTAAGCCAAGGAGCGCATCGTAAGTTTTTTTTAAAGGGTGGAATTCAAGCCTTGCATTTTAATCAAAGTAGCCTTCAAGCTGCGATCGATCCAAAAACAATTCAATCTTTTATCGGACGTCCATCCATTAATTCTTTTCGAGGAAAAGAGAAAGTGGATTTTTTGATCGAAGAAATTCAATGTATTTAGACATTTTGAATTTTTTCTTTCCAAGCTATGTCCTTGGATTGGAGAAAAAGCTCTAAAAAATGAAGCCTTTACAATGAACCATCGTTCACCAAGAGCAGAAAATACAAATATTTATAGAAAAACATAAAAATATATAGCGATTCCACATCAAAAAAAGGAAAATTGTAGTACGGATTACCACAATTTGAATCAAGGGAAGGTATAGTGTTCCTTAACCATATCAAAAGACTAAAAAAGAGATGCGCTCAATTTCTTTAAGCGCTTCCCTCATTTCTCCAAGAGCACACATCTTCCCATTCAAGATACTTTATTAATAAAGTGCTTAGAAGGAGACCTTACGATGGACTTAACCACCTATATCGCCTCAATTGAAAACTTTCCCAAACCAGGTATTACCTTTCGAGATATTACGCCTATTTTGGCCAATCCTGAAGCTTTTCATGAGGTAATTTCTCAACTTACCCAAGTAGCCAAAGACTTAGGAGCGACTGCCATTGTGGCTCCAGAAGCGCGAGGATTTATTTTTGCAATTCCTGTGGCCTTTGACGCGAACTTGCCCTTTATTCCTGTACGCAAACCGGGAAAATTGCCAAGAGCTGTCATTGAAGAAAGCTATGACCTAGAATATGGAACCGATCGTCTTCAAATGCATGTGGATGATTTGCCCAAAGGGTCAAAAGTTTTAATTGTGGATGATTTATTGGCTACTGGTGGAACCGTAGAAGCCATCTCTCGTCTCATCAAACGGGCAGGTAGTGAGGTCGTTGGCTATGCCTTTGTCGTAGAACTCGACGATTTAAATGGCCGAGCCAAGCTCCAAGATGCCCCTATTCAAAGCCTTTTGCACTACCAAGGAGAATAAAAAAGATGTGCCGACTTGCGAAGAATTGCGGGTCGGCACGCTTATTTTCTTGGGTCCATCCATGTATCGTTTTTAGGACTAGAAAGGGTGAGCCGTATGCCAGATAAAAAAAGTGTCACGATTGACGAATGCTTTGAAAACATTCGAACTTATATTAAAAAACCAGAAAACATCGAATTGATTGAAAGGGCATGGGCTTTCGCCCAAAAAGCACATGAAGGGCAATTTCGAAAATCAGGAGAACCCTATACGATTCATGTGGTGCAAGTAGCGAATATTTTAGCGAGTTTGCATTGTTCTCCAAGCGTTATTGCCGCTGGCCTTTTGCATGATACCTTAGAGGATTGTGAATGGGTCACCCATGAAATGTTAGAAAAAGAATTTTCCCCTAAAATTGCTGAACTCGTGGAAAGTGTAACCAAAATTAACAACATGAAACACGAGTTTAAAAATGAGGAAGAATACCAAGCTCGCAATCATCGTAAAATCTTTATGGCGATGGTCGCCGATATTCGTGTCGTGTTGATTAAATTGGCCGATCGCTTGCACAATATGCGCACGCTTCAATACCAAAAACCGGAAAAACAAAAGAAGATCGCCCAAGAAACACTTACTGTGTATGCCCCTCTTGCTCATCGCCTTGGCATTTCACACATCAAAACCGAATTGGAAGATCTCTCTTTTAAATATCTCGAACCGGAAGAATATCAAAAAATAAAGGGATTGGTAGCGGAACGTGAAGAATCCCGAAAAGCTCAAATTCAAGAGATGATGACCGACATCGAAACCATCTTGAATTATCATTCCATTCCCTATCGCATCTTTGGTCGCTCTAAGCATTTCTATTCCATCTATAAAAAGATGAAGACCAAAAATAAGCGCTTTGAAGAAATTCTAGATTTACAAGCGATTCGGATTATCACAGATACCCCTATGCATTGTTATGAAATTTTGGGATATATTCATGCGACGTATCGTCCTATGCCAGGACGCTTCAAAGATTACATCGCTATGCCCAAAAATAACCGCTATCAATCACTTCATACCACTGTAGTGGATCCGAGTAGTGGCCATATCTTTGAAATTCAAATTCGCACCGAGAAGATGGATGAAGTAGCGGAAAAAGGAGTCGCTGCCCATTGGTTTTACAAAGAAAATGGGCCCAATCCCGATGATCATCAGCCCCTTCAACTAGAAGATAAACTTTCTTGGTTTCGTGATTTTGCGATCATTACCGATGAGGATAACGAAGATCCCTTAGAATACACTCTTGCCATTCAAAAGGATATCTTTGAAGCCAATGTTTGTTGCTTTACCCCCCAAGGAGACATGATTGATTTGCCCGCTGGCTCCACTCCAATTGACTTTGCCTATCGCATTCATACGGAAGTAGGCCATAGAGCCGTTGGTGCCTTGGTCAACAATGCGATGGTGCCTTTAAACACCATCCTAAAAACAGGGGATATTGTTCAAATTAAGACCAGTAAGCTTTCCAATGGACCTTCGCGTGATTGGCTCAATATCGTTCAAAGTCCCCATGCTCGTAGCAAAATCCGTCAATTTTTCCAAAAGAAAGATCAAGCAGAGCGCAAAGAAGCAATTCGAGTGGGACAAAGTTTGTTAGAAAGTGAACTGAAAGCCAATGGCTTAGAACTCACTGTATTAAAACGGGAACCCAAAAAACTTGAAACCGCGCTTAACGGGTTACCCTATCGCAATTTAGAGGAATTGCTTGTCGCTCTTGGAACAAAACAACTTTCTTCCAGCACCATTACTGCCCGCTTGTTAGCTGCTGAAGCCCTTTCCGATTATTCTACCAATGAAGAAATCATCAAGCGCTTTATTCCCGCCGAACCGAAACGGAAAGTCGCTGCTTGTGGAATCAGTGTAGCAGGAATTGATTCCATTCAAGTGTCATTAGCGCCTTGTTGTACTCCTATTCCAGGAGATGATGTCATTGGGTATATCTCCAAAGGAAAAGGAATCAAAGTACATCGGACTGATTGTCCTAATATTAAAAATAAGAAAGAACGTTTAATTCAAGTAGAATGGGCCGATAATTTAGAGCCACATCCTCATGCTGTGAATTTAACCATTGAATCAAGTGATCGAGATGGCATTGTGGCTGACTTTTTAGGAATCTTTAAACAAACTAATGTTCCTCTCACTTCCATCTCCTCGAATTATGTAGAACGTTATGTTTCAGCTTTAACTAATGTCACCATTGAAGTCAAAAACCATGATGAGCTTGAACGAGTTCTGTCCAACTTACGCAAGATTCCTGAAGTCACTGAAGTGAAACGGCGTATTTTATAAAAAGCCATCTTTATAAGACCACTTGAAATTTCAAGTGGCTTTTTTCTTGGCTTGTTCAAGCACCCATTCTTAGGAAAAGAAAGAATTTAGGTAAAATTTTCTTAACCAAGTTTTTCTTTCCTGAAAGGACTAAATCATGAAAAAAACACAATTAGTTTGGCTTCCTGTGCTTTGCAGTGCGGCTTTGCTTACGGGTTGTTCTTCAAGTAAGGGGGTCACCTCGACTTGTACTGCGACCTTTCAAGGAGTAAAAACCCAAATTGAGTTACAAGCCGAAAAAGAAGATGATCCAGTCAATTCCATACGCTATGTTGAAACGGTTCCATTGAGTGATTTACTGGATTATGATGAAACCGAAGCGGATCTCCAAGAGGAAATTCAAGATGAAATCGAAGAGTATCAAGAAGATTATGGAGTAAAAAAATCCGCTATTTCCTACAAAGTGGGTGACCAAGAAGTCATTTTTACCATTCAATTGAGTGTTCAAGAATTCATTGGCAGCAATGCTCCCGTTTATTTCGATAGTTTAATCGATGGCCTAGAAGATCAAGGCTATTATTGTGACTAAAAAAGAGCCTGGCTTTAGGCAGACTCTTCATTTCTGAATAGGTCATTGAAGATCGAAGTCGCTAGAAAAAAAGAAAGATATTTAAGGTGGACCAATCCAAAATGAGAAAACAGATTCCTATCCTCTTATTGAGTAGCCTTCTATTGGTAGGCTGTGCGAGTTCTTCTCCAAGTTCTTCTAATACTTCCTCTAAGACCACGCAAGAAAGCCGCTCTCTTTCCAAGAAATCCAAAACAAGCTCTTCGAAAGAGACTCTTCCTGTGCACACTCTTTGTACCTCTCAAGAAGACGGGGTTACTTTGAATGTTGAACTTGAAGCCCCCGCTAAAGAAAAAGAGGTTACGCACGCTACTATAAGCCTCCACATTGACTATATCGTGGTAGGACAACTCGCTGGTCTTGAAAATCTTGATGCAAATGCCATTAAAGCCATTTTGCCAAGTATAGAAGATTTGGCGAAAAATATCTTCGGATCGTATTTAGGCGTAGATCCTAGTTCTTTTGCGTTGAGTACCGACGATACAGGCCTTTTCTTAAGTCTTTCTACCACAAGTACGCAAGAGTTGAAAAAGGTTTTGGATTTAGACGATGACCAGTCCTTTATCTTTCAAAATTTAATCAATGAGTTTGAAAAAGATGAGGGAATGATGTGCTCTTAGCTTCATCGTTAAAGACTTTTCTGTAGAGTGAGCTTGCAACGTTTTTAGCTTTTAATCACTGGTTACAAACCGCTTAGACTCAAAATCGCTTTTGGTTTTGAGTCTTTTTCGATAGGTCCATCTTTTCCTTTAAACCTTTGGGTAAGTGTAAGACCACTCGCTTTGGAAAATAAAGTAGATCAAGAAGATGAAAAGAAAGAAAAATCGCCCGATTTTTAAGGCTTTTGTTCACTTTTAGATAAAATAAAATTATCAGCTCTACAAGGTTTCTTTTTTGCCTCCTCAACCAAACTATAAAAAGTGTGAAGAAAAAAAGCTTGTAAAAAGAAATAAGCTATCTTTGGCGACAGATTTTTGGTTTATATAGAAGGGAAATACACTTATGAAAAAATCCACCTCTCTTTTTAGTGCTACCCTTTGTAGTGTCTTACTCTTTGGCTGCTCCACCTCAACTCCATCCACTACACTTCCAGATCCAGTCACCTCCACCTGCACCAATAGTGAAAATGGAGTGTCTATTTCCTATAAATTTACGGCTCCTGCTCAAAACCAAGACATTACTCAAATGGGAATTTCTATTGATCTGACTTTAGCGGATCTTGGTTTAACCCAGGAAGATTTAAGTCAATTCTCTAAAGAAGAAATTCAAGATTTTACCGCTTCCCTTGAAGATATGTATACCCAGCTCTTAACTACAATGTATGGAATCAATCCAGACGACATCAAAATCACGACTACGGATACCACGATGACGTTTAATGTGTTTATTTCTGATTTGAGCCTATTTGTGGAAAAGGCAAGTGATGAAGAAAAAGAATCCCTTTTACGTTTTTTTGGGGGAACCTATGTTTTAAAAGATGCCCTGACTTCCGTTGAAGCCCAAGGCTTCACCTGCGAGTAATTTAGGCCTTTAAATTCTCAGTTTTTTTAAAGACCATTCTTTAGGAAAAGATTAATCGTATTTTAGTCTTCGCTCAGTTCAAGATTTCTTTTGGAACTACTCTCCTCTTTTTAGAGCAGGGACCATCGATGATTTTTGAATGGAAAGCTGAAGAGAACGAGTAAATAGGTGTAAAGAGATTTCTTAAAATGATCACTTTTCAAGCTAGGCTAGGCCCTAGCTTTTTTTGGTAGTAGAGAAAGTGAAGCTTTACCTTTTTCTAGAGAGAACTCGATAACACTAAGGTGAGAATAAGATTCAGTCTAAAAAAGAGCTTAAAATCCAAGAATTTAAAAAGCGAAGAGGAAAATAAGAAGAAAAAGAAAGAAGTCTATACGGTGCTAAAAAACGAGATCTTAAAACAAGAACTTCAAAATCGGGATGGAAAAAGCTATCCCGCCTATAAAGATGTAAAGGGGAAATGGAGTTTTCCCAATTATGTCTTATCGATTGACCATGTTCAATCCGATCCTTATGCGTCTCCTTCTTCTATAAGTATTTCCATTGAGCAATCTGGATTACCTAAACATTTTTATGAAAATAAAATCAATCGCTTAATGACGCAGGATATTTTATTGCGATTCTTCAATGAAGAACTAGCGGCTTTAAAGAAAAAAGGAGAAGCTTACGATATCTATTGTTCTTCTACTACACCGGAAATTTTAGAGCGTTCCGCTTGTTCCATTGATCAAAAAACTGGAGCCATTCTCCTTGCGCTTAAAGTACAATTTCCAGGAAAAGGACGAAAAATTTGGGTGGATCCATTGGTGAAAACACTTTTTCATCAACTTCCAAAATTGGTGAGAAAAACGCTTCTCTTTAATACGCTTCCTTTGTCTTATCAAGAGGCGTTACAAGAAGGGTTTGAACTTTCTTGCAACCAGCAATCTTTACGTCAACAAATGCGCAATCAAGGATTGATTGCTTTTGTAGCCAATGGAGCCATTTTGCCTCGACAAAGTGGCGCAAGCTCTTTACCCATGAAAGAGGCCATTCCCTTTGTTTCCTCTAAAGAAAACGAAATCACCTTAAGTGTTCCCTATGCGATCAATGGTCAAAATGAAATCTCCGGACTTGCTATTCCTAAAGGCATTACTCTTATTGTAGGGGGTGGTTATCATGGAAAATCCACTCTTTTAAACGCTTTAGAAATGGGCATTTATGATCATCGAGCCAGGGATGGACGAGAATATGTTTTAACCCAAAACGATGCAGTCAAAATTCGAAGCGAAGATGGCCGAGCCGTTCATCATGAAAATATTTCTTTCTTCATCCAAAATTTACCCAACAAAAAATCAACTCTCGATTTTGTAAGTGAAGACGCTTCGGGTTCAACAAGTCAGGCCGCCAATGTAGTGGAAGCCTTAGAAGCCAATAGTTCAGTTCTCTTGATGGATGAAGATACCTCTGCTACCAATTTTATGATTCGGGATCCACTTATGAGTGCGGTAGTAGCCAACGAAGAAGAACCCATCATTCCGTATATCTCACGGATTCAAGAGTTGGCCAATCAAGGAATTTCAACCATTTTAGTAGCCGGAAGCAGTGGAGCCTATTTTGAAAAAGCGAATATAATTTTACAAATGAAAAATTATCAACCTTATAACATAACTGCTCTTGCCAAAGAAAAGTTCCAAGAGGTATTCAATCATACTCCTAAAAATTTCCAAGGCCCAATGAATACCAAAGACTCTTTTGAATTCCTCCGTTCACCTCATCGAGCAGTTTTGCCCAATTCTAGGCTTTTAGCGAATCGAGTAAAAGTAAAATCCACGCATCCAAGTACTCTAAGTGTGGCCAAAGAAAGTATTTCATTATGGGCTCTTGAACAACTTGTGGATTCTCAACAAACCATAACTTTAGGAAAAATGATCGTCTATGCCCATCGCCATTTGGTAGATGGTCAAAAGAGTCTAAGTGAGATTGTGGATGAACTTTTGGCTTTACAAGAACACAAGGGACTTTCCTTTTTAGGACAAGGCGATCTAGCCAATGTCCGCAAATACGAATTAATGGGCGCTTTTAATCGTATGCGCTCACAAGATTTTGAGTTGAAATCTGAATAGAAAGATTTCCTTTTTAAGATCCCTAGGGATCTTTTTTCTTTCAGCTTTATGGAAAAAGGATGTTAGAGTTCATTTTTCATTTTCTCGATTCTTTCTTCAAAACGGAAAGCAAGATTTTCTCTTTCTCGCTTTCAAGAAAAAAGGTCTATAACAAATGTCGACATTTGTTATAGACCAAAAAATCAAGAAAAGATCAATTGCCATGATCGTAAAGTTTAAAATGCAAATCAAATCCTAAAAGATACAAGGTATTGTCAAGCTTATAGGCAATTAAGCGATCTTCCCCTTTATTAAAACGAAACACCAAAACAGATTCGACCCGCTTAGCTAAGTCACTTGGCATTTCATCTAAAATTCCTTGTTTCATCGCTTGAACAGGCAATTCTTCAAAGCCACCTTTATCGCTATCATATTTGGTTAAATGGGTTAGATCCTCCCAAGAGGATTTGCTTAAGACTTCAAGCAAATCGAAAAAGGCCAATAACAAAGTAGATTCATTTCCCTTTTCTTTTTTAGCTGCTTTTAAACTGTAATGATTATTAGAAGTCATCCAAGCAAAAGAAAGAAGTAAGCCTTTTGAATTAGATTCTTGATCAGTATTGGACATTGGAATAAAACTCCTTTCAAAGCGTGTAAAATCCATCTTTATGAATTCAACACTCTTTTAACTATTTTAGAGAAAATTAAAATTTATAGGTTTTATAAAACCATCCAGAGTTGAATCATCGTTCTGGAAGCTCTTCGACTTCCCCAGTGAAAAATTCATAATAATCTTCTTGTCCATCTTCTGGATCATCTTCATCCACATATTCTATTTGGGAAAATGCTTTTTGGTTCTTCTTTTCTTGAAGACTTTTTTGAATTTCAAGAGCACAATAGCGAATGCGGGAAGGGATTTCCTGACCCACTTTCTTTAAAGACCAATCGTTATAACTAGCTACTGTAAATTCACTAAAAAAATGCGTCGCCATAGCCGCTGCCCGCCTAGCATGCGTAGAGCCTGTCATGATCAAAATCGGAACATCTCCAATGAGCGCTTTGGTTTTTTCAAGATTTTCCCAAGTTGTTCGGGCCGTCGTTTCACAAATCACAGGAATTTCTTGGTTTTGATCGTGAACCAGTTTACGCATGACTTCAGACTCAATATAATCATTTTTTACGGCTCCACCTGAGATAATAAGAGCTTGATAGGATCCTTTTTCATATTCCTCTACGGCTAAATCACAGCGATGGATTTGAGAACGAGTTGGGGTGCCATCCTCATGCGCTTTACATCCAAGAAGCAATCCAAAAGGATAGGTTTTTCTGTTGGGCGCTGGAACTTTGGGTAAGAAATGTTGATGAACTGCATAAGCTCCTGCTCCAAGGGCACTCACCCCCAAAAGAGCGGTTATGAATTGAGTGGTCTTTTTTAGCATACGATTACTTTCCATCCTTTAACTGGTGATATAAGGGTATAGAGACGAAACGCCTTTTGTTCAAGAAGTTGAAGCCAAGGAGGCAATTGGCGAAAACGGGTATAAATCGGCGTTTGGTCTGGTAAAGTTTTAAGATAGGCTCGGCCTTTTTGATTGAGGCCAAGCAACTGAATTTCAAAAAAGCTTTGATGATCTTTCATTTCTTTTTTAGAAATTTGAAGCAAAATCATCATACAGGTTCTTTGAATACGGGCTTTCGTATAGGTCTTAGAAATGCTTGCTTCTAAAAACCCTTTCCAAGTTTCATTTTGAAGGGCTGCCTGAATTAAGCGATGTTCAATGCCCTCTTCTACTAAAAAAAGGGAAGAAAGCCACGCTGGATCACTTTCAAGAAGGATATAGCGAAGGAAAGGATAGTAGTTTTCTAAACGCTGCTTGGCTTGAAAGGAGTCCTTATTTTTCTTTTGAGAGGTGGAGAAAAAGTCTTCACGAATTGCTGTAGCTGATTTCAAAGACTGATTGCGTAAAATAGGATGACAAACGATACCATATTGTTTGGCATAGCGAATGTATTGCAAAGCCAAAATGTCATTGGGTCTTTGCGCTAGACCTGCTAAAGTAGCATTTTGGGCCTGAGAATGGCTTGGATCCACTTCTAAAGCCACACTCTGAGCAGAGTCTTTTTCTAAAGCGTTGAGATCTGCTCTTTCACTGCCAAAACAAAGGGTAGTCACTCCTGCAGTTTTTAAAGCCTCCATAGCATAACGAGCAAAGTAATCCGCTCCCTGTAAAGCATAAGCACAAGGAAGTGCGATAATGAGATCCGCTCCCGCTTCTAAGGCTAATTTTGTTTTCACTTGCGGAGATTGAAGACTAGGAAGCCCACGACTAGTAAACCAAGTCGAAAGAATAACCACTAACACATCAGGATGAAGTTCTTGACGGATGGTGTTAAGAAGATAGCGATGCCCGTCATGCATCGGATTGAATTCGGCAATCACCCCTACAACTTGCATAGGCTTAGTCTACCTTAAATGCGCTCCTTTTTCGTGGTTACTCCTTCTAAAGAGAAACTCGTATTGAATGAAAGAATGAAAATCCATCTTTTTAGCCAAAGGCTTGGTACAGGAAGTCTTCTTCGTCTTGAAATCATATCAAAAATAAAGAAAATTATAGATCTTAAGGAGAAGACTTTCGAAGAAGAAAGTCTGAAAAAGTTACCAAATAAAAATAAGAGAAAGGAGAAGCTACTCGACAAACAAAAACAAAAGCTAAAAGTACAAAAACTTTATCACAAACTAGACTGTATTGGGACGGTTCAACAAGGTGATTTCAGAACTGGTGAAAATTAAGCCAGCATGGACTTGAAGATCTGAATATCAGCCGAATGATGAAAAATAGACATCTTTCAAAGGCCATTGTAGAGCAGAAATTGTTCGAGTTTAGACCGAAGATAACTGCGAAATGCAAAGAATAAAGAATATGGTATTGAACTACGGCTTGTTGACAGATTTTATCCATCAAGTAAAACCTGTGTGTGGGTTGATTTGAACAGAGCGAACATATTCTTCAATGCGGATGGACAATAGACAGGGATTTCAATGCAAGTCTGAACCTGAGGGCTGAATTATCATACTGTCTAATAAAGTT
>CAYTMK010000042.1:0-15293 GCA_964438885.1 uncultured Erysipelotrichaceae bacterium | reverse complement strand
AATCAAACCACCAATCAAAGCTCTAATACTAGCACCACAGAAAACGCTTAGTAGAGTTCTAATTCTCTTTAGGGATTGTACATTCAATCCCTTTTTCTTTTGATCCCATGAGTAGACTTAGGCTAATTTATCTGGATAGAAGATCCAAAAAAAGGTATGAACAATTAGGAGCTTAGAAAAGATCCTTATATTCATACCAGTGATAAGTTTATTCTTTAAATTAAATAAGGAAACGCAAAATAAAAAATGAAAAAAATTAAAAGTAACCAAATGATAGGTTGAACTTCCTTTCCCTTTTGAGCTGCCAGCATAGTAGTTCCATAAACAAGAAAACCAAATGCCATTCCATCTGCCATAGAATAGGTGAGCAGCATACCAATAATCGTAATAAAGGCAGGGAAAGCAATCAATACATCGTCCCACTCTATATTCTTCAATTGTTGGGCCATCATCACGCCTACAATGATTAAGGCTGGAGCAGTCACCGCACTGGTAATCAGCCCAATAATAAGAGGAGAGATGAAGATAGAAAAGAAAAACAAGATTCCAGTGGTTACAGCTGTCAATCCTGTCTTTCCTCCTACACCGACTCCTGTAGAAGACTCCACAAAACTTATCACGCTAGAGACTCCTAAGATGGCACCAATACAAGTTCCTAAAGAGTCCGCCAAAAAAGCTTGTTGGGCATTTTCTAATTGTCCTTTTTCATTCATTAAACCAACCTCTTGACCGATAGCCATTAAGGTACCCGCTGTTTCAAAGAAGTTAATAAATAGTAACGAAAAAATCACCATAAGTGTTTGAACAGGACGATGGAATAATTCTTCAAATCCCGAAGCAAACGCCCCCACTCCAGAAAAATCAAACTGTATGGTAAATATTCCATTAAGCTTAGGCATGTTATCCAATCCGAAAAAACCTAAGATCAAACCGATTAAGGCTGTAAGAATAAGGCCGACAAAAACGGCTGCAGGAATTTTACGAACTACACAAATGATGGTAATAATAATTCCTACGATTGAAAGCAAGACAGTTGGATTGGCTAAATTGCCTAAGGTTACAAAAGTGGATTCGCTGGCTACAACGATTCCTGCATTTTTAAGACCTAAGAAGGCTACGAAAAAACCAATTCCCGCTCCAATGGCCAACTTTAAAGAGGGAGGAATGGCATCAATAAATTTTCTTCGAATATCTGTTACCGAAATGACCACAAAGATAATTCCAGAAATCAATCCAGCCGCCAGTCCCGCTTGCCATGAAAAGCCCATAGATCCACAAATGGTATAAGCCAATAAAACATTGCCACTGATTCCTGTAGATAAAGCCACGGGATAATTGGCTAGAAGGCCCATTAAAATACAAGCAATCATAGAAGAAAGAGCTGTTGCTAAAAAAACGGGCTCTGGCCTCATTCCTGCCGCGCTTAGAACGGATGGGGTAAGACCTAGATTAAAGGCCATGGCTAAAAAAGTTGTGATTCCAGCTAAAATTTCAGTTTTAGCGGTTGTATTTCTTTTAGAAAGATGAAATTGCTTCTCGAGAAATGGCATCGTTTTTTCCCTTTCTTGCTTCTTTATTAAGAATTTTACCAATAGAGTTTCAAAGAAGGAAAAGGCCTCTTAAAAAACATAAAACCAATTGCTTCCAAAACTTTCCTATAAAATTTAGGTAGGCTCGATGGATAATTTTTGATAAACTTTTGACCCGTCCACTGAGAAAGAATGGGCCTTTTTAAGATAAAAAAGAAAAAAGGATCGTTCTTAAATCGCTTTTAAAAACGTTTTAACGTTTTTTGAAGAATAATGAGGTTTTCTAAAAGCATGCTAAAAATTACAGGAAATACGAAATCTCGTGCGATCCAAAAACAATTGCGAACTTGGGACTTTCAACATGTTCAAAATAAGAATAGTGATTATTGGATGCGGGAAGATGAGTCTCAATGGCGAAAAATTCGGCGATGGAGTTCCACACACCATCTCGAGTTTCAACGAATAGATAAACGATACGTTCGCTCTAGCTCTTATCGACAAACTTTTTTGGCTCAAAATAAAGGCCTTCATCACCAAGGTAAAGTCTATCGCTGTGCCTATTGTGGAAAAAAAGTCAAAGTCAAAGAGATGGAAGTCGATCATCTTATTTCGTGCAAAGCAGCCGAAAGTAACCTCTCTTCTCGTCTAGCTCTTAAAGTGTTAGGAGCCCAAAGTGTCAATGATCCCAAAAATTTAGTTCCCGCTTGTTTGGATTGCAATCGCACCAAAGGAGCCGATCAAGGACTATGGGTATGGCGAGGGCTGATAGGTCGTCAACCCCTATTTTGGATGATGCCAAAGATCCTTGGGATCACTTTGATGATTGTCTGTTTGGTGTTTCTTTATTTGCGCTCAATTCCTCTTTAAAACAGAAAACTCGGCCAATGGCCGAGCTTTTTTATAGAAGATAAGGAGAAGCAAAGTAGATTACAAAAATAACCATCAAAATCCAAACCGTAGGACTGACTTCTTTGGCTCTTCCTGCTGCTACCATTGCTACTGCATAAGTGATGAATCCAAAGGCAATTCCATTGGAAATGGAATAGCTTAAAATCATGACAATAATGATGACGAAAGCAGGTAAAGCAATTAACATATCATCCCAATCAATGGATTTCATTTGTTGCGCCATCATCACTCCTACAATGATTAGGGCCGGTGCAGTTACCGCATTGGTGATCAATCCAAGAATAAGAGGGGAAATAAAGATGGATAAAAAGAACAAAACACCTGTCGTGACAGCGGTTAGACCGGTTCTTCCTCCTACACCAACACCAGCAGAGGATTCCACAAAACTTGTAACCGTGGAGGTACCAAGGACGGCACCCACACACGTACCAATGGAATCCGCTAATAAAGCTTGTTCGGCTTTTTCCAATTGCCCTTCTATATTGATTAGGCCAACTTCATGACCCACCGCTACGAGAGTTCCAGCGGTATCAAAGAAGTCTACAAATAAGAAAGAGAACACGATAATAAGAGCTTGGAGGGGATGAGCAAACAATTCTTCAAACCCCGAGAAACAAGCTCCAAAGGTCGAGAAATCAAAATGGGTTGTAAACAATCCCCCAAACATAGGCATATTCTCAATGCCTAAAAATCCTAAAAGTAATCCCACCACAGCAGTAATAATCAAGCCAACAAATACAGCAGCAGGCACTTTACGTACTACACAAACAATTGTCGCTAAAATACCAAAAATGGAAAGTAGAACCGTGGGATCCGCTAAATTTCCAATGGCAACAAAAGTGGAGTCACTTGCGGTGATGATGCCAGAGTTTTTGAAGCCAACAAAAGCAATGAAGAATCCAATACCAGCTCCAATGGCCAATTTTAAAGGTACTGGAATGGCATCAATAATTTTTTTTCGAATTCCCGTAACGGAAATTAAAACGAACACTATACCAGAAATAAAAACGGAAGCGAGTGCGGCTTGCCAAGAAAAGCCCATAGATCCACAAACTGTATAGGCAAATAGGGCGTTAACTCCCATACCTGCCGAAAGAGCCACAGGATAATTGGCCAAAAAGCCCATAAGGAAGCAGGCGATCATAGAGGCAAGAGCTGTTGCTAAAAAGACAGGCTCTGGATTCATCCCTGCATCACCTAAAATAATTGGATTGACTCCAAGAATATAGGCCATCGACAAGAAAGTTGTAATACCGGCAAGAATTTCAGTCTTGACTGTGGTGTGCTTTTCAGAGAGATGGAAGCACTTTTCAAGAAATGACATAATCCCTTTTTTCTCCTTTTCTTTTTGCCCCTTTTTTGCAAAAAGGGGCCGTTCTTGCTTGATATGTCAGATTTAGTATAAAGAAAAGGGACTTTCAAAGGCAATTGTGGAAAAGTATGTTGAAATATGGGTTATCAATTTGTTGCTTTTTTTGATGATTTGATCTTTAACCTTAGATTTTTAAGACAGAGGAAAAACGAAACAATCCCTTATCTTTCTTTATTAGGGATCAAGGGCCTTTAAAAATAGGATTATAAATAAGAAATTCCTTTCTAGAAAGATGGAACGAAAAAACTTGGCTCATCTCTTTTTTGTTTTTTGGTTTGAGCAGACCGTATACTCTTTGAGAGTAGAAATAAAGCTCATTTTTGAGCGTGGTATACTTGGAGTAAAGTTCTTGTAGAAAAACACTATTTTAGACTCCTTAGCTTGGAAAGAGGAATTTTATGCATATTCAACAAGTCATTGTCGTGGAAGGAGCGAACGACACGCAAACCTTAAAACGCTATTTTGATTGTGACACCATTGAAACAGGAGGCGATCATGTTTCGGCTCAAACATTAGAGCGTATTGCCCAAGCGCAAAAACAACGTGGAGTCATTGTTTTCACCGATCCTGATCATGCCGGAGAACATATCCGCAGTGTGATTGCCCGCCATATTCCTGGTGTAGCCCACGCCTATATTTCCCGTGACCGAGCAAAAACCGATAAAAAAGTCGGAGTGGAGCATGCAGCCAAGGTCGATCTTGAAGAAAGCCTTCAACATCTTGTTCTCTACGATGAAAAGCAGCAAAGTCTTTCTTGGGAAGACTTTTTGGATCTTGGCCTTATTGGAAATTCTAAAAGACGACTAAGGGTGTGTGAGGCACTCCATCTTGGTTATTGCAATGCCAAGACATGTTTTAAACGGCTTAACCAAGCAGGATATCGTCTAGAAGATGTGAAGGGAGTGCTCCAAAATGATTGAAAACCCCATTGCCACCAAAAAGCGGACGCGTGAGATTCAAGAACAATATAATGCTTCAACTAAGAAAAGCTTCGGACAAAATTTTATCGTTGAACCAGGCGTAGTAGAAAAGATTGCCAAAGCAGCTGTACCCAATCCTGATGGTGTCGTCATTGAAATTGGCCCAGGTATTGGCGCCCTTACTCAATTTTTATGCGAAGAAGCGCAACAAGTTATCGCCTTTGAAATTGATCCTCGCTTTCCTCCGATTTTAGAAGCGGAAATAGGAAGCGATCATTTAAAAATTATTCATCAAGATTTTTTAGAAGTGAATGTCAATGAATTGTTAAAGCCCTTTGCTCAAGAAGGAACGCCTGTATATTTTGCTTCCAATTTGCCTTACTACATCACCACTCCTATTCTATTTAAACTCTTTGAAGCCACTGAACCCATTGCCGCCATTACAGTAATGATGCAAAAAGAAGTGGGAGATCGCTTTATGGCTAAACCGGGAACCAAAGAGTACAACGCTCTTTCGGTGATTACCCAATATCGCTGTTCGATCAAAAAAGTCATGGAGGTCAATCGCAACGTTTTTTGGCCCTCTCCAAATGTAGGGAGTATGGTGTTGCAATTTATCATGCGTTCTAATCGTCCTTTACAGCCAAGTCAAGAAGCCAGCTTTTTTGAACTGGTTAAAGCTTGTTTTGTTCAACGACGGAAAACGCTGCTCAACAATTTACAGACTTGGCTTCAAGATAAGGAATTGGCGTTAAGCATTTTGGAAAAGGCCGACTTACTTCCCACTATGCGTGCGCAACAAATGGATGTAGATGACTTCTTAAGACTTTATCAAGCCTATGAAAGCTTTCAGGACAAGAAAGAACCTGAAAATACTTCTTTCTTGGTAGGAGAATCGAAAGCATGAATCGCGAAGTGAAAGCCTATGCCAAAGTCAATTTAGCTTTGGATGTTTTTGGAAAGCGAAGAGATGGCCTGCATGAAATGGACATGGTCAATGCAAGGAGTGATCTAGCGGATACTCTGACCATTGAAGTTCTTGAAGGCCAAGAGGATGAAATTGTGTGTGATGCTTTGGTATTGCCTCAAGACAACACTTTGACAAAAACTCTTGAACTTTTACGAAAGCATGGTTTAAAAAATCACTACAAGATTACTCTGCATAAAATGATTCCTGATCAAGCGGGGCTTGGCGGGGGATCGGCAGATGCCGCTGCTTTATTAAAAGCTTTAAATGAGATAGAATCGCTTGGATTATCCTTATCTCAATTGGAAACAATCGGCTTTCAAATTGGGGCAGACGTTCCCTGTTGTCTGCATGATGGATTTACGCGGGTAAAAGGAGCGGGAGAAATTGTGGAAGAGCTTCCCATTCAATGGCAAATTCCAGTCCTCTTAGCAAAGTGTCAAGCGGGTATTTCTACTCGCCAAGCCTTTGAGGATTTAGAGGCTAAAGAGCGAGATTTCTTGGATATCGATATTGTCCAAGATGCGGTGCGGAAAAAAGATTTAGGACTCCTTTATCAAACGATGGTGAATGCTTTTGAGCCTCTTGCCTTTGAAGCTCTATCAGAAGTGCGAAATTTGAAGGAAAGCATGTTAGAAGCTGGTTTAGTACGGGTAATGATGAGTGGTTCGGGATCTTGTTTGATGGGCTTTTGTGTGGATGAAGAAATCATGGAGGAAGCCTATCAAACACTGAAAGAAAACCCGCGCCTCTTTGTGTGGAAAGGAAAGTTGGGCCGATTATGACGACTTGGATTACCTATGTATTGGTGTATTGTGGTTTTTTTGCTGTTTCCTTATATGGATTGAGCTGTGTAGACTTTGCACGATTTTGTAAGGTTCGCCAACCTCAAAAAGTTCAGATGTTATTGTTCCTCTTAGCTTTTTCTCTTGCTTGGCTTTGCACAGAAGCAGCCATGACACTCACCATTCGCCAAGGTCTTGGTTTTTAACTTTATGTTTGAAAACAATTATTTAATTGATCCAGGCACTTATTCCTTGCGTTTATACGATCCTCATACCCACGAAGTCTTAAGCATGCGCGCTTGTCGACTTTGCCATGCCCCAAGCATTATCGGAGAAGAAGCGCTGAAAGCCTCTTGGGGAAGCCATGAACATTTGATTTATCCCTTTTATCGCGAAGAAATTAAAGCCGATCCAACTCCTTTGCTCAAATCGCTTTTTTCTCAAGCTTCTACTGAACGTTACTTGATGGCTCCTAATGTTTCCATTTTGTCGTTTCAACAGCCCAAAGTGGAACAAGAAAAGAAATGGAGCCGGTTATTGCTTCCCTATCGGATTTCTAAGGTACGCATGGTCCCCGCTTTCATTCCGAGTTCCCCTCAGGCTTTTTTACACATTCATTCTGGAGCGAGTCTAACTCACTTCATTTTAGGAAATCATAATGAAGTTTTAGCCTATCAAGCTATCCCTCAAGGAGGTCACATGATTGATGTGGGGATTTCTAATGAAGTAGCTCGAGTTTGTAAAGTGCTTATTTCTACAGAAGATGCTTGTGCCCTTAAAGAAGCCACTTCAATGGCTCTTCATGAAGAACGCGATCCTGTGCTTTGCTTAACTGGATTGAATCAACACAACGAATATGTCCAATTGAAATTCCGCGCTTCGGATATTTGGAAAAGTTTGATCGAGCCGGTTTTAGTGGAAACGGCGACCAAAGCAAAGTCCTTTTTAAGTAAGTTTAGTGCTCCTTTACAAGCAGAAGTTTTAAAATATCCCATTCGTTTAACAGGAGGAATGGCCAATTGCTATGGCTTACTTTCCGTTTTGGAAAGTACCCTTCAAGCCAAGATTCAAGTTCCAGAGCATCCAGAAACTTGGATTCTTAGTGCTCTAAGTCAGCATCAACCTCCCGTTTTTTTGGAAGGGGAGAAAGAAAAGGGATAAAATTTTTTTCGTTTTGCAAAGATTAAAAAAGAAGTAGAACTGAGAACTTTGTTTTACTTCTTTTTTATTTTTATAATCAAGAAAGCTTTTTAATTCTTTCGTTCTTTGGACTGATACAATGAGGCCATGAAGAAAGATGATTACATTGTGGTTGCTGCTGTTTCAGGGGGACCAGATTCAATGGCTTTATTGGCTTACTTAGAACAATATCAAATCCCATACGTTATAGCCCATGTCAATTATCAAAAACGAGAGTCTGCCTTTCGCGATGAAGCGATTGTTTATGAATGGGCCCAACAACATCACCGTAATTTATGGGTTCTTCATCCGCAAAAATCAGTGGAGGGAAACTTTCAGGCATGGGCTAGAGCAGTCCGTTATGAGTTTTTTTTAAAAGTGGCTCGTATTTATGGAGCCAAAGAAATCTGGCTTGGACAACACATGGAAGACTCCATTGAAACTTGGATGTTGCAGCTTAAACGCAATGGATTGCCTACCCATTATGGCTTGCAAGCGAACACCTTATACCAAGGCGTTCACTTAGTTCGACCTTTTTTAAATCCCGAATTTATGAGCTGGACCAAAAAAGATTTTGAACTGTTTTGCCAAAAACAAAACATTCCCTATGGAATTGATGAAAGCAATTTAGAAAATGCGTATGAACGCAATAAATTGCGTCATCAGCTCATCGAACCCGCTTCAAAGTCTTTGCATCAGGCTTGGTTGGACCAAATGCGCCAAAACAATGCCCATCTCATTAACCAAAGAAAAGAAGCCTATCAGTTGGTAGAAGCCAATAACTTTTCTGCTTTTCAAAATTCCTCTCTAGGTTGGTTGGGCTTGGATATTTTTCTCTATCCCTTTACCAAACAACATAGTCCACGAAAAGAACTTGAAGATTTGCTTAAAAAGCTCTCTACGGGCAAAAAGCAAACCATCACGAAACCTTTCTTTGGCCCGCTTCCCAAGTTTCATCTTGATTCACCCAAACTTCGCTCTAATGTTCATCCCTTGTCCTTTTCTTGGAATCTTCAAGTGGTGAACAATCGCTTGGTCATTTATGAAGCCAACCCTATTCCTATTTATGTCCATAACCTTGCCCATCTTCAGGATCTGTGCCAAATAGGTTGGCATAATGACTATTTCGCCTTTTCAACTCAAGGAGAAAAAATTGAATCGTTTTATGTAACAGCCGATGATTTTCCTCTTCTCATTCGACCTTTTCAGTCTCAAGATACCTTAGCGATGCGCTTTGGACACAAAAAGGTCGGACGCTTTTTACGGGATCGTAACATTCCCGCTGCTTTACGTCCCCTTTTTCCTGTCATCGAAGCCAAATCAGGCCCTATCTTTGCCGCTCGAATTGGAGCGGATAAAGACCATTACACAAAATTAGAAGAAGATCGGTTCTATATGATACAATTACGTCCAAACTAGACTTAAAAAAAGTTGGTTTCTTTGTTCTGTTCAAGACTGGCTCCATGAGCCTCCACTTGTATCCAAAAGAAAGGATAAGAATATGCCCAAATCCATTAGTGATGATGTCCAAGAGGTATTAATTACGGAAGAGCAAATAGAAAAGCGTTGTGCTGAACTGGCTTTACAAATTGAAACCGATTATTTAAATAAAAATGAAATCCCAGTGGTTGTTGGTTTATTAAAAGGAAGTATTCCTTTTATGGCTGAACTGATCAAATATTTTAAAGAACCCATTGAAATCGACTTTATGTCAGTTTCCTCTTATCAAGGAACCCGATCGCTTGGAAATGTAAAAATCGATAAAGATATGGATCTTTCGGCTGAGGGAAAAAATGTTCTAGTTGTAGAAGACATTATTGATACCGGACGCACCATTCATGAAGTCCGCCGTTTGTTGTATCACAAAGGGGCTCGGGATGTAAAAATCGTAGCGCTTTTGGATAAGCCTGAGCGTCGAGTGGTTGATGTACAAGGTGACTACATTGGATTTACGATTCCGGATAAATTTGTAGTGGGATATGGCTTAGACTACAATCAATGCTATCGCAATTTACCTTATATTGGTGTTTTGAACGATAACGTTTATTCCCAAGAGGAATATTAAAAATAAAGTCTTTCGCCCTTTGGTTTAACCGCCAAAGGGCGGCTTCATGTTCAGCTTGCATCACGCAAAAAAAGAGAAAAAGAAAAGAAAAGCATTAATTTTTGAAGCGGCTCTCGTTCTTTTTCCCTTTTTTAGATAAATTTTTTGTATCGTAAAGCAGAAGCTTAAAAAAAAAGGACGATCTATTTTGACAGGATCGACCTTATTTTAAAATTAGGATCGAAATGGTTTCGTTTTTAAAGTCTTTTGGTCTCGAAAATTTAGATCCTTAGGACCATTCGCCTAAAAAGAGAAAAAGAAAGGGGGATAGGATTTTTCTCCCCTTGTTTCAATCTTGGGGTTTTAATCCTAAAATTTCATGAAAAAATGGCTGAATTATCTGCCAACCTTATTTATTGTAATCATATTGGCTTCCTTGATTATGTTTTCTACTCAAAATACCACGACACGGATGAACTATACGGAATTTCAAAAGATCGCTGAAACGGCTACTTTCCGTCAATCATCTGTGAATATCTCGGAAAATATCATCAAAGCAGAAGGCGATTATACTCTCAATGGTCACACCCAAAACTACAGCGTTGTGTTGCCCAATACCGAAGAAAATGTAACGTGGCTCACCAATACGCTTGAAAAAGATGGGGGAACTATCACAGTTGTCGATCCCGCAGCAAGTACTCTTTGGATGAGCTTACTTGGTCAACTCGTTCCTTTCATTCTCATCGGTCTTTTATTCTATGTCGCTTTTTCTCGTATGGGAGGGGCGACAGGTGCGAATAAAGCGTTTGAATTTTCTAAATCGAAGGCTCGCGTTGAAAATAACGTTAAAGTTCGTTTTAAAGATGTGGCAGGATGTGAAGAGGAAAAAGAGGAAGTCAAAGAAATTATTGATTACTTAAAGTATCCTAAAAAATTTACCGATATGGGTGCTCACATTCCAAAGGGGGTTTTGATGGTTGGTCCTCCTGGAACCGGAAAAACACTTCTCGCTAAGGCTGTAGCTGGCGAAGCTGATGTTCCCTTTTTCTCCATTTCAGGGTCTGATTTCGTGGAGATGTTTGTCGGGACGGGAGCTAGCCGCGTGCGAGATATGTTTCGTACGGCCCAAAAAAATGCGCCCTGTATTTTATTTATCGATGAAATTGATGCGGTCGGCCGTCAGCGCGGCGCTGGTATGGGAGGCGGAAACGATGAGCGTGAGCAAACTCTCAACCAATTGCTCGTAGAAATGGATGGAATGAGCGATAACAATGGAATTGTGGTCATTGCGGCCACAAACCGTCCAGATGTTTTAGATCCAGCCTTACGACGGTCTGGCCGTTTTGATCGCAACATCACTGTTGCTCTGCCAGATGTCAAAGGACGGGAAGAGATTTTAAAAGTTCATGCTCAAAATAAGCATCTAGCCCCTGTGATTTCGCTTAAAAATTTGGCTCAACGAACTCCTGGATTTTCTGGGGCAGATTTAGCCAACGTTTTAAATGAAGGAGCCATTTTGGCCGTGCGTAACCAAGAAAAATTCATTACGCAAGAAGATTTGGATGAGGCCATCGATCGAGTGATGATGGGTCCGGCTAAAAAATCGAAAAAATACACCGAGCAGGACAAATGGCTTGTGTCCTATCATGAAGCGGGGCATGCGGTCATCGGGCTAATCTTAAAAGATGCGGATATTGTCCAAAAAGTAACCATTATTCCTCGTGGGGAAGCCGGCGGTTACAACTTAATGACACCAAAAGAGGAAAAATATTTCCATCGTCGCTCTGAACTCATTGCCCAAATTACCGGCTTACTTGGTGGTCGGACGGCAGAAGAACTCGTTTTTGGTGAAATTTCTGCTGGAGCAGTGAATGACATTGAAAAGCTGACCTCTATTGCTAAAAATATGGTACGCGTCTATGGAATGTCCTCTTTGGGTCCCATTCAATACGCCAATCCAGAAGGCAATGTATTTTTAGGCCGAGATTATACCAAAGGTTCTGATTATTCCGCTGGTGTAGCCAGTGAGATCGATCGTGAAGTACGCTCCATCGTGGATTCCTGCCATGCCAATTGCAAGCGCATCTTGACGGAAAATCGTGCGTTGCTTGATTTAATTGCGCATAACTTGTTTGAGCATGAAACGCTTACGAGCGAAGAGATTTTGAATTTGCAAAACTATGGAACACTCAATGATCCCAATATCATTGAAGTGGAAAGCAAAGAAGTGATCTCGGTGGCTTTGGATAAGGATCTTCCAGATTTGCCAGTAGAGGAAGAAAATCCTACTCCCTCTCAAGAGGCCCAGGAAACTCCTCCTAAAGCGGTTGATCCCGAATCAGTGGATGTGGCTTTACACGAATTAACGAAAAAAGACTAATCTTTTAAGGAGCTAAACATTGGCTCCTTTTTTCTTTTCCAAAAAACAAAAAGAGACTGGAAAGGATCCAGTCTGCTTTTAGGATTCAATGGCTAAAACGACAGGAACAGAGCGATAGCCCACTCCCATGCGATCAATTCCCATATCGATTAAATCTAGAAAGTGTTGGCGATCTCGAATTCCCCCAGAACCTTTCACTTTGATCTCCTCTCCAGCCACTTCTAACATTTTGGCAATGATATTTCTCGTCGCCCCATGATTTTCATGACCAGTTAAAAAACCTGTCGAAGTTTTTACAAAATCAACATTGGCTTGCTTACAAATGTCAACCATCTTTAAAATCTCTTCTTCATCAAGAGCATCGGTTTCAAAAATAACTTTGAGTTCTTTTCCCGCTTCATGAGCCCTTTGAGCACAAGCCTTTAAATCTTCTACCACTTCATCATAGAGATGGGCACGGATTTTTCCAAAATTAGCTACGATGTCAATTTCCTGGACTTGATCAGAGTGACTCGCTTGTTCGATTTGTTGAAGACGGCTAGCCGTGCTGCTCGTGCCAAAAGGAAAATCCACCACGGGACAAAGCATCGTTTCACTCTCTTTTACATAGGGTTCGCATAATTCAATGTATCCTGGATTGATACAAATGGTTGCACAACCAAGTTGCACCCCATCTTTAGTTAGAGCAATAATCTCTTCGGGAGTAAATTCAGGCTTTAAAACCGAGTAATCGATGTAGGAGGCAAGCTCTTTTTGACTCATTTCGCTTGCAGATTTTGTGGGATGTTTCATATTCTTCTTTTTCTTCTTTTTTGTCCTTTCCTAGATATTTCTTTGATAATTCTTTTTTTACTTTACCAAGAATTCCTTTCTTCTTTTTTCCTAAAATCTTGATCGAAGCAAGATAAGCCCTAAAACAGAGTCCAAGCAAGCAGATTTGTATAATGAAAGAAGAAAACACAGAGGTGTTTAGAAAGGAAAACTATGCAAGATCAACTTGTCAAAGCAATGGCTTTAGCTGGAAATGTTCGTTATTACATCAACCGCACCACCGATCTCGTTCAAGAGGCTATGGATCGTTTTATGCTTTCCAATAGCTCTACGGATGCTCTAGGACGGGTATTGTCCGTAGCTTCTATTATGGGAAGTATGCTAAAAAGCGAAAAAGAGATGTTGACCATCAATATTTTAGGAGATGGTCCTTTAGGTTCTATTGTGGTGGATGCTTATCCCACAGGAAATGTCCGGGGTTTTGTCACCAACAATGTAGTGAGTGAAGATGGAACACCAATCGCGGTATCTGATTTAATTGGTTTGCCAGGAACGTTGACGGTTACCAAAGATTTGTCGATGGAAGAAAATTGGTCTGGAACAGTGACACTTCAAAATGGAGAAATCGGTCAAGACTTTGCTTATTACTTTACATTAAGTGAACAAACGCCAACTGCAGTCAGTGTTGGAGTCAAAATCAATTCCCAAGGAAAAGTCGAAGCTGCGGGCGCATTGGTTTTACAAATGATGCCGGGGGCTACAGATACAGACATTTCCATTTGTGAACACATTTTATCTGGCTTAAAGCCCATGAGCACTCTTATTGAGGATTATGATGACTCCTCTCTTGAAGAGTTGGCCAAAGATCTCTTTGACGATGCCGAAGTTCTTGAAACCTTACCAATCGCTTTTCGGTGTACTTGTTCGAAAGAGAAAACAGCCGGCTTGTTGCATACGGTTTCTCCTGATCAATTGAAATTAATGATTGAAGAAGATCACGGAGCCGATATAACCTGCAATTTTTGCAACAATGTTTATCATTTCAATGAAGAAGAGCTTCAAGAAATTTTAGAGAGTACTGATAAAAACTTAGAGGAAAGTGCAACCTTAGAAGCCCATGTCGCTGAAAATTCGGGAAATTGAACTCCCTACCCCTCTTGTGATTGCGCCTATGGCTGGCGTTTCTACAAGAGCGTTTCGTAAAATTGCTCGCCAATTTGGCGCAGGGCTGGTCTGCAATGAAATGGTTTCCGATAAAGCCTTATTTTATGATTCAGTGCGCACTCGACGGATGTTGGAATGCGACTTAGATGACCATCCTGTATCGTTTCAAATTTTTGGCCATGATAAAGACACGCTTTTAAATGCCGCTAAAGTATTGGATAAAGAAACAGATTGCGACATCATCGATTTCAATATGGGTTGTCCAGTTCCAAAAGTCATCAAAGCCAAAGCAGGAAGCTATTTGATGAAGGACATTGACTATGCTTATGACATCGTTTCTTCTATTGTGCAAGCCGTGAAGAAACCCGTTACCGTTAAAATGCGCCTTGGTTTTGATGCCAATTCCATTAATTGTGTAGAGATGGCCAAAGCGATGGAAAAAGCTGGCGTAAGTGCCATTACCTTACATGCTCGTACCCGTGCGCAAATGTATGAAGGCCAGGCGGATTGGAGCTGGATAAAAAAAGTAAAAGAAGCAGTTTCTATTCCAGTCATTGGCAATGGGGATGTCAAAAGCGTTGAAGATATGGTGCGTATGCTTGAAGAAACGGGATGCGATGGTGTGATGATCGGTAGAGGGATTGTGGGAAATCCATTTTTAATCCAAGAATGTACCGATTACTTTACCAAAGCACATCATGAATTTTCCTTAGCCCAACGTTTTGAAGCCTGTCGAAATCATGCAAAGTATTTGTGTGAGGACTTAGAGGAAAAAGTGGCTTTATCCCAAATGAGGGGACTTTCGAGTTGGTATTTGAAGGGATTGCCCTATAGTCGAGAATACAAAGACAAACTTTCTAAAATTCAAACCTATCAGGACCTTGAAGCCATTCTGTCGGCTTATGAAAAACGCTTAAAAGAAGAGGGATATTTGGAATTGGCTTAAGTCTTCTCAGAAGCTTTTTGACACTTAAATTATAGTGGATTTTTTAGATCTTCTTTCCTTTTTCTTGGTTAGCCTATAAAAGATAAACAAAATGAAGATTCCTTTAAAAATCAAAAGGAATCTTTTTTATCCATCAAGCAAAGAAAAAAGGGATACAAACCTAACAGGTGTTAAGCCTTTTCATTCTCTCACTTTTAGATAAAATAAAGAAAGATAAAGAATACAGGCAGGCTTTTAGAACGTTTCTTATGGGCGTTCTGAATATGGATTGCGCCTGTCATGATGGAGGAAAACCAATCATGCAAAAAAAGGACCTCACTGCCTTTT
>CAYTMK010000041.1:0-15820 GCA_964438885.1 uncultured Erysipelotrichaceae bacterium | reverse complement strand
TAAGACAAAAGCCTAGATGAAAAAATCAAACTAAGCTTGGACCGTGGTAAGGGTTTTGACTTATAGGAACCCTTCTAATGCTTATTCTCTAAAAAGAAGCGTTTAAAAGCGAAGAGATTCTATTAGAGTGAATTCTTTTTTCTTTGATCTAGAAAATCAGTTCATGAACTGTGTTTAAGGAATAAAAAAAGATCCAAAATCGCGCTTATAACAAATAAAGAATCAAACAAAAAGGAGATCATGCATGGATCATATTTTATACATCGCTCAAAAGCTCTGGTCGTTTTGGGGACGCTATGAAGTTAAAAATGAAAGAGAGCAAGTTGTATTTTATATCCAAGGGAAAAAATCCCTGTTGCGTAAACAAACTATTTATAATTTGCAAAACAAAGAAGTTGGATACTTTGAACAAACATGGTCTATTCCTAATAAATTTTTAGTTTTAGAACCTGGAAAACCAGAGGATAAGATTGAACAAAAATGGCGCTTCATTCATGAGGAACTGTATATGGTCAACAACGGATGGCATATCTTGGGCAAAGGAATGGGTTGGAGTTTTGAAGTAAAAGATTCAAAAGACAATCTGATCGCCACCATTAAGAAAGAACTTTGGCATATGAGTGATTATTTTGTCGTTCATTATCATTCTCAGCAAGATGCGTTGCCGTTATTGTTTATCGTCTTGGCACTTGATACGCTTTTAGATAAACATAAAAACTAATTATTTTCCTTTAAAATTTCGAGAGAAAAGCCTAAGGGGAAAGAAGAAATAGAAAAGAAGTCTTAAAGTTATCTATCTTTTCTCTAGGCCTTATAGCCTTTTTTTTGTTCCTTGGTTACACTAAATTTAATTTCGAATATTCGATGGATTGGAAAGGAGGTGTAGCCGATGCCTAGTTATACTTTTACAATTTTTTGGCTTATTTTTGCTTTACTTATGCTCATTATCGAAATTGGAACAGTTTCTTTGGTTTCCATTTGGTTTTGTGCTGGGGCGCTGGTTGCGGCTATTTTAGCTTTTTTCCAAGTTGGCTTTGTATTTCAAGTTGTGGCTTTTTTAGGGGTTTCAATTGGACTCTTCTTCCTTTTGAAACAAAAACTTCAAGAGTATTTTCGCTTTCGCCATGATTTATCAGGATCTGGCTCCATGCGGGTATTGGGAAAAAATGCTAAGGTTCTTCAGCCCATTGGTCCTGGCTTACAAGGCCGAGTATTTATTGATGGGCTAGATTGGAAAGCGACTTGTCCCGTTTCTTTAGGAACTGGTCAAATTGTAAAAGTGGTCGGCATTCATGGAGTTACCTTAGAAGTTCAACCTCTTGAAGACCAAGTTTACCAAGAACCAAAGGGTTCGACCTATCCTCCAATTCTTAATTCTTAATCTCCTTATATTCATTATATTAAGGAAGATTTTTCATCATTTCTAACCAAGAAGACCATATTTAGAGTCTTTAGGAGATTTTTATGAATCTATCTTTTATTATTGCGATTGTGGTCATTGTCTTTGCCGTACTTCTTCTCATTGCTTTCATTCAAAGTGTGGTATATATCGTTCCCCAAGCGCATGCCTACGTGATTCAACGATTAGGAGCTTATTTAGAAACAAGTGATGTTGGTTTACACTTTAAAATTCCCTTTGTAGATCGCATTATCAATCGAGTAGATTTAAAAGAGCAAGTGGCTGACTTTCCTCCTCAAGCGGTCATTACCAAAGACAATGTGACGATGCATATTGATACCGTCATTTATTATCAGATTACAGATCCTAAACTTTATACCTATGGAGTAGAGCAACCATTAAATGCGATTGAAAACTTAACGGCCACTACCCTTCGTAACGTAATTGGAGAAATGGATCTAGATCGAACACTCACGAGCCGCGATGATATCAATACCAAAATGCGTGCTACCTTAGATGAAGCCACTGATCCATGGGGAATTAAGATCAATCGAGTTGAGTTAAAAAATATTATGCCTCCTAAATCCATACAAGAGGCGATGGAACGTCAAATGAAAGCCGAACGAGAGCGACGGGAAAAGATTTTACGGGCAGAGGGAGAAAAGGAATCCACCATTTTAGTCGCTCAAGGGCGTCAAGAAGCTGCTATTTTAGAAGCCCAAGCCAAGCGAGAAACCATGATTCAAGAGGCAATGGGAAAAGCCGAAGCCATTAAGTCAGTTCAAAAAGCGACCGCAGAAGGACTTCAATATTTAGCCCAAGCTGGAATCACAGATGAAGTGTTGCGCTTAAAAGCCATCGAAGCTTTTGAGAAAGCAGCCGATGGAAAAGCTACAAAAATCATTATTCCCTCTGAAATTCAAGGAGCCGCAGGATTGGCTCAAGGCATTGTTTCCACTATCTCTCAAGATAAATCAGCTTGACTCTAAACTTTCTTAATCTAAAAAAAGGGCGATCTTTAAGATCGCCTTTTATTTTTGTTTTAATTGTTCGTCTAGATATTCAAATGTTTCCTTTACGGTAGTACATACTTTAAATAAATCTTGTACAGATTTTTGAATAAAACCAGCTTCCACCATAGAATCCATCGCTTTTAAAAGAGGGGAATAATATCCATCCAAGTTTAAAAGGACAAGTGGCGCTTGTAATTGCTTCAATTGCTTTAAGGTAAGAATTTCATAAAATTCTTCTAGCGTTCCAATTCCACCCGGTGAGGCAATAAAGGCATCAGAAAGAGACTCCATAAAAGCTTTGCGTTCTCGCATGGTGCGAGTATATAGGGTTTCCTCTCCATCTCCATAGAGTGCCTCCATCTCACGGAAAAAATAGGGAGCAATTCCAATGGTCTGACCACCAAACTCAAGGGTACCGCGAATGGTAGCACCCATCATTCCAGTGCTGCCTCCGCCATTGATCAATCGCCAACCACGAAGAGCAATGGCTTCCCCGATTTGGTGACCAGCTTGTAAAAAGATGCTAGCGACATCCTGAGATGCGCCTCCATAAACACAAATTCCAATTTGACGCATAGTCGTCTCCATCCTTTCTCTTCAAGTTATTTATCTTTTCCTTATTTTACTCCTTAATTTGTTTTTATAAGAAAGAGCTGTCCTTGCTTTTATTCGACTTCTTTTTCCGATTCATTCGGTTGACCAAGAGAAGGGGAAAGTCCTTGATGATCAATATATTGATGAAGCGTTTGCATTTTTAGATCGCTTTCATAAAGCAATTTGGCACATTCTAAAAGCTCTTGATTCACATATTGGGAATTGGGAAGATCTTTCTTATAGCGCATTTGATGTTCGATTGCAGCCCATGAATCCATAGCGGCTGTACGAATTTGGATTTCACAATCTATGGGATGGCCAGAGACTTCGCATTGACCAATAACATGTAAAGAACGATAGCCAGAAGGTTTAGGATTTTGGATGTAATCTTTGATTTGAAGAAGCCTAAAATCCTCTAGAGTAGCCAACTGATCTACCACCGCATAGATGTCGTTGAGATAGGAACAAATAATTCGAACTCCAACAATATCATGAAGATTTTGAGCTGCTGAAGTGGGCGAGTCTTCAAAGCCATAGCGAACGAGTTTCGAGCGAATGCTTTCGAGCGATTTAAGGCGTGAAGATAGAGAGCGAATTAATGTATGACGTCGTCCCTGCTCTACAGAGCGTTTTAAGGAAAAGACGGAATTTAATAAATATTCTTGTGTTTTGGAACAGGCATATAATAACTCTTTCCAGTCTTTAGGATTCCAAGTATCATTCATTCTTATGGATAGCCTAAGCATCCTTCCCTCCTTTCTTTTGTTCTCATTAGAAAATTTCTTCACTAAGAGGAAAGCTTTTTCTTTTGGTTTTATGCTAATCCTATTTTTCGATTTTAAAAAAGGATCCTTCCTTTTGGAAAATGATTTCCTTAAAATTTTTATAGAGTAAAAAACTTGCTAAGATTAAAGGAAAAAAGAGTATGCGCTTGATTATTAATGGAGACGATTTTGGGATTACGCATGGTTGCAATTTGGCTCTTATTGAGTGTTATCAAAAAGGGATGATGACTTCTACCTCCCTAATGACCAATATGCCTTTTGCTTTGGAAGCCGCCTCATTGGCTAAAAAAAATCCTGGCCTTTCGGTTGGATTGCACTTTTGTTTAACGGCGGGAAGACCTCTTACAGATGTTCCAAGTCTTGTTAAAGAGGATGGAACTTTTGATAAATCAATTTTATTTACCCAAAAAGCCTCAGTAGAGCAGATGCGTCAGGAGTTACAGGCCCAATATGATGAATTTATTCGTCTTATGGGAAAAAAGCCAGACCATCTGAATTCTCATCATGGAATTGAACGCATTCCAGGAGGAGGAGAATTACTCGAGGAGTTTTCAAACCGCTATTCCATTCCAATTCGTTCTTTTATCAACCGAGAAGATTTTTCCCCGTATTCAGTTCCGTTTGAAGTGGCTCAAAATCGTTTATTGTCATGGAGAGAAAACTTTCCACCCTGTTCTATCGAACCCATCACCAATTTGTTTTCTTTAGAGGACATTCAAAGCAATAAAACCTATGAAATCGGTGCGCATCCTGGCTATGTGGATCACGATTTAATCTCTTTATCTTCTTTAACGATAGGAAGAGCTTATGATGCCTATTTCTTCATGCATCCGCAGTTAAAAGATTGGATTGATCACAATCATATTGAACTCATTACCTATAAAGATTTAAAGCCCGTTTAAAAAGTTTCTTTAGGATTGAAGGCTTAGAGATAGGCTTCCTAAGAGCCTTGCATTATCTTAAAGCTTTGCCCCAAAAGGTTTTACAATAGAAAAGAAAGGAGGCATGACAAGACATATTTCATGTAAAACTGCTTTTCATTTAAAGCAGTTGCTTCTAAATATGGACAATGAACTTCTTTCTTGTCAAATTCATCATGCCCAAAATGTTTAAAACGAAACCTTACTATTCTGCTCGCCCTTGGGGATATGAACTTTGGACCCTTTCTACCCATTCCCATGGCCAATCTTTGGTATTGCCTGAAGAAGAGCCATTGAAAAAATATTTAGGTCATTCTCTACCCATCTTAATTAAAATTATTAAAGCGGATGAACATCTCTCTGTTCAAGTCCATCCAGGGGATAGCTATGCCCAAAAATATGAAGATGACAATGGTAAAACCGAATGTTGGTATATTTTGGATGCTCAGCCAGGCGCGGAATTGATTGCTGGAATCAAAAAAGGACTGAATCGCAATAAATTGGCTGAGATTATTGAAAACAATCAAATTGAAACGGTATTAAAAACCATTCCTGTAAAGGCTGGAGATATGATTTACATTCCTCATGGCACGGTTCATGCCATTATGGGAGGACTCAAACTCTTTGAAGTGCAACAATCATCCGATTCGACCTACCGAATGTATGATTGGGGACGACAAAGAGAAATGCATCTTAAAAAAGCCTTAGAGGTAATCGACTATTCTGGAGAAAATGGATCTGGAAAGATTGAAAATTTTACTAAATTGGAAACGCCCTTTTTCCGTGTAGAGAAAATTGAACTCCATCAAGGCCAACAAACCTTTACAGTTGAAGAAAACTTCCAAACTCTCAATACTTGTCATGGTCGAGGGACCGTAAGCACACAGGATCAAAGCCTTACCTTGGTTCCAGACCAAACGATTTATATTCCGAAAGGAACCACTTATACCATTCAAGGAACCGTTGAACTCTTAAGAACCTGGTAATCTTTCCTCCCTAGATTCAAGTGAATCTAGGGAGTTTTCTTACTTTTCTCTCTTGATCTTGACTACATATCCCAACTTCTATTTTTAGTGACACGACACACCTTTCTTGAAAGCCAAAGAAAATCTTCCTTTGATTTTCCATAGGCGCTTAGAATGGATTCATAAGACCAAATGACTAAAATAGAGATGATAAACAAAGGGATCAAAGACTCAAAAAACTTTTTCTTCGTATTCATTCTTTGATCTTGGTCCATTGTTTTTTCTGAAATCTTTCCTAAAGCGAAGAAAAGGAGGAAATCATGTCTATTTTAAAATTAGCTCCTGCTTCTGTCATCAATGCTTCTTCTGCACAAGCGATTGATGAACTCTCTAACACTACGGCTCCTTTAGCGGCCCAAGCGAAATATTTGTTTTCCGATAACGCGGATCACGGAAGCATTATTGTCAATGGTTCTTGGGCTGGAAAAACATTACGCCAATATCTCTCTGATGAAGGGTGGCAAGTTCTTGGAAATGATGCAGCCAAATACGAAGTATTGCCTTTTACCGTAAAATCGCTTGGTGAGACAAATCAAAGCGTCTATAGCAATGCCAGCAAGAAAAACGAAGCCTTCTGGTATGTTATGGAAGCAGCTCCTGAAACATTCTTATATTTTGGCGCAAAAGGTTCTTTAAACCCAGATGAACTAGCCAAAGCCATTGAGGATGGTAGTTGGAAAACCATTTTGCAAAAAGCCTCAGCCCATAAGGATGACTTATTTGTAGTAGATCCTGGCACCATGTATGCCTTTGAAAATGGACCCCGTATTTTAGAAGTAGAAGCTTTAGTTCCAGTTTCAGGGGAATCGGAAGATTCTGTTTATGAAAAAGTAAGTGGTGATGATTACCATAAAGGGGATTGGGTAGCCGATGGTCAAGCCGAACGCGCTTTAGCGGGTAGCAACGATGTTTTCGAATTGGATTTATTCCAATTGGATGGCCGTTTGGATATGGATACAGATGATAAGAGCTTCAAGCTTCTTGTTTTCTTATCGGGTAATGCGGTAGTCGATGCGGATGATGAAACTTTACATTGCGAAGAAGGATCCGTTCTCTTTGCAAGTGCCAATAGTGATACTTTCCACATTACAGGCAACTGCAAATTCTTATTGGTTCACTTGGTTTAAGGCAGTGCTCAAAAGCTTTTAAAAAATATCTTCAGTAAGTTAAAAGACCAAAATATTTCGGTGTTTTGGTCTTTTTATTTTTCAGTGAGGAAAAACATCTTAAAAACTTTTCATTTAGAAAGAAGTTATCTATTTGTATAATGATGAGATGAATCAAAAACGACTTTTAAAATGGTATCGTGCTCAAAAGCGTGAATTGCCCTTTCGAAAGGATCACGATCCTTATCGGATTTGGATAAGTGAAATTATGGCTCAACAAACCCGTATTGAGGCAATGCTCGTTTATTTTGAACGCTTTATGAAACGCTACCCAACTATTGAAGCCCTAGCCAAAGCTGGTGAAGATGATCTTTTAAAAAGCTGGCAAGGATTAGGGTATTATTCCAGAGCGAAAAATTTACAAAAGGCTGCTCAAATATGTCTTAAACAGTATGGAGGCCATTTGCCGCAAAAAAAAGCCGAGCTTTGTAAACTTCCTGGCATTGGAGAGTATACCGCTGGAGCGATTGCTTCCATTGCTTTTCAAGAGCGGGTTTCGGCGATTGATGGCAATGTAGTACGAGTTTTAGCTCGCTATTTGTGGTTAGAACAATTCCTCGATACCAAAAAAGAACGTCAAGTCTTAGAAGAGTATTTGACCCAAAACTTCCCTGCTTCACAAGACATGCCAGATTTTACCCAAGCTCTGATGGAACTTGGAGCCACCATTTGTCAGCCTAAAAAAGTTCAATGCGATCTTTGTCCCCTTCAATTTGATTGTGTTGGAGCCAAACAAGAAAATCCATTGCATCTCCCTCTTAAAAAACCAAAGGCCAAGCGTAAAATTGAAGAAAAATCGGTCATTATTCAAGTGGCAGTACATGAAAATACTTGGTGGATTCATGTCCATAAGCGTCCTAAAAAAGGGTTGTTGGCTGGACTTTATGAATTTGATGAAAATTTTCCCGAAGTGGTCTTGGAGACTTATCCTCTAAAAAGCTATACTCATATTTTCACGCATAAAGAATGGGCGATGCAAGGCAGTCTGGTGATTACACAATGGAAATCAGATTTTTTACCTTTTCAAGAAGTGTGTGACCATATTGCAATTCCTTCTGCATTTCAACCTTTCTTTCAACAAGCGCTTTTATTACTTCAAAATTCTCTTAATATGGATTCTTTTCCTCCATTAGAACTCAAGGATTGAAGAAACAAAACTTCTTGTTTAAGTCATTGTATTTTAGCCACTTCCTACTTTAGAAAGACGATCATTTATGATAAAAGAATATCCAATAAAAATGGTCGTTTGCGATTTGGATGGGACGCTTTTATATAATTCATCCAAAGTCAGTGAACGAACCAAAAAGGCCATTGCAGCATTACGAAAAAGCGGAGTGCTCTTTGGCGTTTGCTCAGGGCGCTCTGCTATAGCTTTACAAAAAATGTTAGAGGTATGGGGGCTTGATCAAGAGGTTGATTTTGTACTTGGTTTTAATGGCGGAATGTATTGGGATCCCAAAACGAATACCTTAGAGGAAGATTTTTTATTACCTCCTGAATCGATTCCTCTTATTTTTAAGGCCTGTAAAGGATTCGGATTACACTATGCCGAGTATCAAGGTCACGAAATGCTTTCGACAATTGGTGGCCCTATTTCAAGACGTATGGCTCAGCGCAATAAGTTAGAATTTCACATCGTTCAAAAAGAAGCGTTAATTCGCCCTACCCTTAAACTGATGGCTTTTGGAATGCCTTGGAGCGTAAGTCGCTGGTTAGAAAGCGATCGTCAAAAAGATTTAGAGGGAATTGCGCGCGTTTTTCGCTCAGGCCCCTTTCTATTGGAATTTGTCCATCCAAAGCTTTCTAAGTTAGAAGGAGTCAAAAAAGCGGCCCATAAGTTTGGAGTAGAACTAGGGGAAGTGGTTTCCTTTGGCAACGATAACAACGATCTTGAAATGGTAGAAGGAACTTTTGGGGTAGCCATGAACAATGCTTTAGAGAACGTAAAAAAGATAGCTTGTGCCATCACCGATTCAAATCGCAATGATGGAGTGGCTAAATTTATTGAAAACTATATCTTACCCATAAACGAAAGTGCTCTTTTGGAACAAGAAGCCCAACAAGAAAAAAAATCTCTTCATTAACCTTAAGAAAAAAGCCAAGACTTCCTTGTCTTGGTTTTTCATTTTTTTAAGCGTTTTCTTTTTTGTAAAGATCAAAAGAAAACTTTTTAAGAAATTTTGAAAGGAGGATCTTTATAATTCCAATTGGACCTTTAAGAAAAAGATCAAGGTTGGAATCGAGATGCGTTTAGATTTTTGCCGAGTAAAAAGTTAAGGCACTGACTTTTTCATAGTACAGTTTGAAACCATAGGCATAAATGATAGTTTACTATTGGTGAAGAATAGCGTATTATAAACAAGTTTAAGAGATCTTAAATATTTTTAGGTTTTTAGGTAAAATGTTTCTTTTAGAAGTATTTTACTAGAATTTCTAAATCAATCTTATCTAAGTCTTGTTATTTGTTTTGGCCAAGACATCTTTTTTTTACTTTTTATGGTAATTTTCCCCTTTTGTTGTGGGCTTGAAGGGATTCAAACGTAAAACAAAGGGCCAAAAATTGGTAGCTCGTCAGGCTTGTAAACACGATGGTAAGCCGCCTTCATGGGCCTACTATAGACAAGCTGGATATTTTAGGAAAACATTTCATATAACTTGTTTAACAATGAGAGGAGGAGCATATGGCTCTTTTTGGAGGTTTGTTCTCGGAAGAAGCACGAGAACTAAAGAGACTAGAAAAAACAGCAGATCAAGTCATCGCACATGAGGCTGAAATGAAGGCCTTAAGTGACGAGGAACTTAAACATAAAACCGTTGAATATCGCGAACGTCTTGCTCAAGGAGAAACGTTGGATGATTTACTTCCTGAAGCATTTGCTACAGCTCGAGAAGCAGCGTATCGCGTCATTGGTGAAAAACCCTACAAAGTACAAATTGAAGGCTCTACCGCAATGCATCGCGGCGACATTGCAGAGATGAAAACCGGTGAAGGAAAAACGTTAACAGCGACTATGGCGGTTTACTTAAATGCCTTAGTGGGAAAAGGGGTTCATGTCATCACCGTTAATGAATACTTAGCGGGGCGCGATGCCGCATGGATGGGCGAGGTGTACCGCTTTTTAGGGTTAAGCGTTGGAGTCAATCGCCGTGAGATGAGTCCAGCTGAAAAACGAGAAGCGTTTGCTTGTGATATTACGTATACTACAAACTCCGAACTCGGATTTGATTACTTACGGGACAACATGGTCACTGATGTCAATGAGCGGGTGTTGCGTGGGTTATATATGGCTATTGTCGATGAGGTCGATTCGGTTTTAATCGATGAATCTCGTACTCCATTAATTATTTCTGGTGGTAAAAAAGATACAGCCAATTTATATGTAGCAGCAGATCGCTTTGTCAAAACTTTGACGAAGCCAGAATATGAATACGATAAATATTCGAAGGAACAAAAAATTGTTTCGGGCGACTATGATATTGATGAAAAGACCCGTCAAGTGATGTTGACAGACAGTGGGGTAGAAAAAGCCGAGAAATTTTTTAATATGAAGAATTTGTACGACTTAGAAAACACCCAACTTGTTCACCATATTAATCAAGCTTTAAAAGCCAACTACATTATGATGAAAGATGTGGAATATGTTGTGAGTGATGAGCAAGAAATCGTCATTGTTGACCAATTTACAGGGCGTGTTATGCCTGGTCGAGCGTATTCCGACGGATTGCATCAGGCCATTGAAGCCAAAGAAAATGTTCCCATCAAAGAAGAAACCGCAACTTTAGCCACCATTACCTACCAAAATTTTTTCCGTTTGTATGAAAAATTAGCAGGAATGACTGGTACGGCTAAAACAGAAGAAGAAGAATTCTTAAATACGTATAACATGCGGGTTATCGTCATTCCCACCAATCGTCCAGTTCAACGTCAAGATCTTCCTGATGAAATTTATGGACGAAAAGAAGACAAATACAAAGCTTTAGTACGGAAAGTTCGTGAACTTTATGATCGCGGGCAACCTGTCTTGGTAGGAACCATTGCGGTTGAAGTTTCAGAACTCTTACACCAAATGTTAGTGCAAGAAGGAATTCCGCATGAAGTTTTGAATGCCAAAAACCATGCTCGAGAAGCAGAAATCGTGGCCAAAGCAGGTCGTCCAAAATCCGTAACCATTGCGACCAATATGGCTGGTCGTGGAACGGATATTAAGCTCACTAAAGAAAGTCGTGAACTTGGTGGTTTGGCTGTTCTCGGTTCTGAACGGCATGAATCGCGTCGTATTGACAACCAATTGCGTGGTCGTTCGGGTCGTCAAGGTGATCCTGGATTCTCTCGTTTCTATGTCTCCTTGGAAGACTCTTTAATGGTGCGCTTTGGAACGGAAAAGTTGAAAAACTTGTTCTCTTCTCTTGGAGAAGAACAAATCGTTTCCAAACAAGTTACTCGTTCGATCACCATGGCACAAAAGAAAGTTGAAGGGTTCAACTACGATACCCGTAAAAACTTGTTGGACTACGATGATGTTTTACGTCGTCAACGCGAAATCATTTACGATCAACGCAATAAAGTTTTGGAAAGTGAAGATGTTCATGACATGGTCAAATTGATTTTTGAAAAAGTTGTAGAACAATCTTTACAAGCCAACTTATCCGAAAATAAGAAAAACACCGTCGATTTACCAGACCTTGTTAAATCTCTTGAAATGATCGGCATGACCAAAGACCGTGCTTTCCATGTAGAAGAGTTAGAAGGCAAATCATACGATGAATTAAAAACCTATATTTTCAATAAGATTTGGAATGGCTACGAAGAAGAAATCGAAGCATCTAAAGCGCAATTCTTACCTTTTGAAAAAACTGTCGTTCTGCGTAACATTGACCGTAACTGGGTAGAACATATTGACCGCATGGATAAATTGAGAAGTGGAATTTATTTGCGTTCCTATGCCCAAAATAATCCTTTGCAACAATACGTTCAAGAAGGCTTTGATATGTTTGAAGAAATGAATCAACGCATTGATCGTGAAATTGCTTCCTACTTGTTGAAAGTCCGTTTGCGTCCTCAAGTTCAAGTGAGCAATTCAAGTGCATTGGAAGCAGCCAAACGGATCGTGGGTCAAAACAAAAACGCAAAAGTGACTATGAAATTTGAGAATGGAAACTCTGTGACAGTTACTTCTGAAGGCACGAGTGAAACGAAGAGCCAAGATAAAGAGGCAGAAAATGGAACTGTTCGAGCTTAAACAAACCCTTTCGACTCACCTAGAGAAATTGAACGCTCTAGGTGAGTCACTTTGACTTGCCAGATAAAAAGCATCAAATTGAGGTCTATGATGAACGCATGGCTCAAGAAGGCTTTTGGAGCGATCAAAAAAAAGCCCAATCCATCATTCGGAAACAAAATGACCTGAAAGACATTACGAGTTCCTATGAAGAGTTACGACAACTTTTTGATGGACTCAACGAAACGCTAGAGGCTTTAAAAGTTGAAATGGATGAAGAGCTTTTGGAAATGGCTTCTTTGGAAGCCCAAGAAGCTGTGGAAAAAATGGATGCCTTTGAAGTCAAGGTGTTATTATCTGGCGAATACGATAATTCCAATGCCATTTTGGAATTCCATCCAGGGGCTGGAGGAACAGAGTCTTGTGATTGGACGGGAATGCTTTATCGTATGTATACCCGCTATGCACAAGCCAAAGGCTTCAAGGTTTCCGTTTTAGACTATCAAGAAGGAGAAGAGGCTGGAATTAAATCCGCTACGATTTTAATTGAAGGCGAAAAAGCCTATGGTTATTTAAAAGGCGAAAAAGGAGTCCATCGCTTAGTTCGTATTTCTCCTTTCGATGCTGGAGCTAGACGACACACCTCCTTTGCGTCGGTAGAAGTGATGCCTCAATTCAACGATGAAATTGAAATTGAGATTCGTCCAGAGGATTTGTTAGTGGAAGCAAAGCGCGCTTCTGGTGCTGGAGGCCAACATATCAACAAGACAGATTCGGCCATTCGTATGGTGCATAAACCTACGGGCATTGTGGCCACTTGTCAATCTGGACGCAGTCAAATCCAAAATCGTGAAGAAGCACTCAATATTTTAAAATCTCGTCTTTTACAACGAGAAATTGAAACGCAACAAAAGAAAATTGCTGCGCTAAAGGGAGAAACAAAGGCCAATGAGTGGGGTAGCCAAATTCGTAATTATGTCTTACATCCTTATACGATGGTAAAAGATGCGAGAACGGGATATGAAACCAGTCAAGCCCAAGCTGTATTAGATGGAGATCTAGATGGCTTTATCTTTGCGTGGCTTAAATCGCAAATTACTTAAAAGCGATCGTTAAATGACGATCGCTTTTTTTGCTTTTTGGAAGAATAATAAAGAGATCAACTCAAATCCTATTAGAAAACAAGGAGCTACTTTTTCTATTAAAAGCTACTCTTCCAAAAATAAAGATTAAAGCTAAAGGAACCTTTAGCTTCTAGGATTTTAAATATCTTTTTCTTCATCCCTTTTTACAATTATCTGATTTTTCATAAGATCAGAGGCTTGAATATAAGGATTATGGTAAGGATGACGATGAGCCGGGAGTCCCATTTTTTTAACCACTGGTATTTTTTTCAGTTCTTTTGCCTTAAGATCGATTTTTTTGATTTCATAGCCAATGGCTTTTGGAGGGCAAAAGGACACACAAGCCATACATTGGACGCATTGATGACGAAAGGTAGGCTTTCCTTCTACCAAAACAATGTTTTCTACAGGACAGATCTTGGAACAAAGTCCGCAGCCAATGCAATCGATCGAAATGGTAAAAGGAACATCAGCATATGGCTCTAACTCTTTATAAGGATCCATGATTTTGGAATGGAATTTACGAATTAAAATATTTTCTTTTAGAATTTTATTTTTCTGACGATTGGCGATGTCTTGAGCAATCCGTTCGAGTTTCTTCTCAGTGCGAGGAATGACATATTTTGGAGCGGGCATAGGAGGATAAACCAATACATAGTTTGCAACACTGTTTACTTTCGCACTATAAGAAAGTAAACCTCCTCTTAAAGCCAATATTTGTTCTAATCGTTCGCAGGAATTCCCTAAAATAAAGCTTGGCATCGCTCCTACGAAAATATAAGCTTTGGAATTGATATCTAAATTTTCTACAAAACGCACTACCGGCTCTGGCATTGACCAATGGTAAACTGGATAAACAAAGCCAATCATCTCATAATCTGTAGCGGGAACCTGAGTAGGATCATTTCGCATAGAAATAAGAGTGGTATCTTGAAGTCTTTGAGCTATTTTAATCGAAGCCCGTAAGCTATTTCCGGTTCCTGTAAAGTAATAGATAACTTTTTTCATTTTCACTCCTTCTTTCAATACTCAAATGGTCTTTCCCTTAGAAGAGGTTCTTTTTTGTCTTTAAAATACTCCTTAGAGCAAAATCAAGTTTTTTTCGTTTTGTAGCATATACTAAAAATAGATGTGGAAAGGAAAGAGTAATATGACAATTCATTCTAATATTCTTGATCTTGTTGGGCATACTCCACTTGTCGAAGTTCAAAATATTGAAAAGGCCCATGATCTAGGGGCCCGCTTAGTCGTAAAACCAGAGTCTTTTAATCCAGCAGGATCCGTAAAAGATCGGGCGGCTTTAAACATGATTCGCAATGCCGAAAAACAGGGCGTTTTAAAAAAAGGAACCACCATCATTGAAGCCACTTCAGGGAATACCGGAATTGGCTTGGCTATGGTTGCAGCGCAAAGAGGATATCCTGTTATCATTGTAATGCCAGATACGATGTCGGTAGAACGCCGTAATTTGCTCAAAGCCTATGGAGCTAAGCTCGTTTTAACTCCAGGCGCTCAAGGGATGAAAGGAGCCATTGCCAAAGCAGAGGAACTCGCCAAAGAAATTGGGGATGTCTTTATGGCTGGGCAATTTGAAAATCCAAGTAACCCCGAAGCACACTATCTCACTACTGGCCCTGAAATTTGGGAAGATAGCGATGGAAAAGTAGATATTTTTGTAGCGGGTGTTGGAACTGGAGGAACCATTTCTGGAGTGGGAAAATATCTCAAAGAGAAAAATCCCAATGTAGAAATTGTTGCGGTCGAACCCGAAGGCTCACCAGTTTTATCAGAAGGCCATGGAGGCAAACATGGTATTCAGGGAATTGGGGCTGGATTCGTTCCCGATACTTTAGATACCAAGATCTATGACAAAGTCATGCGTATCACCGATGATGAAGCCTATGAAACAGGTCGTGAGTTGGCTCAAAAAGAAGGAATTTTAGCAGGAATTTCTTCTGGAGCGGCAGTGGCTGCAGCTAAAAAACTAGCGGCTTTACCAGAAAATAAAGGAAAAACGATTGTAACTTTACTTCCTGATACAGGGGATCGTTATTTGTCCACACCGATGTTTTCTTAATCTTTTCAATCTTGTAATGCAATAGGCCAAGCTTTTCTTGGATTTCTCCTAGAAGGTTTGGCCTTTATTTCCTTTTTACTCTTTTAAGGGTAAATAACTGCATAGCATAATTAACTTAATGAAATAAATGAAATAAAATAGTACTAAATGATAAACATGATATGTTTAAGTAAAGAATATTTTACTACAGGATAGGTGGCTAAATTAGTAGAGTTAGTCCTAAAATAAAAAAGATCATAAGAAATTAGAAGAATAGAGAGGTGTGACTCGTTAGGTAGTGAAAAGCTATCTGGGGTGGATTAGAAGTTAATTTTAATTCATCCCCAAAACTTCGAGGATAGGAATGAGGGAGTAACGACCTGAAACTATCCCCTTAAGACTCCGATATGCTATAGAAGGGTTAGCAACCTGAAGTGTATAAAGCTCGGTGAAGGCGCCAAAGAATGGACCGAAAGGATGGGAAATGCGTAGAAATACGAGTCAGATATGCCGGAGGTC
>CAYTMK010000040.1:2489-16352 GCA_964438885.1 uncultured Erysipelotrichaceae bacterium | reverse complement strand
ACCGATCATCTCGCAGATTTTCCGCCGTATTTCAACATTATTGAACCATAAGAACCTTGGTTGAATAAGTGAAGATATTGCATTCTTCTCTGCGGATAAAGATGATTCAGATAATATCATTCTTCACCGTTTATATAATCTAAATGCTCAAGAGACTGGGATGCATCATTACACAACCAATGAAAACGAACGAGATGCACTCGTATCTCAAGGTTGGACTTATGAGGGAATAGCTTGGGCTGGTCTTAAATCTAAATAAAAATAAGACCCGATTTATTTCGGGTCTTTTTTCCATGTCTTTGTATTAAATAGCACTCTATCCCTTCTCTAAAGTTTTCTTCATATCAATTGAAATTTATTTCCATAAATTTACGACTTTTCTCAGAAAAGGCTTGAGTGTTCCTTCGACTCAAAAAATGCTTCGTCATGCTAATCCTGATGTAACTCTTAAAGTCTATACTCATCTCTCAGAAGAGGATTTGAATCACGAGTTTAGATCTGTGATCAGTAAATGAGAGGCTTAAAATAAAGACTCAAGACCAATTTTATCCTCAATAAATTTACGACAAATTTGAGAAAAGTAGGGAGAAAAAGAGCGCTTAATAGCGCCTAAATGGTTCAGTTATGGGATTTCACCATTTACTTCAAAGCAAAAAAAATTCTAGTATTTCCTTTAAATAAAGCCTTTTTAAGGAAAAACTAGAATTTATATAATCAAATTGGTGGGATCAGAGGGACTCGGACCCTCACGAGTGCAATACCCGACGGATTTTAAGTCCGTTGCGTCTACCTATTCCGCCATGATCCCACAAAATAATGGAGGTTCCGATCGGAGTTGAACCGATGGTCACAGAGTTGCAGTCTGTTGCCTTAGCCTCTTGGCTACGGAACCGTCTGTTAAATCGCTCATTTAATTTACCAAATTTTTTAGGCAGAGGCAAGAACATTTCAAAATAAATTTCCAAATTTAAAAACTGATTGGCTCAGGTTTAAAGCGTTCTTTAAAAGCCTAGAGTTTTAAAATTGATAGGAAAGCCTAGGCATTCTCTTTTCAAAGAAAACTTTGAATTGGGTACAATGAAAAAGAAACATTCGCTTTTTCTAGGAGGGGATGGGTATGCTTGAATTTTATCAAAACCTTCTCAAAGATAAAAAGGTTTCCTTTTGTATTTCTCTTATTAAAATCATTGCCTCTGCCTTTTTACAAGCCTTTGTGATGCAAGTGTTTATGAATCCTTGCAATTTGATTTCAGGAGGCTTTACGGGAATTGCGCTTTTTGTAAGTCGTCTGGCTGCGACGATGGGTATAAATCTTTCGGTGTCTCTTTTGATCATCTGCCTCAATGTTCCAGTTGCTCTTTTTTGTGCCAAAGCCATTTCTAAACGCTTTGTCATTTTATCGGCGATCCAATTTATCTTGGTTTCCCTCTTTTTGGAAATCTTTCACTTCGAACCATTCTTCTATGACATTACAGTCAATTTGATTTTTGGAGGAATTCTATGGGGAGCCGGGTGTGCTTTGGCTTTAACTGCGGGAGGATCAACTGGCGGGACGGACTTTATTGCTCAATACGTTTCCAATAAGATTCATCGTTCCATTTTCAACATTGTTTTTGCTTTTAACTGCATGATGTATATCGCTTATGGTTTTGGATTTGGCTGGATCTATTGTGCCTATTCCATCATCTTTCAATTTTTGTCCACTACGATCATCAACAAAACGTACAAACGCTACCAGCGCGTCACCGTAGAGATCACCTGCAAGGATCCTAAGGTGATCGTGGATGCCTTTATGGGGACGGTTCGCCATGGCATGTCGATCATCGAGTGCCAAGGTGCCTATAAAGGGGAAGTGTATTACATTTGCAAATCCACCATCAGTTTTCCCGAGTTACAAATGGTCTGTCATGCGGCAGAAAAAGCCGATCCACACTGTTTAATCAATGTGTACCGCTCCTTGAACTTTTATGGAAACTTCTTCGAGCGCCCGATTGAATAATTTCCTTTTAGGAAGGAGCTAAGCGTGAAGCTTGGCTTTTTTTGTTTCCTGTTCCCCCTTTGAAAAATGTTTAGAAAGGAATATGAATTCGTCACAAAAAGGTAATATAAACTTTTCTCCTTTGTATTTTTTACTTGTGAAAATTTGCACTATCATAAATACAGAAAGGAAGATCAAAAGGCAGTCTGTTTTGCCTTTGTATTTTCAATATGATTGAACTCGAACATGTGACCAAAACGTTTGGCCAAAAAGTCGCTGTGGATGATCTCACTTTAACCATTCCTTCGGGTTCCATTACAGGGTTTATTGGCCCCAATGGAGCGGGGAAAACCACGACGATTCATATGATGACTGGTGTCTTGCGTCCCACAAAAGGACGCATTGCCCTCAATGGCATCGATATGGCTCTTCATCCCGTAGAAGCCAAAGAACAATTTGCGCTGGTTCCCGATTCTCCCGATCTCTTCTTGCGGCTTACTGGGTTGCAATACATTAACTTCATGGCCGACTTGTATGGAGTGGATACCCAAACGCGGCGAGAACGCTTGGAAAGCTTGGCCAAAGAATTTGAAATGGAAGAAGCGCTCAACAGCCAAATGGAGAGCTATTCGCATGGAATGCGCCAAAAAGCGATTATTATGGGAGCACTGGTTTGCGATCCAGAAATCTGGATCTTAGATGAACCGATGACGGGACTCGATCCTTCTTCAAGCTACTTATTAAAACAAAAAATGCGTGCCCATGCCAATCGGGGCCGAACCGTTTTTTTCTCGACCCATGTCTTAGAAGTAGCTGAAAAGCTTTGTGATGAAATTGTTTTAATCGCACAAGGAAAAGTGCTCTATCAAGGAACGCTTGAAACCCTTCAAAGCCACTATCCTGGCCTTTCTTTAGAAGACATTTTCATCGAGGTGACTCAAAGTGACCACATCTAAGTCCCCTTTGCCACCTTTGCCTTTGGATGAGGAATCTTTAAAAGACCTTCCTCCTCAAAACAAGCAAGAACGACCCCGTCAAACGCCTACAAATCGGATGTGGGTGTTGACCAAAACGCTCTTTCAAAACCAGCGTTCTTTTCGATCTGGGAAATCTTCTTGGAAAAAATATGTAGGAAGAGGAACGTTGTATCTCATTTTGGGGCTTTCCTTTTGTCCTATGCTGTTTTATTTGGGCTTAACCAGTCTTACTTTTTTCAATTTGGGACTTGGCCAACCGTATTTGACGATGTATTTCATTGTGCAGTGCCTGTTTGCGCTGATGACAATTGTCTTTGCCTTTCCTTCGGTTTTTTATTTCTCCACAGACAATAAAACCCTGCTTTCTTTGCCTTTTCAAGCTTCCGAGATTGTAGGAGCCAAGACCATCGTGGTATTAAGCACCCAAACAGCGATTATGATTGGGGGCGCACTTCCCCTTCTTGTTGGATATGGACTTTCCCAAGCGTTTACTTGGCTTGGCTTTCTCTATTTGTTGGGATCCGAAATTTTGATTCATCTTACTTTATTTGTAGTGGTGGGAACACTTTGTTTATTTGTGTTTTCTTGCTTGCCTAGAGTGGTCAACAAAGATCGCTTTACCTTGATTACAAGTATTGTGGCTTTGTGTTTTTCGTTAAGCATTGCCATCTTTAGTCCGCGGATGGTAGAGGTCGAAACCTTGGATTCCACCTCCTTAAGTACTTTGTTGGTTCAAATGGAAAATTCCTTAGGCTTTTTAAGTCGCATTTTCTTTTCAATTCCTTTTGCCTCTCGGGCCATTATGGGAAATGATTTTTGGGATTTTTGTCTAGAAGTTATTCTATTTGGAATAGGGCTTTTGATCTATTGGTGGGCAGCCAATCGCTTCTATTTGGATTCCGCTATGGCCGCCGATTGGGCCTCTGCTTCTAAAAAGAAGATGAATGTCGGTCAAATTCAAAGGAAGTCTTCTTGGAAATCGTATTTAAAAAACGAATTTGTGTTGCTTTTAAAAACGCCTGCTTATGTCTTTAATATTGTAGGTTCTGGTTTTCTTCTTCCTTTGGTTTTAGGAATCACTTTGGGGATGCAAAGAGGAGAGCTACAAGAACTCATTCAAACAGATTTAATCGTCAATGGACAACTGGTTCTCTTTGATCTTCCTTTATGGAGCGTGGCTTTAAGCCTTGGCCTCTTTTCTTCTTTGTTTATGTCTGGAGTCAGTGGAACAAGTGCGACGGCGATTTCCCGAATGGGCCTTTCTGGTGTAGCGTGGATGAAAGAGATTCCGATGGAGATTTCAAAACAAGTGTTGCTCAAATGCGTACCAGGCATTGTATTGAGTATTCTTTCCACGCAACTGTTGGTGATCATCTTTCATATGTTTTTTCCGTATCCTCTATGGCTTGATGGATGTTTTTTGTTGGGAAATGTCCTTGCTAGTGTTTTCAACAATTTTTTGGGGATCATCACGGACTTACTCCATCCAAAACTTGTGTGGGATAACGAAACCCAAGCGGTAAAAAACAATTTCAATACCCTCATTGATCTTGGCATTTCCACTCTTTTGTTGTTGGTGTTATTGGTCACCTATTGGTTGTTCTCGTTTTCCACGGCCACTCTTTTTGTTTCCTTTTTCTTTGTGGTAGCGATTGGAATCCTCTATTGGTTGATTAAGCGCAAAGCGAGTGATTGGTTACTCAAAGATCGCTGATGAGCTTTTGAAAAGCTAAGTAAATTTCTTTGAGGTGCTCAAGGGAGCACCTTTTTTTCTTTTCAGAAGTAGGTGCAATTTGTTAAAATAGATCAATTCTAGACAAGGAAAAGATAGGATGAAAGAAAATACAGATCGTCAAAAAAAAACGTTGTCAAATCCATCTTCGAACACAAAAACGCCTGGAAAACGACGCATTCGTCATAAAATGGGCGCAGCCAAAATTGAAAAAGCCATTTCCAATCGTATTTTGATTTTAGCGCTGGTGATCGTGAGTCTTTTTGGAGGCTTATGGATTCGATTGATCGATATTCAAGCTCTTCATCATACGGCCTATCTTCAAAAACAAGACGATTACACCTCCATCAAGCAATATACCAGTGCTCCTCGTGGGCAAATTTACGATGTAAAGGGCCGTGTATTGGCCCAAACCGTCCCCGCTCATCACCTGGTGTACACGATGCCAAACAACATCGAGGCCGAAGATTGTATGTTGTATGCGGATCGAATGGGGGAAGTGTTTGACTTTGAGCTGGATGAATTTTCCCTCTCGGAATTAAAAGACGCTTACTTACGCTACACCAGTCAATTGGATCCAAGCGATCCAGCTTGGCAGGGGTATGATTTGTTGAGCGAAGAAGAATATGCCCAATATCAAAGCGGAATGATGAGTGCCTCTGCTTTTCGCCAAACACAATTGCGCAATTTGGACTATGAACGCATTGAAACCGCCGATGAGCGCAAACTCATTGCCTGTGCCATTTACAATCGCATGATTCAAAATGCAAATAGTGGTCAAGAGAGTGTCATTCGTGAAGACATTGACGATGAAGATGCAGCCTATTTGGTGGAACACAAAATCGAGTTTCCTGGCTTTGATGTGGATTTTAACGGCTGGAAACGCGAATACCCATATGGCGAATCACTCAGTGACATTTTGGGAAGTGTATCTACCTCTACCGAAGGACTTCCTGAAACACTAGCCCAAGAATATTTGGCCAAAGGCTATCAATACAATGCGCAAGTGGGAAAATCCGGATTGGAATATCAATACAACGATATCTTGGCCGGAACGGAAGAAATTGCCAAAATTACTTACGATTCCAATGGGTTAGCGAAAAAGGAAATTCTTCAACCCGCTCTTAAGGGGCGAGATCTTTACTTGTCCATTGATATTGATTTGCAACAAACTCTTGATCAAACGCTCAAAACGACTTTAAGTCGCTATGGAGGAAGTGCCAATCGCCAAAATTTCTATTCATTATTTATGTGTATGGAAAATCCCCAAACTGGAGATGTCTTGGCGATTTCCGGCTATCAAATGAATCCCACTACGCGTCAGCTTTCCTATTTTGCTTCAGGGAATTACACCAACTTAGTGAACCCTGGAAGTTGTGTCAAAGGGGTATCGGTATATATGGGACAATCTGAAGGCGTATTGGAAGAGGGCGAAGTGATTTATGATGCTATGCTCAATGTCGGAGGGCGCGAACTTGGCTCTTTCCACGATCACGGACCGGTAAGTGATGTTGCGGCGCTGTCCGTTTCTTCTAATGTCTACATGTTTCATATTGCGATGCGGCTAGCGGGCTTTGAGTATGCTCCAGGGAAAGCTTTTGAAATTGAAGATGTGGAAGGAACGATTGAAAAAATGCGTCGCTACTATTCGCTTTTTGGCTTAGGCAATGTGACGGGCATTGATGTACCTGGAGAAGTATCAGTGTATTCCGCAGGAAAAAACGATGCAGGCATGATTTTAAACTATGTTATTGGACAGCTTGATACCTATACGCCTCTACAAATGATGCAATATGCCGGAGTCATTGCCTCCAATGGCAAAATGTATCAGCCTCATTTCTACCAATACGCGAAAGAGGTTAATAGCGAAGAGATTTTTGATGTTCAAGAAAATTTCTTAAAAAGTGTTCTTCCTCAAGAAAATGCTTCCCATTTAGCCCGTGTTCAAGAAGGATTTGCGGCTTGTGTGGTGGATGGCAACTGTGGAACGCCTTTACAAAAGATGTCCCATAATATGGCTGCTAAAACAGGAACAGCTGAAGTAGGCCAGTGGACTACAGCGAATTTGATTGGGTATGGTCCAGTGGAAAATCCAACCATAGCCTACGCCTGCAGTGCTCCTACCTCATCTGTTAACAGTCAAAACGTTTCGGGAAACATTTGTACTACGGATGTAGTAGGGCCAGTTCTCGATAAATATTTTGAATTGTATCCTCAATAATAAAGAGAAAGGAAACAAATTGCGTTTTAAATTAAAGAATTGAGACCGCTCGCTTGCTTAAATTGGCCATTGAGTCATATTGAAACGTAGTAAATTGATATGCTATAATCGGTCAAGTAAATTGCAAGGAGGTGTCCTCAATGAGAGATCGTATCACTTTTAAATGTGCTACCTGTGGGAATGAAAACTATATCGGGACACGGAATAAGAAAAAACATCCGGACCGCATGAATATTAAAAAGTTCTGCCCAAAATGCAACAAAATGACAGAGCATAAAGAAAAAAGATAATCGCTGCAGAAAAAAGCCTGCAGCTTTTTTTTATCCTTTCGTCTATTTCTTTTTTCCTTTTGTGTAGGGCTTTAAACAAAAGCGTAAAAAGGAATCTTTCTTATAAGACTCGCTAAAATAATAAAAGAAAGACTCCTTGATAAAGAAGCCAAAAGTAAAGAAAGGAAAAAGTATGGAAGTCATTTGTCAACCAGTTGGACCGTTTCAGTCTAATTGTTATATCGTTATGGAAAATGGACAATGCCTAGTCATTGACCCTGGAGAAGATGCCAATCAAATCAGTCAAATGGTCAAAGCCTTAGGATTAAAAGTAGATGGAATTCTTTTAACCCATGCGCATTTTGATCATATCGGAGGAGTGGATGCGCTTATGGAAGAATTTGGTGCGCCTTGTTATATCAACCCCGCCGAAATCGATGCTTTACAACATCCAGTTTTAAATGGTTCGAATTCCTTTATGGGTGTTCCACCAATGGTCTTAAAAACCAAACCCATTGCCATCAAAGAAGGAGAAAACAAAATTGGCTCCTTTGAAGTCATGGCCTATTATGCTCCAGGTCATTCTATCGGAAGTACTATGTTTGCGATTGGAAACAATTTGTTTACTGGTGATGTTCTTTTCCAACACTCCATTGGGCGCGTCGATTTACCTGGAGGATCTGCTCAACAAATGCGCAAATCGCTCAACTTTTTGAAATCGTTGAAACAAGATTATGTCGTTTATCCAGGTCATGGTCCTTCGACTACCCTTTTCTACGAACAATCTCATAACCCTTATCTACTCTATGGATTTAATGAATAAAAACTTACCGCTCTCTATGAGCGGTTTTTTAGCTCTTCCTTATTTCTTCTTATTAAAAAAGAGTTTTAAAAGCTTTCTAACATAGTCAATGGTTCAAGCATTATCTGATAAACACAAGTGGCTAATACTCCAACACAGCCATAAGCCAGATACAAAATCCAAGTGGAGAGATATTTTACTTTCTTCTCTAAAATGAGAAGAGCACTTTTTTGGTAGGCTCTCATCATATCCGACATAGTGGATCCATGTAGCCCAAGGGTAAAGAAGCGCTGAAAAGCAGGATCCAAGCGTCTATCTTGAACAATACAGTTCGCTAAAGAACTTCCTTGTTTAAGCTGATAACTCCAGCGTTTTGCCATAAGACTTCCAAAAGGAAAACTTTTATTGGTTTCCATAAAGGCCAAGGTTTCGAGAGTAGAAAGAGCACTCTTTTGGGTGCATTCAAATAGAGTGGCACATTCTATGGAGGCAATGATTTTGACGATAGGAATTCGAAATAAGAAGTTAGTGGTTTTCTTCTGAGAACTGTCCAATACAAAAACGCTTCCTAGAAAAAGGCTAAATAGTCCAATGCCAATCCAAAATAAAGTGGTAAACCAACAAAGAATATCGAGAAGCCCTGAATCGGAAGATTGAAATTCTCCAAAGGCTGGTAAAATGGCTTGAGAAAAAAACCAGACAAGACCAGTAGAAAAAGCCATTAAAAAAAGAGGATAAATGGAATGATGAAATAGCTTTTTGAATAAAATTTCCTTAGCTTGACGCAGTTTTTCATCATATAAGATGGCTTCATCTAAAGCAAAGTAGTTTAAAAGCGTGCCGAGTTGCTTCATACGTTTGGCTTTTTGATTTTGAATCAAGGTTGAAAAGCTTTCTCCTTGGTTTAATAAAGCTAAAATCGCTTTCTTTTGAGCAAACGAGAGTTCAATATTATCCAAAAAAGGCAATCCACTTTGATGAAGCAAAGAGAAGATTTCAATTTCTTGTTCTTCAATCCGGGGATAATCCTGCTTGCTTGCGACAGGTTGCAAAAGAAAGGCTAGGATGGGCTTGATCAGGGATTTCAAAGAGCGCTTTGAGATCTTCTTCATGCCAAATTTCATAAAGACACTCCTTTCCATTTGAAGTATTGACAAGTTTGCACACAAAAATTCCTTTTAATACACAGCGTAATTCTTCTTTATCAATGCCTAAATCCAATAAGCGATGAATACATTCCGCACCAGAGCCACAATGAAGAGTCGTTAGACAAAAATGTCCGGTTAAACTGGCTCGTAAGGCCATCTTAGCGCTTTGCGCACTGCGACATTCACCAAAAAATAAAATATCGGGATCGTGACGCATCAATTCTTCAATCCCTGATTCATAAGTAATTCCGCGAGCTTCACACACCTGAATTTGGACCATTTGCGGTTCTTGAATTTCAATGGGATCTTCAAGTGTTACGATTTTTCGCGCATGTTTTTGAAGAATATCGTTTAATAAAGCATGAACTGTGGTCGATTTTCCCGATCCAGTGGGTCCACAACTCACCAATAATCCATGTTCAATAGAAGAAAAGGCTGCAAGTTTTTCAATAGCCTCCTTTGAAGAACAGAGATCTTGAAGAGCAAAATGGTGACTTGCATGCAATAAGCGAATCACACCTGTCCGAATTTGATCGGTTGCCATCATAGAAAAACGACAATCAAGAACGCCTAAGGAAAATTCTCCAGATTGAGGTTTATAAGGAGCACAAAGATCCATTTTGGAAACATAACGCAAATATTCCAAAAATTCTGCTTTACAAATATCTTGATCTAAGCGCATGAGTCCTTGGGGAGTGCGAAAAGAAATGATTAAGTCATTTTCTTTTTGTTCTAAGTGAATGTCTGTCGCTTGTCTTCGTAAAGCACAATCCAATAAAATTCGGCAAAGCTCTTTCATACTAGCTCTCTCCTTGCTTCTAAATAGACAAAAATCATCCCAAAAAAGCAGTGGATAATAAAATTAAGAAAATAGCTTTTCAAAGATTGTCTTTTAGCTAAGGAAAAAAGAAAGATAAAAAAAAGAACACAAAGAGAGGAAGAGAAAAATTTTGAAAGGAATTAAACGGAAATTTTTAAACTAAACTAGAGGCATGACACAAAAGGGAAAAAAATTTATGGAAGAAAAAGTTTGGAAAAAAGTAGAACGATCCCTTTTTGAAGCGGAAACAGCAGCCGCTTGCATTTTACAAGCGGGATCGATGTTGATGACCAATGGAGCAGAAGTATTTCGCGTCGAAGAAACGATGACACGAATGGGCTATTCCATTCCAGGAGTGAAATACTGCACTGCTTATGTAACGGTCACTGGTATCATGTGTTCCGTAGAAGTATCGGGTCAAACCGTTACCCGTATTGCCCGGATTAAAGATATGGATCGCAATATGACCATTGTCAGTGCCATCAATGCACTGTCTAGAGAAGCGGAAATCAAACATTACAGTGCAGAAGTGCTCACTAAAAAACTCTTATCTCTTAACCAATTGCCTAACTATTCGGCACCAATCAAAGCATTGTGGGGAGCTATAGGTGCGGCTGGATTCGCTATCTTTTTTGGGGGTGGATTTATTGAAATTGGCTTTGTTTTTTTAATCGGCTTGTTTATTCGACTATGTACAGTCATTTGTTCCCACGTTCATATCAACACCTTTTTTGTGAATGTCATTCTTTCGTTTTGCGCCGCTGTTTTATCCGTTTTATTCAACCGCTTAGTGCCAAGTGCGCAAACATCTATTTTAATCATTTCTTCGATTATGTTATTGGTGCCAGGTCTTACCATTACCAATGCTTTGCGGGATTCGGTAATGGGTGAACCTCTGTCTTCGTTGGTTTTGTTGACTCAAGCGATGTTGGTGGCCTGTGCGATTGCCATTGGCGTTTTGATGGGTCTTGCGGTGGTGAAATAATTATGATTGAACCTTTCACCTTAAAGACGTTTCTCATTACCCTTTTTTGGCAGGGCTTTTTAGGCTCGGCCCTAGCTTGTGCTGGATTTGGAGTATTGTTCAATGTACGGGGAAAAAGCCTTTATGCGGCAGCTTTAATTGGAGGCATTGGAGGATTGGTCTACGAATTTTGTTTGATTGAGCATTGGTCAAATGCGATGGCTAACTTTATGGCGGCTACTGCCCTGAGTCTATTGGCCGAATTTTTTGCGCGGAAGCTTAAAAATACTGTTACCGCTTTTACAGCGTGTGCCTTGATTCCTCTTGTTCCAGGAGGAACTGCTTATGAAATGATGTTGGAGTTTTCGGAAGGTCATGCGATTAGTGGCTGGGTAAAATTGTTGGATGTCTTAACGGTTTCTGGAATGCTGGCGATGGGGATTTTATTCGTTTCAACCTTAACTCGATTTTTCTTTTATTCCAAAGGCCAATGGCGTAAAACAAAACAAAAGATGCAAGAAATTCCTTTATATGCAAGCGAAACCTTTTTAAAACCAAACTTCAAAACATTTCACAAGAAACATTATCCTCATTTGAAAAACCAAAAAGCACTTTCTAGTTCTCCTTCTTTAGCCTCTCCATCCTCTTCTAAGAAATCAAAAAAGAGATCAGCCTCGCAACAAAAAGATCAAAATGATTTCCAATAGCCTCTCTCTTTTCAAAAGTTAAAGAATCCGATTAAAATGGATCATCAAATTGATCAAAAAAATGAATCCACTCACTTTTATTTTAAAGACTAAGGAATTTATCCTTAGTCTTTTTGTATAAAAGGCTATCTAAAAAATCTAGATCTTTATTTTAAATTGTTTTTTGGAAATATTAAGTACTTTTATTTCGTTTTCTCAAAGAGTTTTCCCTTATTTTTATTAAATTTTTACTTGTCAGGGAATATAAAGCTTCCTAGAATGATATTGGATATTAAGCGCTTACATTTTATAGATTGAAATATTTAATGTAAGCATTTGAAAGCGTTTTTGAAAATCGTGAGGAGAGAGAGAGAATGCAAAAGACAAAAAAATGGTTTGGACTTGGTCTTTCTAGCCTACTTTTTGTGACATCTTTGGCTGGATGTTCCAATACGACCGACACAAGTTCCACCACAAAAAGCAGTTCTACTGCTAAAACAGAAAGCACGGACAATGGAGAAACCGTATTGGTGACCTTTGTTCAAGATACCAATACACCCAATAGCTTAAATTTCCGTGATCTTGTAACCGAACAAATGGAAGTAGAAACCACTTTAGAAGAAGATGGCATTGCTTCTCGCATTTATAAACCAGAAGGGGAAGCGGATACTTTAATCGTTACTTTCCATGGCAATGGAGAAGGAGGAACAGAAGAGGGGTCCAACAACTATTCCCAAATTGCTGCAAATCGACAAGTAGCCACTATGATTTCCGATGCCGTTCAATCTGGTTTTGGTGGAGCCTATGTATTGAGCTTTCAAACTCCAGACGATTGGTACCATGACCATACCGAAGAAGTAAAAAAAGTCATCGATGAAGTGGTAAAAGAATACAACATCGATCCCGATCGAATTTTTGCTACAGGTCTTTCCGCTGGTGGCTTAATGACGGAACGGATGATCGGAACCTATCCTGATTTGTTTGCAGGGGCTTTGATTTCTTGTGCAGCCATTGCCAAAAACGATACTTATATTGAGGGATCTGCCGTTCTTCCTGATCTTGGGGGCGACTACGAAACTTATGAGGAAGAATACATCGTTTATCCCGATGAAAACGATAAAACGGTAGAAGGTGTAGCGGATGATAAATCGTTGGATGCCGGCGATGAAAAAACTGGTTTTGAAACCGAAGATGGAACCGCTTATGCTAAATTTAAAAAGCCGGCTGATTATGATGAATACGTAAAGAATTATGATCAGTGGATTGAAGCGATTGCCAAGAGCAATGTTCCCCTCTACTTTGTTCATAGCTATACCGATCCTACCATTTACTACAAGTGGACCGAAACAGCCGTAGAGGGTATTGAAGAGTATCGCAAAGCCAACAACCTAGATGGGGGCGTGCACTACGAAATCATCGAATCGACCGATCCTTGGCCAGGACATTGGGCTTGGGTGCGGATGTATAACAATGATATTACGGACGAGCATGGCCATTCGACTCTCGATTGGTTTACCACTCTTGTAGACGCAACCGAAGGATACAGTGCACCAGTTGTAGAAATCACCGATACCCACAACGATCTTGGAGAAGGGAAACTTGAATTTACTCTTGAAGCCAACGTTTTAGACGATGGTCAAAAAGTAACGCAAATTCATATCGCTCCAGTCGATGACAATGTGGATGTGGATAAACTCACTCCGGATATGTTTAAAGTAACGCGTACCAACTATGATGAAACCGAGGAAATAGAAGTCACTGATATTACCATCGATAAAGACAACTGCATTATTTTAACTGTAGATCCAGTTGGAGTTTTATACTATAATGGCAAACGCAATATTGTAGAACCAATTGTGTACTCCATTGAAGCTGTAGAACTTCCGATTAAAGAAAGCTAATCTTCTTTTTGTCCCGCTTTGTTTTAAGGCGGGATTTTTATTTTGAAGTTAAAAGCAAGAAAAACCATTTCTAATGATTTAAAAAATAGATCTAATACAAAAAAAGTTTAAGCTTCTTAGAAAGGCTTAAACTTTCAATTATTTTCTAAAGAAAATCTGCGTCCAATCGATTCCAAAAAACTCGATACAGATAAATTCCACTAAAAAATAGGTAAGAAATCCCGCTAGAAACCAATACCAGACTCTTTTATGCTTGATCGTGGAAGTTTTAGTGACTAGAAAGATTAATAAGATCATGAATAGAGCCAAAAATCCATAAAAAATTCCCATAAAATATATTCCTTTTATTCATTATTGTATTTTTA
>CAYTMK010000040.1:0-2389 GCA_964438885.1 uncultured Erysipelotrichaceae bacterium | reverse complement strand
TAAAAAATTGTATTTCTTATTAAAAAATATTACAATTTTAAATAAATATTTTTCAAATTTATTCCAAAGAATTTAAAATGAATTTTTCAATGACTTCTGCCACTGCACTTTCGTTGTGATTGGCTTTTGTAATGTAGTCACAATGCTCACGCATTTCCTCTACGGTGTTTTGAACGCCAACACCTAATCCAGCTGCTTGAATCATGGATAAATCATTGAAGTTATCTCCAATCGCAATGGTTTCTTCTGGCTTGATCCCTAGTAGACAAGCGAGTTCTAAAAGACCTGCTCCTTTATTGACACCTTTACGATTAAATTCAATATAGCGATTGGATGAATAACTGACATCCAAATCTTGGGTAATATCACTCAAATCGTTTTCAATTTGTTGGAGGTAATCGCGATTGGTATTTACATACAACATCTTGGAAATATCCTTCTCTTTTAAGAAATCTAAATTTTCTTCAAAGGTTTCTTCCACAACCATGCGGCCATTTAAATAATCCGCTTCTTCGGGCCAAAAACGATAGACATAAACATGATCTTTGGTATAAACGTGAATACAAACATCATACGGTTTCCCGCGTTCATAAAGCGCTTGGGCTTGGTCCCAAGTAATTCCATGGAAAGATAAAATTTTATTGTCTTTGTTTTCGGTAATACAGCCTCCATTATAGGAGATGATGTATTCACCCAGTTGATCGTATAAGCCGAGTTCTTTTAAGGTGTTTTGAGCGGAAAGATATCCTCGTCCTGTCGCTAAAACAAACTTGACACCCTGTTCTCGAGCTTTTTTTATCGCCTCAATATTCCTTTTTGAAACGTGTTTGTCCGTTTGAAGTAAGGTTTCATCTAAATCACAGGCAATCAGTTTATACATATCCTTCGTCTTTCTTCTCTCTTCTTTTTCTTTTTTGAGTCTTTCTCATAAAAAAGGATGCCCGCTTTTGGCTAGGCATCCTTGAGATGATTGAACAAGAATGAAACTTTATCCATTTTTCATCAGAGATTTTTTATTTTCCAACTTGGCTCTTTAGAATTTTTCTTAGGGTAATTCTTAGAACCTTTTTTCTAAGAAACATTTGGAAATGTCCAAGATTAAGTTTTCCTCGATGTTTGTTTTTTGCAACAGCTCTTCGAATCCCGCTTATTATGCCTGGATTTTTTTCTGTTACTTGATGGGCTCCTACCTTTTGTAAGCTATCCAATAGAATTTTTAGAATTTTTTGTTTCTAGCCATTTGCTACAAAGAATCAAAGGTCTGATCCCTCAAGTCTTATGGACTTTTCAGTTCCTTTTTTTCTTTGCGTTCTTTACCTAGGATGGTATTAGGTCTGATTGGAAGAATTTGAGTTACACTCGTTGAGTCACAGGTTACTTTTCGTAATCTTTGCCTTTTTAGTTCTTCTCACGAATCAGAATTTTAAGAATCTTCTGTTTTTCCTGAGCGCTCTGTCTTCAGGATCTAGATTTTTTGTTTCTTTCCCATTGTTTTTTGGACCTTACACGGAATTCTTTTTCAAGGACTATCTTAGGAAATGTTTGGTTTTCAAGATATTTTAGATGATCTTTTTTAACTTCTGATGTGTTCTTTCACCTCTTATGCTTTCGAGAAGTAGTGGGCTTCTCTTGACGCTTTTAGAATAACAGACGATTTTTATGAATTCAGAAATATGGCTAAATCAGTAAGTTAATTGGCCTTCTTGGTTAAAATTTATTGAAATTGAAATAATAACTAGATTTTAAACCGAATTATCTTAAAAAAATGGGAGAGATCTTTTTGAAAATTAGAAAATAATTTTTCTTTCCATCTTCCACTTTGACAAAAAAAATGTCGCTTCTTTTTAGAAGCGATAGGAAAAGGTTGAGTAAGCCTTTAGGGGGTAAGCAACTGCATAACATAATGAACTAAATTACCTAAATGAAGTAAAATAGTACTACGTGATAAGCAGGATATATTGAAGTAAAGAATATTTTACTACAGAAGAGACGGCCAAATTAGTAGGTCTAAAAGAAAAATAGTCATAAGAAATGAGAAGAATCGAGAGAAAGGAGTAGTCGCTTATGGATAAGATTCCTTGGCAAGGATACTTAGAATTTACACAAACCTCGTATACCGCAACTACTTCTTTAGTCCTCGATAAGAAAAATGATTGGACAGAGTATCCCAATGTAACGGATTTTCTAGAAGACTATATTGAAATCTATACTCAGGCCTACCATATTGCCCTATCCGAGTTAAACAAACACACAAGTTTAAAAGAAGTAAAAAGAAGATTGTGTAAAGAATTAAAGATAAAATCTCGTGTTGCAGATAGTGCTATAAATGAAGCGCAAGCTAAGCTCAGGGCTAGAAAAGAACAATTAAAAACTAAGAAGCAAGAATTAA
>CAYTMK010000039.1:9554-17466 GCA_964438885.1 uncultured Erysipelotrichaceae bacterium | reverse complement strand
CGACTTGAAAGGTATCGGCTCCAAAGCCTTTGCCCTTCCAGACGCTGCCATCTTCTAAAATGAGCAGTCTGTCCATTGTATTTCCTCCCATTTTTTCTCTCTTTTTCCTTACGCTTTTCAAGCGTTGCATTTTCTTTTGGTTCTTCTTAAAATCTTGGGATTTTCCCTTTAAAAAGCTAGCTACCAAGGATCACTTTTGAAAGTGATTCCTACTTATAAACGAATCAGGATTAAAATGATGCGCTTTCATCGCGCCCAAAGACTTGTTGGCCACCTACCCAAGTTTGATCAATCCAAACCACACTTTTCCAACCATTAAAAGGTGAATTTTTTCCTTTGGAATAAAAGGTGTTGGAATCAATGATGTTTTCGCACTCTAAATTGGCTAAGAAGAAGTCGGGACGATAGCCGACTTTGAGTTCGCCACTTTTTTCCAGTCCAAAGCGTAAAGCAGGCTTTTTAGCCATCCACTCCAAGAGTTGTTTTAAACTCCAGCGTTTTTGATGGTGGACAAATTCGGTATATAACAAAGGAAAGGCAGTTTCTAAGGAAACGATGCCAAAAGGCGCTTTGTCCATAGACCGGCTTTTTTCCTCTAAAGTATGAGGAGCATGATCGTTAGCGATGAAATCAAGCGTGCCATCTTCCAAGCCCTCAATCAAAGCCATGCGATCGCTGTGGCTACGCAAAGGGGGATTCATTTTTTCCATGGGGCCTTTGACATCCTTGTCTTCTAACAACAAATGATGAGCGGTTACCTCTGCGGAACAATTGACACCCTCTTTTTTGGCTTGACGCAAAGCTTCTACACTTTCTTGAGCCGAAATATGATCTGCATGATAAGCGACAGGAATTTTTTGCGCATACTTTAAATCCCGTATGAGCTGAGCACTTTCACAAGCAGAAGGAATGCCAATCCAACCATTGACTTTGGCATAGGGTCCTTCGTGAACGCTTGCTTTAGGGGTACGATACTTCATATCTTCGGTATGACAAGAAAAGAGGACATCAGCTTCTACGGCCTTTTTCATCGCTTCTTGCATGATCTCTCCACTTGCTACCCCTACTCCATCATCGGAAAACCAGCGAATCCCAAGCGTCTTTAAAGCCGCATAGTCGGTAGGCTCGCGTCCTGCTTCGTTGTTGGTGATGGTGCCAAAGGGAAAGACACGAACACAGGCATCTTGATCAATTTTATTTAAATAGCTTTCCATCGCTTCTAGAGTAGAAGGATAGGGTTTTAAATTGGGCATCGCAAAGACGGTACAAAAGCCTCCAGCTGCGGCCGCTTTGGTGCCGGTGGCAATGGTTTCTTTTTGACAATAGCCTGGTTCACGCAGATGGACGTGGGTATCAATAAGACCTGGCAATAAAGCAAGTCCCTTCCCATCCAAAATCGTGATCGTTTCATCAAGCCTATCTCGATCAATAATAGGAGCAAGTGCTAAAATTTGCGTTTCATCAAAGAGCATCTCAGCAGGTTGCAAAGCCCCATCATAAAAAATTTGAACATTGGTAAACAATTTTTTCATTATACATTGCTCCTTCCAAAAGGAGGAAAACCAAGGGCGTATTTGATCATCGCTTTACGGACTAAAACGCCATTGGACATTTGTTGAAAAATACGGCTTTTGTCTGCTTCAACCAAGTCAGAGTCGATTTCTACCCCTCGATTGACGGGAGCAGGATGTAGGACGATGGCATGATCCTTTAAACGGGCATAGCGCTCTTTGGTCAGGCCATATTTTTCCAAATATTCTGCATCGCTCATCTCTCCCAATTCAGCGCCTCGTTCACGCTGGATGCGAAGCAACATCACGACATCGGCCCATTCAATGTTTTCATCGAAATCCGTAAAGGGATACCCCTCTCTTTGCCATTGAGGAGGTCCAGAGAAGCGTACTTTTGCTCCAAAGCGTTCTAAGGCTTCTTTATTGGAGGCGGCTACTCGAGAATGGGCCACATCGCCGCAGATGAGTATATGCAAACCATCTAGATGACCAAATTCGTCATATATCGTCATCAAGTCCAATAAGCATTGAGAGGGATGATTGCCTGTGCCATCTCCAGCATTGATGATGGGGATATTAATGCTTTCTAGCTCTTTGAAATACTCATCTTCGGGATGACGAATAATCAATAAGCCATACCCAATGGCTTCAAAAGTCTTAACCGTATCGTAAAGACTTTCACCCTTGGTAAGAGATGAACTTTCGGCTTGAAAATCTACACTGCGTAAACCCAGTTGATTTTCGGCGCTCAAAAATGAGTAATGTGTGCGTGTCGAAGGCTCAAAAAAAAGATTAGCAGTTAAAGCCCGGAATGGTTCCGGTATCTGCCAATCTGAATGGGAATTATGAAAAGCCTTCGCATCGTTAAGCAAATCTAGGATTTCTTGGTTGGTTAAATCCTTCATGGTCAAAAGCGAATTTTTGTTCATGCGCTTTATCCTCCTTTGATCGTAGATGGTCAGACATACAATTTCTTTGAAATCTTCAGTATTGTATCATTTGACAAACAGAAAACAAGACACTCCATTTTTTTCGTCTTTCTTACATAGACAAATTTTTCATTTCGTTTTTACCTATCCGGATTTTATCGATGTTTTGAAATCGAAATTTTTGTCTATCATTTGATAGCGTTTTCCTTTTATCCTTTTTTCTCTTTTCCTTTCTTGTTTTAAAAAAAGAAAAAAGCTTGAAGTGAGACTTCAAGCTTCCGGCATACAGATTTGACACGAAATATACCCTTCCTTTAAAAGCTGGGCTTTGGAGTTTTGAACTTCCAAGCGATTTTTTTCATTCATCGTTTGCGCTCCACTGCATTGAGGCAGATGAAACTTTTTGGAATTGGTATTGATGATATAGGTCTGAACCACTTCATCATCCGAGACTTCTAAACTTGTTTGACTCGTACGCGAGGTGTTGTTGGCATTGGGTTGTTTGGTCGAGCGAGGCGCTTCATAAAATGCCAAAATTTCATCTTCACTCATGCTTGTATCCACTTGATTTTCTCCAGTGGTGTAATTGATAGCGACTCCAGGCTGTACGTTATAACAATAGACGCAAAACTCAATTCCTTGTCCTTGATCTTCTACCGAATAGCCTTCCATGATGACCCCTCGCGCCACTAAATCGTCTCCTTCAAAAACAGGGGTCACTCGATACATCACGTGATTGCCGGTTTCTTCAATATAGTCATGAACGAGGTCTTCAAAAGGCAACATGCCTTCAATGTTTAAATAGCGCGTGCCTGTCATTAAATTTTTGGGGTTCGCATTTTGCCCCGCTAACATAAAAGCGATTAAGTGACAGCGATTGTATAACATTCCATCTTTTAAAAACGAATAGCGCTGATTGATAAAGCCAGTGGGCTTTACCGAAGAAATGTCTTGACGTTTTAAATCGGGCATTAAATCCGTACCAAGACAAGCATAGGCTTGGCTGACGCGTCCAAGTTCATCTAAATCAAAGTACTCTTGAAAAGACTTTGTGGTCCATTCCTCTTCTTCAAAAAAGGGAACATTGTTGTTGATTTCCACATAGGGATCGCCTGTATAGGCTGGTATGGTCGCAAGGGTTTGTTCAATTTCCTCTTGAACATTCTCACTCTCTAAACGAGCAGGGGTGGATTTGGCACATCCAGTTAGGCCCAAGCAAAGGGAAAGGCTAAGGACCAACGGCCATTTTAACCACCCTAACCTACGAAGGGGAGTTTTCATAAAGTTACCAAGCCAATCCTTATTGGCATTCCATTCTCTATTCTTTGAAAGCAACTGTACAGACTTTTATTCTTCGAAAGCCTCTTTTTCTTCTTGTTGAATGGCTTGATTGAGATCTTCAACATCGTCTTCCCACTCGTCGATATCCACTAAAATCGCCATTTCTCCATCGTCATCGTAGACATGACAAGGAAAAGGATGTTCATCAATGGAATCAAAATCAAATCCCGCATTGCTTGGGATACATTGCGATAACATCAAAGGCGTATCCCCAATGTTGATGATTCGGCGGCCAATATCGGCTGGAATTTTGTGCAAAGATCCTTCTTCGAGTTCTTCACACCAGCATTCCCCTTCTCGCGATAAAAACATAATCAAGCCATCCCCTTGCATACAAAGCAGGTATTCTTCGGCATTGGGATTGACATGAAAATGTCCCTTGGTGCAAAAATACTGATCTTTCACTTGACCAGGATAAAGGGTAATGTGTCCCCAATTGAGATGGCCTTCGCCAGGAGTGGATTCTTTGACCATGTGTTCATAAATGATGGTTTCAGGATCCATATCAGGATCCTTGCGTTTAAAGTAATCCGCATCTTTATACCGCATCACCATTTCCACTAAATTATTGCCATTGAGGCGCTCTTGCCAATGATGCGTCAACTCCGATTTCAAAACAGGAATAGTGGATATTTTTTTGTTACTTTTCATAAATTGTGTCCTAGCTGGTAGGCTTTCCCCTTTCTTTAGTGAATTTTTTCTACACAAACCAAACAAGGGGCATTGGGTTTAAAAGGATGAGCGATACAAAGTACATCGACTTGATCATTTTGCTTCAACCATCTCAAAATCGCCTCTTGTTCTTGTTTTCCTTGGGGATGTGGATAGAATACCAAAGCCAAACGCCCTTTTAGGCGCAAAAGAGCTACCGTGGCTTGCACTGCTTTTAAAGAAGAGCTGACTTGCGTCAAGGTTTTCTTGGTTTTGGGATCATAACCGAAGTTAAAAATAGCCGCATCCAATTTACTGTGTAAAAAAGCTAAGTCTTCTTGAATTGTTTCATGATTTTTTGGGAAAAGATAAAGTCGAGAAGAGCCAAGCTTTTCTTGCGTCGTAGATCCTAAATCTTTTTGAAGCTCATAGGCATACACTCGACCTACCTTTTGATTCAAAAAAAAGGTCGCATCATGCCCATAACCCAACGTTCCATCTAAACAAAGCGCCTTAGAATGCAAGACTGGTTTTAAAAAGGCATGCGAAAGAGAGGTTATCGATTCCATACACAGTTCCTCTTGCTTGTGGCTTTCTCGTTTCATGATAATCCTCTTTTGGATCATCTTAAGGGAAAATGAATCTTGTTTTTAATCTGGCTCTCTTTCTTTTTCGTTTAAACGGATTTCTTTTTGGGAGGCAGGTGTTTTTTGACGGGATGAATCGGTTCCTTTAAAAACTCGCTTTCATGGGCTTTGATCCAAGCAAGTTGTTCTTCTTTGGAGTCAAGTTCTGGATGCAAGATGACCTCTTTTAAGAGTCCATCTAAACTTTTAGCAATTTGACCACCCTGTAGAGTGGTATTTTCCATGACCTCCTGGCCATGAATTTTTAAATCTTTGCGATCCAATGGGTGTTTATCCTTTTCCGCCTTATAAAAGGCATAAAAATTCTTGAGTTTTTCCAAGCGGTCATGCTGGGCATGAGCCATAATGTCGCAATACTGCACCACGAAAAGTTTTTGAACCAAGTCATCATCAAAGCCATGCAAAACGCGCAGTTTATAGAGATTGAGTAACTTTGGGGCATAAAAGGTATCGTGAAAGGCAATGAGTTTATAAGCTTCTTCACTGACTTTTTTTGGTAGCTTTAAGCGTTGAAACGCTTTTTTAGCGAATTGAACGGATTGTTCAGGATGCCCTTTAAAGTGATCGTGTCCATCGTAAAATTGATGCGCTTTGATCTTGCCACTGTCGTGAAACAACAAAGCCCAAGCGATGCTAGGATCAAAATAAGGCATGGATTTCAAAGCATCGAGAGTATGATGGAATACATCCGTGTAGTGATAAATCGAATTTTGTTGAACTTGTTTCATCTGGTCTAATTCAGGAAGCCATGGTTTCAACAGAGTGGTCATTTCCTCTAAAACTTGTGGGGAATGCTCTAAGATGGCTTGAAGTTCCGCACTGACCCGTTCAGCGGCTAATTTTTCAATGAAAGGCGCTTGGTTTAGGATGGCTTGACGTGTTTTCTCTTCCATTTGAAAACCGAAGCGTCCCATAAAACGAAAAGCGCGCAAGATGCGCAATGCATCTTCGCTAAAGCGTTGATCAGGATCGCCTACTGCTCGAATGAGTCCTTTTTTCAGATCATCCTGTCCATGGAATGGGTCAATGATCCCTTTTTCGGGGGACCAAGCGATCGCATTGATCGTAAAATCACGTCTAGCTAAATCTTGGGTGATATCTTGTATAAATTCCACCTGTTTAGGATGGCGGAAATCTTCGTAGTCGCTTTCTTTGCGAAAAGTTGTGACTTCGGCTTGTTCTCCCTCTTCTAAAACCAATACAGTGCCATGGTCAATTCCTATGGGAATGGTATGAGAAAATAGGACTTGCACTTCTTGAGGGGTAGCGGAAGTCGCAATATCAAAATCATGTGGCGTGTGATTCATCAGCGCATCTCGCACACATCCTCCTACTAAAACCGCTTCAAAGCCAGCTTGATGGAGTGTATTTAAAATTTTCTCAATGCCTTGGGGCAAGTCTATTTGTAGCGAGTTCATCATTCTTCCTTTCCATAAAGGCAATCACCTTTCTGTCTCTATTTTAAAGGAAGAATTCAAAATTCTCATTTTAGCCTCTTAGAAGGTAAAGAATAGAAGAAAAAAAGAGCGATCTTTTTTAGATCACTCCTTTTTTTTTAGAAAGCTTTTCTATTCGTGACTTTCGTCTTTTGGACGCAAAGGTCCATAGAAATAGGAAGCAGTTGCTCCACCATCCACTAAAAAATCGGTTCCAGTAATAAAAGCTCCTTTATCACTCATCAAGAGTTCGGCTACATTGGCCACTTCATCCGCAGTTCCTGGACGTTTGGCGGGGCAATTGGCAAACATATTTTTATAAAAATCGCCACGTGGACCATTGAATTCATCTAAAGCGAGTGGAGTGACAATGATGCCTGGAGAAATGGAGTTGAGTCGTGCTCCTCGCTCTCCCCAATTTATCGCTTGGGCCATCACCCGCTTTTCATTGCATCGTTTGGCAAGTTGATAAGCATGAAGAGTATCTTTGATGTTTTCTGGTTGTAAAAGATCTAAGTCCAAGAGCTCTTCACTTGGAGTACAAGCAAGTTCTTCGTCTTCTTTTGGAGTCAATTGTGCCATACGATGCCCCGATTGACTCGAAATCGTAACTCCTACTCCACCTGGAGCGATCACCTTTCCTACCTCTTCAAGCAATACAGCGGTACCGTATAAATCCACTTTCAAAATCGTTTCAATAGGGGCTTGGCTTGGGGATACGCCCGCAGCATTCACCAACATTTGAATATCCCCATATTTTTGGGCTTCTTGAATGAGATGCTGAATGGAATCTCTGGAAGCGAGATCCATTTCTAAAGCAACCGCATCAAATCCTGCTTCATTTAAAATTGTGGCAATTGTTTGAGCATTTTCAATCCGTTTATCCCCAACTACGATTTTCTTTCCCGCTCCCATACGACGGGCGATAGCCATTCCAATTTGACCAGCTCCGCTTAAAATCAAAACATCTTTTTTCATAGTTTTTTCCTTTCTCAATATGGATCAACGCTTTATCCAGTTATATCCAGTTATCAATCAGGGATTGGCTTTGATCGACTTCTGAGCCATAAATGGCTAAGCCCTTTTCAAAATGAACTTGAGGATATGCTTTGGATAAATTGGAAACCGTCCGTCCTAAGCCACTGCCTTCATGGGTACAAAAAGGATGGATGGTTTTTCCATCGAGTGGAAAAGCGTCTAAAAAGCTATATACCGCCATAGGGGCATCTCCCCAATAATTGGGATAGCCAAGATAAATTTCATCGTATGATTCCAAATTTTTAGGTAAGTTTACAAGCTCTGGTCTAGCCTGCGTTTTCAAATCATGTTGGGCTTGTTGCGTACAAAGGATGTAGTTTGATGAATAGGGATGTTTTTGTTCGATATGAAAAAGATCT
>CAYTMK010000039.1:0-9454 GCA_964438885.1 uncultured Erysipelotrichaceae bacterium | reverse complement strand
ACAAAGGATGTAGTTTGATGAATAGGGATGTTTTTGTTCGATATGAAAAAGATCTGCTCCTAAATCTTGCGCAAGGCGACGCGCAACTTTTTCAGTATTTCCCACTTCAATGATGCGGTGTTGTCCACCAAAATAGTTTTCTCCAGCACGGGAGTAAAAAGAGACAAGTGTTTTCATAAAGGCTCCTTTGTGTTTACCTTTATTTTAAGAAGGAGAAAGCGATTTATTCATTTGATTTTCGAAAGGATTGAATTCGTTTTTTGAATTCGAAAGATAGAGGTAAAAATTATAATCTAACCATTTCGTGATAGGAAGCTTGAAGTTTTTCAGCCAATTCTTCGATATAGTAACCAGAATTATCCTTTTTCCAAAATAGACAAAGAGTTTGAACAATAGGCTGACCTTTCCTTTTTAAAGGAATGCGACAAGTAAAGGGAGAAAGAGGTTCAAAAGAAAAACGTGGACATACACTTTGCGTACTGACTAGACATAGTTTGGCCTCTTCTAGACTTGAAACAAAACGAAATTCACCCGAAAATCCGATTACTGCTTGGAAGTAGTCCTGTTCTTCTTGGCGTTGCGAAAAAGAGCTAATGACCAAACAAGGAAACTCCTTTAAAGTGCTGATCTCCACAAAAGAGCGCAAAGCCAAGGGATGATGTTTAGACATTTCAAGCTGCAAAGGAGCTGTGATTAAAATAAGATTTACATATTCTGAGGAAAAAGCCCGACGTTGATCGCTCAAAACGAGATCTACTTTTTCATTACGGATCCAATCAAACAGCTCCTCGTGATTGCCGCTCAAAATTTCGATGGAAACTTGAGGATAAATCTGAAAGAAGGTTTCTAAAGTTTGAAGGAGTGGCTCATGAGAAAGTGTGCGTAAAATTCCAATTTTTAAACTGGCTTGATTTCCAGCCGCAATTTTTTGGGCCTCTTTACAGAGTTTTTCATAGGTTTGAACGAGTCCAAGACTCTTTTGGTAAAAATATTCTCCCGCTAAAGTCAGGATAAAGGAGCGATTTCTCCGCTCGAAAAGTGGAAAACCAAGAGAGAGCTCTAAGGCTTTAATCTGTTGAGACATCGCCTATTGAGATAGATGGCATTCTTCAGCTGCTTTAGAAAAACTGTGGTGTTGCACTACGGATTGAAAGTATTGAATTTGACGAAGCATCTATAAACCTTCCTTTCAAGTCAAAACTGGGTTCAGAAAATATAAGTTTTCTTGCTCAACTTCTTTAAGACGCAGTTTAAAGTCTATTCCAAAAGTCCTTCTTAAGACTCCTTTAGATAAAAAAAACGCCTTGCTTAAAGCAAGACGTAAAAAGCTTAGAAAACTAAGCGAGTATAAATAGGTTTGGAGGTATTTTTGATATTGCGTCCTAATTTGGTATCTCCAAACATGAACTCAATATCTTTCGTACCCGCTACAGGTTTAATAATGCCACTCATGCGCGTGAAAATACCAGTATCTTTGTTTTCTGGATCTACATCAACCAAAATAAACCAAGTACTTTGTGGATTTTCGGGATCACTTTTGGGATCTAAACGCTCTTTTAAATAAATGGCATTAATAGCGGGTTCATGAAATCCAGAAGAAATCAGGGCTGCTTCGATATCTTGAAGATCGCCTTCAGGATCGCGTAAAAAGACGCTTTGGCCTGGACTGATTGCTTGTTGATGTAAAGGAGAACGATAGGCTTTTACGCATCCTTCGATAAAATTCGTTGGAAAAGGAACATCTACACCCGCTGGATCGATCACAATGCCTTCGATGTCTTTTTTGGCGTTTTGAAGCATAGGCAAGTATTGTTTTAAACCCATAATCAAGCAATTGACGTTTTCATCGCGATCTTTGTACATTTTTTTAACTTCTTCCACACTTGTAAAGAAGGGAAAGAATTTAACTCCCGCTTCGTTGGTGACCACAATGGGAGTAACTTTTGTATCAGGGGAGAAGATCAATTTTCCTGTCATTTCATCAATCGTTGGCTTTTTATCCCAACGGGCTGGAATCATGACTTTGGTATCGATTAAGGCTTGAACGGCTTTAATCACATTTTCATCGCTGTTGTCTTCACGCATCCGTACAAGAGCCGTGTGTAAAATATCATTGTTGAATTCTGTATCCATAATTATTTTTCAGTGCCTCCAATGGCGGCTGAAGCAAACAAGATCGAAGGGCTTGCAATGCTTCGCATATCCCATTTTAAGTCATCTCCAACCGCTACAATTTGATTCATCATCTCTAAGAAATTGCCGGCAATGGTGATGAGAGTTAAGGGACGGCCTTTGTGTCCATTTTCTACTAAATAGCCTTTGGCTTGTAAAGAGAAGTTCGTGGACACAAAGTCAATTCCTGCATGCATACCAGCAAGTTCGGTGATCACGACTCCATTTTCCATGGTTTTTAAAAGCGTGTCAAAGCTGTCTGATCCAGGAACGATATAAAGGTTCATAGGCGCTACATCTGTGCCTCCTCCCCCCGACTTAAAGCCATTTCCAGTGGAAATAGCTCCCATTTTTTTAGCCGAACGGGTATTATGCAAAATGGTTTCAAAGATACCTTTATCCACCACAACTTTGGTCCGAGTAGGATATCCTTCATCATCGTAATTGGAAAGCGCAATGGCCTGCGTATTTTTGGGATCGTCAATGATGGTAATTTTATCGGAAAAGACTTGTTGCCCCAGAGAATGGCTCAAAGGAGAAATCCCCTTTTCAATCAAAGAGCCAGAAAACATTTGGGCAAAAGCACCAAGTAAACTAGACATCGCTTCATGATCGATAATCACAGGACAAATGCGCGCTTTCAGCGATTTGGCATGAAGCTGAAAAGCTACTTTATCGATGAGCTTTTGGACTAGAGCCTCTTGGTCTAAGTCCTCTAAATTTTCGACTGCCTCATAAACGTATCCATCGCGCAAATCGCCATCGTCTTCCATAGTGATTTGGGCTACAATCGCTTGAACCCCACCCTCTTCTTGGATGTCTACGCCAAGTGAATTATTCATTTGGCTTTGTCCAAAGCCACTGCTAAAGCCAAGAGAGTTTACCATGGTGACTCTTGAATCAGCGGCTAAAAGCTTTTTTTCAAGCGATTCTAGGGTTTCGAGGATTTGAGGAACTGTTGGCTCAACCCATTTCCATTTGGATTGAACGATTTCGGTTTCCATAGGGGCTACGAGTTCATCTTTTTCCGATTCTGAGATTAAAAGCGCCGCTTCTTTTAAAGAATTGAGCGTTTCATCCATTTTGTCATCCTCTACTTTTTCCAAAGAGGTGGAGACAATTTTTCCATCGATCAAAGCCCGCATGGACGTGGAAATGATTTTGGAGGTGGAAAAGGAATCCATCGTTCCTTTAAACCATTCCACTTCTCGAGAACGTTGATGCGATTGGGTGATTTCAAAGCCTTCCATCCCAAGTTCTAAAGCGCGATCAATCCATTTTTGTTTATCCATTTACTCTGTTCCTCCTACTGTAATGGCACTGACACGAATGGCGGGCTGCCCTACATTGGTAGGAATGTTTCCGGAAATGGATCCACACATTCCTTGCGCTAAATCCAAATCATCGGACACCATATCAATATTTTGTAAAATTTCGGCTCCATTGCCAATCAACATCGCCCCAATAACGGGATCCGTAATTTTACCATCTTCAATCAAATAGCCTTCATTGACACCGAAGTTAAATTCACCTGTATTGGGATTGACTGAACCCCCTCCCATCGATTTGCAATAAAGACCAAATTTAATGTCTTTAAAGAGATCCTCTTTTTTATCGGGACCAGGTGCAATGTAAGTATTGCTCATACGACTCGTCGGTTCATACTTATAGGATTCTCGCCGCCCACTGCCCGTGGAGGGAGTATGCATCCTCCGACCATTTAAGCGATCAACCATATATTGAGTCAAAACACCATCTTTAATTAAAACACGACGCTGTTGAGGATTGCCTTCATCATCCATATTTTGAGATCCCCAAGCATTGGGAATGGTTCCATCGTCAATCGCCGTCACTTTTTCATTGGCAATTTTTAAACCTTTAGATTGGCTGAAAACCGATTGGTTTTTCGCTACTCCTGTGGCTTCTAATGAGTGCCCACAGGCCTCATGGAAAATAACCCCCCCAAATCCATTATCAATGACAACAGGCATTACCCCACTTGGCGCTTTTTTAGCGCGTAAGAGAACCAAAGCGAGACGAGCCGCTTCTTGGCCAATTTCTTCTGGAGTATGGTCCGTTTCAAATTGTTCTAACCCTTTAGTCGCTCCTGGAGCACAAGAGCCAGATTGAACATTCTCTCCTTCTTTAGCAAAAGCGCCAGCACGCATCCGACTTCGTTGACGAATATCCCCTTTAAAAAGTCCATCGCTATTAGCAATTTGGACTTCTTGATGAATGCTAGAAAGACCAGCTGAAACCTTAAAAATCCGTTTATCCACTTCTTGAGCAGCGGCAATGGCTTGGCGCACCATCTCAGTCTTCTTGGCATCGCTCACTTTAAAGGGATCAATTTCAATTGGAGAAATATTCTCCGCCATCGTTTTTTCCTTTAAAACAATCGTTGGTCCTTCTTCTTTTAAGCCAATAGCGCCTCGTAAATCGTTGACAATTTCCGTGAGGGTTTCCATCGTCATATCATCGGTATATCCATAAACTGAAGAAGTATCTTTATACAAACGAATTCCCGCACCAGCCCGAATAGAATGATTCACGGTCTCGACATCCTCATTAACGATCCCAATACTAGTGCTTTTGGTATCTTCTTCAAAAATTTCTGCGAAATCTGCTTCAGAACGCATAGCGAGCGTCAAAAGCATTTCAAGTTGTTCTTTATTGAGCATTGTTTCACCTCACAATTTTATTCAAATATGTAGTGTATAAAGTTCAAAAGCGAAAGCCAAATAAACGATTTTTCTTCCTCTATCAATTAGAGTTAGATGAATCTAATTGTAGCGAAGAAAACAATTTTTTTAAATCAAAGTGAAATTTAAGCCTTTCTTTTAAAGAAAGCGCTCTTTTAAACGAAAAAAGTAAAAAAAAGCCTGTCGAAACAGGATTTAAACCATATTCCCCTTTGAACCTGTAGGACTCGGAATTAATTTTAAAAATTTCCCATTTTCGCTTTATTTATCAGCTATATAATACTCTAAGTTTATTTAAACCTCTCAATTTATTCCAAAATTACCTCATCTTTTCCTTTCAAGCTAGGCTTAGGTTCTAATTTTTACTCTTCCATATTCTAAGATGAAGCTACTCGACAAACAAAAATAAAAGCTGAAAGTACAAAAACTTTATCACAAACTAGACTGTATCAGAACAGATCAATAAGGTGTTTTCAGAACTGGTGAAAACCAAGCCAGCGTGGACTTGAAGCTCTGAACAACAGCCCAGAGGAATAGACCTCTTTTGAAGGCACTAGCAGAAATTTTTTGAGTTCAGAACGAAGATAACTGCAAAATGCAAAGAATAGAATAATAAAATGCAAAGAATAGAATAATAAAATATGGTATTGAACTATGGCTTATTGACAGGTTTTATCCATCAAGCAAAACGTGTCTGTGAGAATATCAAATTTAATTTGAAGTTATCAGACCAAACCTATCCTTGCGATCACTGCGGAGGCACAATAGACAGGGATTTCAATGCAAGTCTGGACCTGAGGGATTGTTTGACTTATCGGAAGACATAAAAAAGTAAAGGATGTACCGTAGGCTATACGAGAATTAACGCCTGAGGATTGTAGATGAACTTGTAAGTAAATTATGACTCGTTATAATCCAAAGCCTACAGATGAAGCAAGACTCAATATGTTTTGTCCATATTTTGAGTAGCAGGATAAATACTAATAATTAAATTGAGTATCCTAGCGAGAACTTGAGCGAGCAAGAAAAGAAAAAATTATATCCAAAGAAAGGATTGGAGATAAAATGCAAACATGGGAAGAGTTTAGAAATTATATTAGGGAAATAGATCCTCAAGGAGCACAGGAAATGGATCGAAGAGAAGAATTAATTCGAATGAGTATTTTAATCCACGACCAACGAGAATCTTTGGGAATGAGTCAAAAGAATCTCGCTAAGATGTGTGGTGTCCCTCTTTAAGTTATTCGTGACCTAGAGGAAGAAGACATTATGCCTTCTGTACCAATGTTGTTAAATATTTTGCATCATTTAAATTTGGATTTAATTATTCAACCTCGTATATAAAAAATGTACTTAAGCCTTTTTAGAGAGATTTATTTCTTAGGACTAAGGATGTTTTAACAGTTTCATAATACTAAATACATTGCAAATATAAAGTTTACTTTATGTAATGTATTATTTACTCTTTGTTTCTGTAATTTTTTTGAAATAAAGAGGAGTTTAATTGCCCTAATGTCGTGGATTCCAAGTGGGTTTAGTATTGAGATACTCCAGTCTTTTGGACTATGCAGTCCCCTATTTACAGGAGAATAAGAAAATACAAAAGACTGAAAAACAGCTTAGCCTATCTAAATCCTAATCATAAGGAATGAAATTAATATGTTTAATTTTAAACGCGACTACAGTAGCTTAGGAGGATCAAGCTGTTCCCTAGCTACTCTTGGGCGCAAGCTCATAAACCATATAGCCTTTTAAGTATTTTAAATACAACTGACTCATTCTATAAGTAACCCAACTTTGGGGAAATCATAAATAGAGCGCCTACTAGCGCCTAAAAGAGGGATTAGGCGACTCTATCCTTTTCTTTAATAATAAAAAAATTCCAAATTTTTCCTTTAAATAAAGCTCTCTAAGGAAAACTTGGAATAATTGATAATCACCTTGGTGGACCCTGTAGGACTCGAACCTACGACCAACCGGTTATGAGCCGGGAGCTCTGACCAACTGCGCTAAGGGTCCATGGTGGCGGGAGTGAGACTCGAACTCACGACCTTCCGGGTATGAACCGGATGCTCTAGCCAACTAAGCTATCCAGCCAAATGAATAAAAAATGGTCGGGACGACAGGATTTGAACCTGCGACCCCCTGGTCCCAAACCAGGTGCACTACCAAGCTGTGCTACGTCCCGACAAAATTAATAATAATGGCGCGCCATGCAGGAGTTGAACCCACAACCTTCTGATCCGTAGTCAGACGCTCTATCCAATTGAGCTAATGGCGCAAGTGCTTAAATGATATACCAAATTTTTTGGTAAATCAAGTTATACTTTAATTTTTTTAGATCCTTAAACGCTCTTGCGTTTTTTCGATCCTTACTTAGGATACCCGATTTAAAATAAAAAACAAGAGAAAACTGAATTTTTACTCAAATTTTATCATCTCCTTTACTCGAGCGCGGCCCCTTAATGAAATCGAGTAAAGCTTACAAACAAAACTCTAACCTACTTTATGCTAAACTTTCTATAAGAAGTCTTTCTCTATTTCTCTTCTCATTTTTATATTCTCTATTTTTAAAGATTTAAGAGACTAAAAATGAGAAAAAAGAAGTAAGACTTTGCACTTTTCAAATTAAGGAACAGAGAAGACTTTCGAAGAAGAAAGCCTGAAAAAACAACAATTGAAAGGAGAAGCTACTCGACAAACAAAAACAAAAGCTGAAAGTACAAAAAACTTTCTCACAAACTAGACTGTATCAGAACTGATCAACAAGGTGATTTCCGAACTGGTGAAAACCAAGCTAGCTTAGATAACACTTGAAGGTCTGAATATCAGTCAATTGATGAGGAATAGACATCTTTCAAAGGCACTTGCACAGCAGAAATTGTTCGAGTTTAGAGTGAAGATAACTGCAAACTGCAAGGAATATGGTATTGAACTACCGTTTGTTGACAGATTTTATCCATCAAGCAAAATCTGTCTGTGGGACTATCAAATATGGTTTAAAGTTATCAGACCGAATATATTCTTGCCATCAATATGGATACACAATAGACAGGAATTTCAATGCCAGTCTGAACCTGAGAGATTGTCTGACTTATCAGAGTGTCTAACACAGCAAAGTATGTACCGTAGGCTATATGGGAATTAACGCCTGTAGACTGTAGAAGAACATGTGAGTAGGTTGTTATGATCCAAAGCATACAGGATGAAACAGGACTCAATATGTTTTGTCCATATTTTGAGTAGCAGATGATTGTCATGAAACAACTCGTTCTGATCCGTCATGGAGAAAGTGAATGGAACAAAGAAAACCGTTTTACGGGTTGGACAGACGTTGACCTTTCAGAAAAAGGTCAAGAAGAGGCAAAAGAAGCAGGCCGTCTTTTAAAAGAAAACGGCTATGTATTCGATAAAGCCTATACTTCCTATCTTAAACGGGCCATTCATACTTTAAACCATGTTTTGGATGAAACTGACCAAAACTATATCCCAGTTGAAAAAACTTGGAAATTAAACGAACGTCACTATGGGGCTTTACAAGGTCTCAATAAAGCGGATACCGCAGCCAAATATGGGGACGAACAAGTAAAAATTTGGAGACGCTCTTACGATGTGCTTCCTCCCGCTCTTGAACCAGATGATCCTAGAGCGCCCAAGAATCAAGCTCATTACAGCAAAGTTCCCGCTGATGAATTGCCCTTAACCGAATCGTTAAAGACAACAATTGATCGGGTTGTACCTTACTTCGAAGAACACATCAAACCCGACATTGAAAAAGGGGAAAATATTATCATCGCTGCGCATGGAAATTCTTTACGTGCCCTTGTAAAATATTTGGACAACATGAGCAACGAAGATGTATTAAATCTCAATATTCCTACGGGGGTACCTTTAGTCTATGAGTTTGATGACGATATGAATGTGATCGGTCATCACTATCTTGGCGATCAAGAAGCTCTAAAAGCGAAAATGGAAGCTGTAGCGAATCAAGGAAAAGCTAAGAAATAACTAAAAATAAAAAAGGGATTGCTTTCCACTCCACGAAGTGAGAGGATACAATCCTTTTTTTCTCTCTTCTTTTTTCAACACAAAAAAAGACAGAGTTAATCTACTCTGTCTTAGCTTTTAAAATGGTGGTCTCTGTCGGAATCGAACCAACGACACAAGGATTTTCAGTCCTTTGCTCTACCGACTGAGCTAAGAGACCACATGGTTGCGGGAGAAGGATTTGAACCAACGACCTCCGGGTTATGAGCCCGACGAGCTACCAGACTGCTCTATCCCGCGATGTGCTTCATCATAATACTCGAATTACTTTTAAAAGGCAACTCTCTTTTTAAAATTTTCATTATTAAATCGAATTTCCTTTTCACTCACCCGAGCTGACGTGATCTATAATACGAACTCGGGCGATTAAAGTCAACAAGTTTTTATCAAAAAATAAATTTTTCTCTTTCAAACTTTTTTTAATGATTGGATTGCATTTAGAAGGTATCCTGCTATAATAGTCCATGCGTAAAGCGAGTGCGCCATTAGCTCAATTGGATAGAGCGTCTGACTACGGATCAGAAGGTTGTGGG
>CAYTMK010000038.1:0-18385 GCA_964438885.1 uncultured Erysipelotrichaceae bacterium | reverse complement strand
TTTAAAAGAATTGGAATTGACAAGAAAGTTGTCATCGATTTAAATGGTCATTCAATTTATTCCAATGCTAAAGATGTTTTCACTATTTTAGCTAATGGTTCTTTAGAAATTTTAGGAAAAGAAGGAGCTATTAATAAGATTGTTTCTACTGCCTCCTCTACAACTGAATGGGATGGAGGAAATACGGGTCAAGTTATTGCCATTCGAGGCACAAATGGTCAACTGACCGTGGGGCCAGAAGTATTCATTGCTCATGAAACCAGTGAACAAAACCCTTGCTTCATTTATGGTATTTCAATTTTTGCAGGTGGTACAAATTCTAAGGTAAACGTAACAGGAGCTACGATTAAGGCTGATGGAGGAATTACTGCGCTTGGAAATTTAGCCAATAATAATATTCCTGTCATCAATTTAACCAATGTAGCTATTGTGGCAAACACTTTAAATACTGAAAACCCAGGCTTTACTAGTGTCGGTATTTATCAAGCAGGGCCTTCAATTTTCAATGTTGTAAACAGTAATATTTATTCAGATTGTGTTGGAATTGAAACTCGTGCTGGAACTTTAAATTTGTCAGGTAGTTCTATAAATGGAGGCACAGGTGGTTATTTAAGTATTCAACCTAATGGTAATGGAACAACCACATCAAATGCCGGCCTCGCAATTGCTCCACATAAAGATGGACATCCCCTTAATGCTAGAATTGTTAACACCATTATTACTGGTAAAGATATTGCTTTAATGATTGCAAATCCTCAAGAAAAGAAGTTAACTAATTCTTCTATTGTTGTATCAAACTCTACTTTAATAAGTGGAAGTGAAAACAAATACCCTGCTGTAGGCTATGCTACATCTGCTATTCCTTTTACCTTAATCAATACCAAACTTATTCCAGATAAAATTCAAGAATTTGAAAAAGAAGCTAGTGCGGAAGAAGAAGAGAAAAAATTTACTTATATCCCTAAGAATGACTCTGATGATGATGATCAAAAGGTTCCATATACAGTAGTTCCTTCTACCTCTACTTCTACTGCTACGACGACTGCTGATGTTACTATCACTTTAGAAGAAAGCTCTATTCAAGATGTTAAAGGAAACAAGCAACTTACTCCGGCCGGACAACAACAAGTGGCTAATGAAATTGAAAATAATCTCAACACAGATCAACCTGGAAAGTTAAATTACACTTATACAGCAACCGTAGATCCAAATTTTGCTATTTTAGATAGCACTTCTAATTCGTATACTTTTTTAGTCACTCTTTCTGCTGAGCTTAAAGATGACAGTATTATTCGTCTGCTTATTCCTCTTGCTCAAGCAGATCCGACTTCTAAAACACAAGCTGGAGAAGTAAAAAGTGAAGCCGCTCAGACCGAAGATGGAAATTATGAAGCAGATTTCTATGCTTTAGATGTTAAAAAGTCCAACGTTTTAAAAGATGGAAAATTTAACAAAGATATGATTTTAACGGAACTCGAAAAAATTCCCGAAATTGTAGGTCGATATAAGGATTCCGATATTAAAAAATTTGAGTCCATCACTTTTGCTTCATCTTATCCTGTAGTGGATGCTTATACTCCAGTTACTTTTAAAATTAGTGATGTTAGTGGCGGAACAACTCCGGGTAGTGGAAGCGGAACAACTACAGGTGGTGGAGGTAGTCATAAACCTGCTCAACCAAAACCAGAAGAACCTACTCCTCCTGTAGTCGGTACTCCTACTTCCATGTATCGTCTTTACAATCGCTTAACTGGTGAGCACCTTTATACCGTCGATAAAAACGAACGCGATAATTTGTTGACAAGTGATACTTGGAAAGATGAAGGTGAAGGTTGGATTGCCCCTTCAGAATCAGCTTATCCCGTTTATCGCTTGTTGAATCCAAACAATGGCGATCACCACTACACAATGGATAAAAACGAATTTGATACCCTACCAACGTTGGGTTGGGTGGCTGAAGGCGTAGCGTTCTTCTCCGCCGATAAAGACAATACAGAAAACGTACTTCTTCATCGTGTATACAATCCAAATGCTACGGGAGCTGGTAGCCACCACTACACAGCCGACACCAATGAACGCGATGCGCTTGTTGCTCAAGGTTGGAAGTATGAAGGTCTCGCTTGGGCTGGACTTCCTGCTAACAAATAAGGCTTAATTTACGACTCAGAGTAGAATTTCTTCTCTCTGGGTTTTTTTTGTGTTTTCCTTTTCTTGATCGAGGTTTTTAAACAAAAAAATTGACTACCGTATACTATTCAAAAGAGGTAAACCAATGGAAAAGCTAGAAACTCAAGCGATTCGCGAAATCAATCCAAAGTTGAAACGACATAAACGAAAGAGCGACAAAAATAGAGAAGTGCAACAAAAAAAGGCGGCTTTGATCAATGATTTATCGGGTTTTGGCCGCTGCTCTTTGAGCGTGGAATTGCCCGTTCTTTCCTTGATGCAAATTGAATGCTTATTGCTTCCCACTTGTCTTTTATCCAACCATACCGGCTATCCAAGTTACTATATGCAAAGCCTTGAAGCGAGTATGGATCCCATTATGGATGAATGGCAAACGCTTGAAGTCAAGCTCGATGCGATCATTACAGGATATCTGGCTAGTGTGAGCCAAGTCGAACACGTATTGCGCTTTCTTTCCCTGTTCCCTGCTTCTTTGAGAATTATTGATCCCGTATTGGGTGATGATGGAAAAGCCTATCCTGGAATTTCAAAAGAGCTAGAAGAAGCGATGAAAAAACTGGTAAGCCAGGCTACGGTTTTGCTTCCGAATTTAACGGAAGCTTGTTTGTTGACGAATACACCTTGGAAAACCAATTTTTCCCAAGAGGAAATTGAAGACATGGCGTTTACCTTACAAAGGCAAGGGGCCAAGCAAGTCGTGATTTCTGGAATTTCAAATGGAGATTTTATTCAAGAATGTGTATTGGACCAAAATCAAACGATTACTTGGCTTAAAGCCAAAAAAGAAGTCGAATCCCGTGCTGGCACAGGCGATTTATTTTGTGCGGTGGTCAGTGGGTATTTGCTTCATGGCTATCCATTAGCCCAATGTGTAAAACAAGCTGGCGATTTCGTACGCGCAGCGTTATTAGAAACGGCTAGGCTACAGGTTCCAGCCGAAGAGGGCGTGGCGTTTGAAATGGTTCTTTGTCGCCTTTGTTCTTGTGCAAATCAAAAAGCGTCTAACTGTTCTTGTTCAGGCTCTTAAGTCAAACTAATTTTGAAAAGGAGCTTTTTATGAACTCAAAAGTGAACCAAATTGAAAAAAAACTTGTCGTTTCCTGCCAAGCTTTACCCAATGAGCCATTGCATTCCTCCTTTATTATGGGACGTATGGCTAAAGCAGCCCAAGAAGGTGGAGCGGCAGGAATTCGAGCGAATACCAAAGAGGATATTGAAGAAATTAAAAAAAATGTCGACTTACCCATCATCGGCATTGTCAAACGTGACTATCCCGATAGTCCCATTTACATTACCCCCACAATGAAAGAAGTCGATGAACTCGCCTCTACAGGAGTGGATATCATTGCAATGGATGCCACAAGTGCTTTGCGTCCCAATGGGCAAAATCTGGATGAATTTTTTGCTCAATGCAAAGAAAAATATCCCGAACAACTTTGGATGGCGGATTGTTCAACGGTGGAAGAAGCTTTACATGCCGACAAACTCGGCTTTGATTTCATCGGAACTACTCTTGTAGGATATACGCCACAATCCAAAGGGGATCATATTGAAGCGAATGACTTTGAAATTTTGAGACGTATTTTAGCCCAAGCCAACCATCGCGTTATTGCGGAAGGCAACATCGATACACCTCAAAAATTGCGCCGCGTTTTGGATTTAGGCAGTTATTCGGCCGTAGTGGGTTCGATCATTACTCGCCCTCAAGTCATTACGCAACGTTTTGTAGAAGCGATTGAATAGATTTTAAGCCAAGCTTTTCAAAGGTTTGTATGGTTCTTTTATAATGGAGTTATGCAAACCTTTATTCTTGATGCCACCACCATTGATCCCAATATCGATCCCGCCTCATTTTTATCTGAATTTTATGGTCTTGAAAACACTGGCCTATTTGAACTCAAACGCTTGTTATATAGCTCTGAAAAAGTCCGCGTGACCGAAGTCTTCAATTGGCCAGTGGATATTCCTGCTTGGAAGGGGATTGCGGATACCTTAGAAAATATCCAACAACATTCCGCTTCCTTTTATGTCATTTGGGGACCAGAAACACTTGATGCCATTGCCTATGATCAGACTAAACTCGATCAAGACAAAGGAATGGTAGAAAACGTCATTATAGAAGAAATAATCCCTAAATCTTAATTCTTGGCTTATTTTTAAAATAAAAAAGTCCTATAACTAAGTTGGACTTATAGGACTGGCTAAAGTTTGTCTTTTTAGAGTAAAACACTTATATCTTTATCAATCAGAGTTGAACTTTTCTCTCTGATTTTTTTATTTTTTGTCGCAGTTTATCATACAATTGTTGCGTTTTTTCTTCACTTTCTTGGTTAATCACCAATATTTCCTTTTGGGAATGAATTTGAATGGAAATAGGAGAACTATTCCACGTATAACGGCGATAGTTTCCGAATTCTTGATTATAAAATTCGCCCATTTGAAGCGAAAGGGATTGATAGCCCCAACGCTTTTCATCTTTGGGAGTAGAAATTAAATGAATAGCTTCTATCTCCTCCAAAGGAAGAGCCATATTCCGTTCGAAAGTAGCTTCTACCACTAAGAGATCAGAAGAAAGAGATACATTGAATTTTCCCAATATAAGAATCAAAAAAATAAAGAGACCAAGACTACCCATAGCAATCATGAAGAAAAACTTTCGAAGCGTAGAAGAGGAAACTTTGGATTCTTGAATCCAAGTGTTCTCTTTTTTTTGTTTTTGGGCATAGCGCCAAGAAATCCATATGGGAGCCACACAAAGCAAAATGATAAGAAAAAGACTAAGAATAAAGGACCATTTCTCATTAAAGAAAAATTGTAAAAAAAGTAAAACTAAACCACCTAAGAACCAAACCTTTCCACAAACTCGATTGGTATAATTCCAATTGTCTCGATTTTCTAAAGTCCAAGTTGTCCGAATACCCAGAGTTTGGTTTTGTTCGATTTTAGGAAGCCAATTTCCTATCCATATCATAATGAAAGAAAAAACAGCGGTCACCAATTTAAAAGGGGAAAGATCAACTTGCCTTTGACTAAAGAGCAAGGCGATTTCAATCCCAAGAAGAGTGGCTGGAAGCAAGGGCAAAAGCTTTTCTAAAGTCGTTTGTTTTTTCTCCCTTTCCTCAAAAAAAATGATCAAAAAATAGCTTGTCATCATCGTCAAAGGAAAGAAAAATTGCCACGTCAATAAAAAGATTGTATTTTTTTTGATCTCTATAGGGAGAAAAAATCCAAGAATGATGGGAAGCGCCATAATCCAAAAATCAACATTCTTTAAAATCTTTTTCACTTTCATAGCGCTTATCCTTTTTAAATTCAAACGAGGAAAGCCACATCAATACTTCTTCGAGTATCGAGGCATTGAGTTCATAAACCAAATATTTCCCCTTACGCGTGACACGTAGGAGTTCGGCTTCTTTTAAAACGGTGAGATGACGCGAAATGGCTGGAGCAGAAATCGGAAATTGGTTTGCGATTTGGGTAGCGGTCATGCTTTTGGTTTTTAACTGCTCTAAGATGTCTCGGCGAACGGGATCACTTAAAGCTTTTAAGGTTTTTTGAAGACTCATCCAAGTCCTCCTCTCATTTAACAGTATTGTTAAATATAATATATAAGAATTGAAGACATTTAACAATACTGTTAAATATGAAAAATAGTAAAAATAAAGAAGAAAGCTTTTGGTTAAGAAAGATGAGAGAAATAAAATGGAGAAAAAGGAGAAAATGTTTTGTTAATGGGCTTTTAAAGCTTTAAAGCTCTTTATCTCACCAGTGTTCTTAAAAGCTATTTGATACAATCAACATTTCTCGTTTTAAGAGGTAGCCCGATTTGGCTAAAACTAGAAAGAATTGAAAAATGAAGGTCATCTTTTTACATGGACTAGGCCAGACTTCGACAAGCTGGAATAAAACCATTTCCTTTTTGTCACAAGAGATTACGGCTTATACTCCCACTTTGTTTGATTTATTGGGGCCCCAAACGGTAACGTATCAAAATTTATTTCATAGCTTTGAAAGCTATGCTTCTTCTTTTTCCCAGCCCATCAGTCTTTGTGGCCTTTCCTTAGGAGCCGTTTTAGCCTTAGATTATGCCACGACCCATCCCGAAAAGGTCAAATCTTTAATCTTGATTGCCCCTCAATACAAAATGCCAAAAAACCTTTTAAGATTTCAAAATGCTTTATTTTCTCTGATGCCCCAAAAGGCTTTTTTAAGCAGTGGTCTTCCAAAACAAGACATGATTGCCCTTACCAAATCGATGATTCCTTTAAATTTTGAATCGAAATTAAGGAGGATCTCCTGTCCGGTTTTCATTGTATATGGGAAAAAAGATTGGGCTAATCAAAAATCCGCTGTGCAGTTAGCCTCCTTAATTTCCCATTCTCAAATTCAAGAAATGGATCAAGCGGGTCATGAAGTCAACGTGACGCATGCCAAAGAATTAGGAAAGATTTTAAATACCTTTTTCCAACAAGAGATTAAAAGGACCTTTTAAAGACCAAAAAAACGAGAACAAAACCATTTGTCAAAAAGGAGGAAGAGATATGAATCCTTCAAAATCACTCGAAAATTGTATGATGTATTCCGTTTTTGTACGCAATCACTCCAAAGACGGAACCTTTCAAAAAGTAGAAGAGGATTTAGATCGAATTGCGGCTTTAGGAACCGATATTTTATGGTTGATGCCTGTTCAACCTACTGGTATCGCTGCTCGTAAGGGAAAAGATGGAAGTCCATATGCGATTGCCGATTATCGAGCTATTGAACCCAAAATGGGAACTTGGCAAGATTTAGATCACTTGGTCAAAGAGGCCCATAAACGCGGAATAAAAGTCATTGTGGATGTGGTCTACAACCATACCTCTCCCGATTCACTTTTGTGGCAAGAGCATCCCGAGTGGTTTTATTTGGATGAAAAAGGCCACCCCGCTTCTTTGGTAGCCGATTGGTCTGACATCATTGACTTAAACTACGAAAACAAAGACCTTTGGACTTATCAAATCGAGACCTTAAAACAATTTGCTAAAGTGGTTGATGGATTTCGATGCGATGTAGCGACTCGTGTTCCCATTGACTTTTGGAAACAAGCTCGGCAAGAATGCGCTAAGGTTAATCCCGATCTGATTTGGCTAGCGGAAAGTTGCCATTTGCCCTTTACCAAATTCGTCCGGGATCATGGCCGAGTAGGAGAAAGTGATTCCACTTTATACCAAGCCTTTGACATACTCTATGATTACGATACCTTTCCTCATTTAGAAGATTTTGCTCAAGGAAAAGAAAAAGATCTCAAACCTTGGATTAAAGCTCTATTGCGTCAAGAGTCGATGTTGCCTCAAAACTACTTAAAATTGCGCTACTTAGAAAATCACGATACTGAGCGTATTGGCGCTTTTGTGAAAGACCGTTTCTTGTGGAAAAATTGGACGGCCATGCTCTTTTTCTTAAAGGGATTACCCATGATTTATCATGGGCAAGAACAACAGGCAAGCCATCGGCCAAGCATTTTTGATCAAGATGTCATTGCTTGGAACCACGATTCCAAATCAGAAGCCTTTATCGCTCAGTGTGCTGCTCTTCATAAAACGCTCACACCTAACGCTCCTATCGATTACGCCTATGAGCAAGGATTGCTTGAAATTTTCCGCAATGGTTTAGCAGGCTTGTTTCTTCTTATCACAGAGGAAAACGAAACCCTCTATAAGACTACTGTTCCAGATGGAACCTATCAAAATAAGCTCAATGATCAAGAAGTTATTATTCAAAACGGACGAGTTAATATAGCGGATTTACCAGCCATTTTTGAATGTACCTTGCCCAATGTTCTCGTCTTTTAAATTTTGTTTTTACTTTCAGTACTTTGATCTTTTCTATAGAAAAAGGAGCTGTAAATTATTCTCGATTTTCAATGCTCTGATACAAAGTTTGTAAAACAAATAGAAAGTCTTTAAAGAAAGTTCAAAAGCTTTGCTTTTAGACCCTTCATCTTGGGTTTCATCAAACTTTAAGTACTTTGTCTCAGAACTATCTCCAATCGAGAATGATTTAACAGCTCTTTTTGAAATTTTTACGTTAAGAGTTTTTCCGAAAAAAGAGTCAGACTTTAGCCTTAGTTTTTATATAGGAGAATTTTGTGTATTTTTGCTCTTTGGTAAAAAGACGATTTACTTGTAACAGGTTTCCTGATCGATCTTTCATTTTTCATCCTTATTGGTCTCTATATCGAGCAAAAAAGACTCATATTTTCTCATAGCACCTCTAAGTTGAGATTGAACTGTATACGAAATTTTCTTGAAGTCGTCTATTTTTCCTAATCTTTCTACATACAACGGTTTAAAATCATAAGGTAAAATTTTATCCGCTCGTCTAACTCGGCATATCGTGTTTGAAATAACTCTTTCCGATAGTTGAGTATGTGATTTTAAGTACTCCTTGAAATTATCCAAATTATTCACCATAGAAATAATCCCTAATTTTCTGAGCTACAAATCCTGCTAATTCAACGGGAACAGCATTGCCTATCATTTGCTCCAAATCGGTCTTACTTCCTGTCCATTTATAACTATCAGGAAAAGTCTGGAATTTAGCTCTCTCCAATGTAGTCAACGCTCTAACTTTATCAGGACTTACTGGATCATTTGGATGACCTATGTATCCTTTAGGTACTGGCCGATTTACCCCTCGAATTGTAGGGGCTGGTTCATCAATAGAAAAAATGCCTCGTCTGTTGTAATTTCTAGGATGTCGGTAGTAGTACTCAAAGCCTAAGCTATCGCCAAAATAATCTCTCAAAGTCATTGATTTTGCGGTTTGTCCTTCAAGAAATTTTCCGAAATAGAACTCATCTTTAGCTCCAAGAAGCCCGAAAACAAAAAATCTTTTTCTTTTTTGAGGAACTCCACATTTACTGGCATCTAATACTACTTCAGTAAGACCATAACCAGCTTGATGATAGATTTCTCGAGCCTTAGCATAAGATTTACTTTTAATGGCGCGATCTACATTTTCCATAAGAAAACCAATAGGACGCGCATCCGCAATAAGTTGAGCAAAGGTTTCTGTAAGAGATGCTCTTTGAGCCTCTATCCGTTTTCCAGCATGACTAAAATCCTGACAAGGTGGACCGCCAATAATAAAATTGATGTTATACTCCGCTAACTTTTTCTCTACTTCTTCTTTATCTTCTAAATCCATACAGATACACGGATGAGAAAAATTATTTTTATAATTCTCAACTGCTTTGTCCCATTTATCAAAACCTATTTGAATTTTTAGCCCCGCTTGTTCAAACCCGAGACTTAGACCCCCACATCCACAAAATAGATCAGCAATTCTTAAAGTTTCACCTGTCATAAAATAATCCTTTTCATATCATATAATGAAAATTATAAGAAAAATAGAAGTTTGACGTCAATTTTTGACGTCTTTACACTAAGAAAAAACTATGAAAAATTACACTGACTTAGACACAGGATTATTTGGATTAATCCATTCAAACCGTACAAAAGAAGATCATTGGAGTAAAAATTGTTTTAATTCATCCTTTCCAGCCTCGCTCTGTTGTTACATGTTAGAGCATAACTACAATGCAATTTATATAAAACTAAATGGAAAGGATAGTAAAAATTTAGAGACAATAGCTTCTACCATTAGCATTAGAGACTTATTTAATATGTCAGAGGATATGACATTAGATAATTTATATTTTGATTTTGAAACCGTTTATAAACCATTTGAACAATTTTCAGAAGATGGTATAGATGGTATAGATCTTGTAATAAGAAGCTATCCTCAAAAAAAATACCTTAAACCATTGGAGGTAAAATTGACTGTAATGCCTGATTCCACAACCCATCAAAAACCAGAAGATGAGTGGGGATGTGAAATAGTAGTTAGACCTGCCACCACCGAATATATGGCATTATCCATATATGAATCTACAAAAGACTATAAGGAGATTATATTTGAAATATTTGACGGAGTATGTTCAAAAGTAGCTGATTGGACAAATCAATCATTAGTAGCCGATTATGTGGATGACTTAGCTCACTGCATAAAAATTTTTAATAGCCTATTTTTAGATTTCCAATCACCACTCATTTTACAAACTATTTGGAAGACAAAAGGAAAAACACCAATATTAGAGGATAGAGCTTTTGATGTAGTGGTTTGGTCAAATTTTGCCTTTACAGCTTTATTTATGGGAAAAAATATGTGGGATAGAAGGAATACTGGAAAAGTTCTAAGTAGAGCTGGGCGAGCTGTAGTTCGATTGTGGAGATGTTTATGGGAGCTATCTAAAACTGGAAGAATGGATAACAAAAAAATTTATCGTCAGATGGCCTATGATAAGCAAACAGACAAGGAATTTTCTGTCTCAGGAACCTTTTGGAGATCTTATGTGAAAACAAGCCGATTAGCGAACCTTGCAATCCATAAAGATGCATTATTTGAGATTATTCAAAGTGGGTATCTATCCCGTCTTCAACCAGAACGAAGATTTGATCAAACATTGTATTTCACTGTTGCACAAAAAGAGCTATAAAAAATTTCTTTTGATCTAAGAAAATCATTATTTCAGTTTTAATCTTTTAAGATAAGCAAAGAGACTATAATAAGCAAACTCAGCCTATTCGGTATAGTCCTTTTTTATGGATTTTCACGCAGAGTATCTATAAGAGGTTGTACTATTCCTTTCTTGTCCCTCACTTTTTCCTAAAAACTCTACTTAGTCTTTCGATAGGTGTGTTTTTTTATTTCTAAACTTGCCTCTATCTACATTTCTAGTCTGCTTATTAAATGGACTAAAGGAGCTATTATTGTGTCCTCCATCGTAAACATTTTTCTTTGGTTTAAATGAATCTTTCTTCAAGATATCTTTTTTCTTGGTCAATAGATTTTGGAATTTCTCATTTTTATCCTTTCTTTTAACCTTGAACCCATAGATTTACTTAGTTTTCCAATGTAGAGCATTGCCCTACTCCATTGTTATAGGAAAAAGATTTAAGGAAAACGCATAATAATAACAAAAGTTTTATAAATGATAAAGAATTAAAGTTGAAAATTTGACTCAGTAGGCTTTTAAAATAGAGAAAAGAGTATAGAAACTTTAAACGATTCTCTATCCTTTTTAAGGATTCCTATAAAAAGAGAGAAAAATGGATAAAATTCCTAGAATTCTATCCATTTTTTGTTTTAGAGCTTTGCTTCTTTCGAATGGAAATCTAAATTTCTCTATAAGAATTCTCACATTTATGGTCCAGTTTTCAAAACTCTTAGGGATCTTCATAAGTGAATTGTAATTATCGATAATTAGATAGATATTTGAAGGCCTTTTTATTTATAAACTTCGTCTATCACTGAGGAATCTCTCCACTTACTGTTTTCTAGCTAAAGTTTTTGAAAAGAGAAACAGATGTAAATGGAGCTTTTTTCTACAATTTTATATTCTAAAATGTCTTCCCTTATTAATATGAGTTAGAGAGTAAGAGATAAAAAGGATTAAGCCAATACTTCTTTGAGATGAATTGTGCTTGAAATAGTGCCATGAATGTGAATAAAGATTTTCGTAAAGCTATCTAGTGATTCATATCCATATCTAAAGCGATATCAATATTTTATTTTTTTATGAATAGAAAATGGCTTCCCTACCTCTCCAGTTAATCTGTGCTTTTTGAGAAATACATTTATATCAAGCTTCATCCCCTGTCGATATTTTATAAATAGAGAAGTTTCTCGAAGATCGATCTAAATTTTTTCAACTTTCTAGCCAAACATTTAACTTTTAAAACTTTAGAATTTGCTCAAAAAACTCTAAATTTGGGTAAGGAACCAATTAAAGCTCTTCTATAAGCTCAACAGGTCTTTAAAGAAAAAAAGCCAATCTTCTTCTAAAAAGAATGAAGATCAGCTTTTTAAAATAGTTGACTTTACTAAAGAGCATTTTTAGTTTTAGGTAAAAACGAGCTTTTCACCGAAAAGTGGATTAATTTTTATCTTGTTCAGCTGCCATCTTTTGACGATAGAGAGCTCGCCGATCTTGGGCAGTTAATCCTTTTTTACGTAAACGAATGGCATCAGGCGTGACTTCCACAAGTTCATCATCGTTAATCCATTCCAAGGCTTCTTCTAAAGAGAAAACGCGAGGTGGGGTTAAAAGCATGGCTTCATCGCGTCCCGATGAGCGAATGGCAGTAAGCTTCTTGTTTTTCAAAGGATTGACATCCATATCGATATTTCGTGAAGATTCACCGATGATCATGCCTTCATAGACTTCGGTTTGGGGACCAATAAAAAGCGATCCACGCTCTTGTAAATTCCAAAGGGCATAGGTCATCGCAGTTCCGGTATCGGTAGAAATCATGGCTCCAAGCATACGTTGAGGGATTTCTCCAGTATAAGGGATATAGCCTGATACTCGACGCAAAAGGGTTCCCTCTCCATGGGTATCGTTGATAAATTCTGAGCGGAAACCAAGTAGACCTCGCGTTGGGGCGGTGTAGGTGAGTTTGACGTAGCCGTTTTCCTCTTCCATATTGACCATGGTGCCTTTACGAAGTGTGAGCTTATTGATGATGGTGCCCGAATACTCTTCAGGAGCAATGCAGACCACTTCTTCTACTGGTTCAACCTTTTGACCATTCTCATCGCGATGCAAAATGACTTCTGGTTTGGAAACCGCCAATTCATAGCCTTCTCGCCGCATATTTTCCACTAAAATGGAAATGTGCAATTCGCCACGACCTGAGACTTTAAAGCAATCGGCACTGTCCGTGGGTTCCACTTCTAGACCAACATTGACTTCGAGTTCCTTTTCTAAGCGCTCCTTGATGTTGCGACTGGTCACATATTTTCCGGAACGACCCGCAAAAGGCGATTTGTTGACATGAAAGTTCATCGAAAGAGTAGGCTCTTCAATAGGAATCGAGGGGAGAGCTTCAATGTGCTCGGGATCGCAAAGCGTATCACCAATGGACACATCAGGCATTCCGGCAACGACTACGATATCGCCCGAATGGGCTTCTTGAACCGGTGTTCTCGATAAGCCTTTGTAGACAAAAAGAGAAGAGATGGTTTCTTTTTTCTCTACTCCATCTTGATTGGTGCGAACGAGGGTATCTCCTTTACGCAATACTCCCCGTTTGATACGACCAATGCCTAAACGCCCGATGTAGTCATCATAAGCTAAGGCTGAGACCTGCATTTGAACGGGCTCGTCGTCCAAATCAGGGTAGGGATCCGTATGGTTTAAAATCGCTTGGAAGAGGGGCTCAATGGAGCTGGATTCTTCATCGAGTTCGCCTTGAACAACGCCTTCGCGGGCGACTCCATATAAAATGGGGAAGTCGAGTTGCTCATCGCTCGCATTTAAATCGAGGAATAAGTCATATACCTCATCTACGACTTCTTGAGCGCGTTGGTCTTTCTTATCGATCTTATTGATCAACAAGATGGGCTTTAAGCCGACTTCTAAAGCTTTGGATAAGACAAAGCGAGTTTGCGGCATTGGCCCTTCGCTTGCATCCACTAATAAAATAACGGTATCCACCGTTCCCATAATGCGCTCGACTTCGCTGGAAAAATCGGCATGACCTGGGGTATCCACGATGTTGATTTTGACTCCATCGTGAATGACAGAACAGTTTTTAGAGTAAATCGTAATGCCACGTTCACGTTCCAGATCGTTAGAATCCATAACACAATCGACAACTTCCTCGTTATCGCGGAACACGTCGCTTTGTCTTAAGAAAGCATCGACGAGTGTCGATTTTCCGGCATCTACGTGCGCAATCACGGCAATGTTTATAATTTTTTCTTTATTTGCCATAAAAACCTCATTTCTCGTTTGGATCTTTTAAAGAGATCTCTCTAAAAAAGACTTTTTAAATACCTAGACCAAAAAGAAGAAAAAATCCAAAATTCCTCAAGGAAAGAAGAAAGGTCTTTGTAGAATTACCTTGTTTCACTGGGAGTATAGTCTTTAATTAAAGTGTGGCCTAGTTGAAAGCTTCTTTCTCTTGAGAGGCTTTCCTGAAAACATTACACCTATAAACCCCAAACCATAATCCTTGAATTTTTAAACATCCTTTCGATTCTTTGCCTTGCACCTCAATGAAAAGCCTGTATGCTTTAAAAATGAATAGAGAAAAGGATAATTTTATCCTAGAAAGGATCTTTTCATGAATACTCGTTATTTTAAAGAATATTCTCACTATCTCAATCGAGATATGGAGTTCAAAATGTATGGAGACAACGGCATTCTTTGCTTAATTGTACCTTGTCAAGATGGTCGCTTTTTTGAATGGGAAGACCGTAAAATGTTTGATTTGATGGCCCCTTGGATCAACGAAGGCCGCATTCAATTTGTAACCGTTGACTCTGTCGACAAAGAAACATGGTCAGGCCATGGCCAAAGCTCTTGGCGCATGGCTCAACAAGAAAACTGGGTCAACTACGTCGTCAACGAACTCATTCCTTCGGCCTTAGCCAAAGCGGGAAAATCCCAAGATGAACCTGTAATGGTGATGGGAGCTAGCATGGGAGCGACCCATGCGGTCAACCTCTTCTTGCGCTTCCCTTATCGTTTCCAAAAGCTATTGGCACTGTCGGGTATTTACGATATGTCTTCTTATATTTACGATAACAATTTTGATGGTAACTTTTATCAAAATAGCCCATTGGCTTACTTGCCCAACATGGATCCAAACCATGACTTCATTGGAAAATACAACGAAAACCAAGGGATTATCGTAGTAGGAGAGGGTGCTTGGGAAAATGAAACGCTTCGCGATACGCGGCGTTTAGCTGATGTGTTCTATCAAAAGGGTATTCACCTTCCTATCTACTTCTGGGGCCAAGATACTCCTCATGATTGGCCAAGCTGGGAAAAACAGATTTTAACCTATTTGCCTCAACTGGTTTAAAGTGGCTTCGAATTTCATCGCCCTGTCGTTGGCAGGGCTTTTTTATGGAAAAGAATAGGTCGTTCCGTTCATGAAAAAAAGAGACAATGGACGTCTTCATTGTCTCTTTTCAAGAAATCGTATGATTTCTTTCCGCCGCGTATGATAGATGGCGGGTCAGCCTAAAAATAGAAAGGAGGTTTTTGTCCGGTCACCCGGGCAAAAAAATTATAGAGGAAAAGAATAAAAAGGCCAATACCTATAGAGGATATTTAAGGAATTCTATCACTTTTTAATTTAAAAAGTCGAATAAAATAATGAAAGGCTTTCTTTTTGTTTAAATTCTTTGACTTTATGGGTGAAAAAGGTTTTTATGAATTTTTACCATCCCTTTCAAAAGGTAAAATTTTTATTCACCATGAATAAATGGTAAGATTCAATCTTTGAAGAAAAGGCTAAAGAACAAGGCCAGTTTTTTGACCTACTAAGAACAAAAGTGAAAAGGGGGATTTGATGGGACTCAAAAAAGAGCGTATTTGTGTATGGATGACCCAAGAAAAGCGAGATGGACAAGTGGTGTTGGCTTGGCTTGCCTGTCCCTTAGCGCGTCAAAAGGAAATCAACAATCGCCTTCAAAGTGCCTACTTAAAAAAAGTGAAAGGAAATCGCTTAAAAGACTTAGTTCTTGAAGAGATCACCTCTTCCAATCAAACATTTTGTGAAGAGTATATTTCTACATTATTTCGGATTGCCAATTTAGCAGGATTTAGTGGAATGTATTGGCCTAAAGCTACTCAACTCGAACAAGCTGTGTGGACCAATGCCGTAAAATGGTTAAAAGAACAATTTCCAAATTGTGAATTCGTTGTTTATTACAATCCGCAAGCTTTACGGCTTTCTGCTCTAAAATCTTGGTTTGGCAAAAATCAATTGCAGGCAGAATTCATTATAGAACCGACAAATCTTATGATGTCGACCATCCTTTTTGTCAGTCAATTGGCCGCTCTTCCTTTCATAAAAGACGATAAAAATGAAAAAAATGTATGGTCCACTTTACAAGATAAGGTTCAACGAGAAGTGTCCATGGCTTCTCACTGGTCATTTTTTACTCCTCAAGAACTCTACCTGAGTCTCCTTAAAAAGGAGGATCAAAAAGCCGCACAACAACTTTTTCAACAAGTACCAGAATTAATGGAACAAGGCATCTTTGAAAAATGGCTGAAGAAAGGATGGAAAGCAGGAACTCTGCACGAGATAGTAGAGTATCTTCAACAAGGCCTTTCTAAGGAAATTCTTTTTAAAACTCCTCTTGCTAAAATTCCTCTCAAAGCCCAAGAAGAGTTGTTTCCAAAAAAGATAGAGCCAAAAGAGGAAGAAAAAACAAAAGAAGAGACTCAAGAGGCTCAATTGATATTGGACCCTCTTCCAGCGCAAAGTGCCCAAGCTTTTTTTCAAGAATACATGCATTGGATGGCCTCTTTGCCAGGGCTTGGCTCCTGTTCGATCGTGAGTGAACCCTTCTGGCCTTTGTGGTATGAGCGCTTTTTGGAGGAAATCGAAGCTTTTATCAATCACACTTGTTCTTTTGGGCGCAAGCCCGCTATTTATATGGCGCTAGATGGAGATCAAGTTTGGATGCTTATGAGTTCAATTATGCCTTGTTTAGAGCATTTAAACCAAGAACAATTGACGGCTTTACCTTTTGTAACGCGGCAACGAACCACGCTTAAAAATATTTTTTCTTCCTTGGAAAAAATGAGTCACCTTTCTCCAGTCCCTAATATATGTGCCTCCAAAGAAATTTTAGGCCGTTTACATTCTTGGTCCGTACAAAACAATCTCTTTTTACCTCTTCATGAACTTACCCCCGCTCAACGCAAAGTGGTGTGTTGTCCAGCTCTTCCCATTACTTCCAAACCAGCAGGGCTAGAACTTGAGCGCTTTAGCCAAGGAAAGGGTACCCCTTGGTTTTCTCAAAGCATGTTTGAAAGCTTTAATCAATTTCAACGTGACTTTTTAGCGCGCTACCAATTTGGAATTCAAGAAACGCGTTTATTGGCTAAAGCCTTTCAAAAAGGATTGAGCTTAGAGGTAGCGCACGAGTATGTTCATCGTACCGAAGCTTCGATATTGCGTCTTGTCCGCTCCTATTTATACCCCACTCGAATCCAAAACTTTTTAAAGCAGGTGGATTATTTGGATGAATTACGTCTGCTCACGCGTACTTCTTTGCGTTTATCCCAAATGGAAGAACTCTTGGCTCTTTGTAGTGCGGGGTATCCAGCTGTTTGGCTCCAAGCCAATCTCAAAGGCAATCCAACTCTTGTCTATTTGCAGCAGCTGAAAGCTCGCTTTCCTTTTGGAAATGTGCCTGCTTCCTGGCAAGCGTGTTACTTAGCTCCGGATGAATTGTTGAATTGGATGTTTGAAGTCACTCTTAAAAACCATCCTGAACTTAATCCAGTTGAACTGGTTCATCGTTTATTGGAATGGAATTGTAGTCTTTTATCCAATCTCTTAAAGCAGCCTTTTTCGCCAGATGAAAGGCGTTTTTAAAAGCCAGACAAAAAAAGCCAAGATCTTTTGACCTTGGCTTTTTTAGGCTCCAACCAAAACAACTTCACGCAGTTCAGGGAATTCATCGAGTAATAAAAGACGAATACCAGTGGAAAAATCTTCTCCTGCCATCATGCATCCACTGCAAGCGCCTAGGAAAGTGACATAAGCAATTCCATCTTCATCCACACCGAGCAATTCAATATCTCCGCCATCGTGTTGGATATAAGGACGAATTTTATCGATGATGGTTTCAGCTTTTTCTTCCCATAAATCCCGTTCTTTACGAGTTAAAGGTTTTCCAGGTTCAACAGGACGAATGGAAACCACCTCTTCTACTGGTGTTTGATTTGTTTCTTGGATTTTATTTTCATTTTCTTGAGAAGACATCTTCAATTTCTGCTACTCGAAATATGGCCAAAACCATATTGAGAAAATTCCTGCTTCATCTTGTATGCTTTCGATTAGAACAACCTACTCACATGTTCTTCTACAGTCCACAGGCGTAAATTCCCAGTCTACGGTACTTTGCTTTTTTAGATAGTCTGATAAGTCAAACAATCTCTAAGGTTCAAGCTTGCATTAAAATCCCTGTCTATTGTCTATCCGCATTCAGAACAAATATAAATTCTGTCTGATAACTTTAAATCAAATTTTCCAACAGGCACGTTTTGCTTGACGGATAAAATCTGTCAACCAATCGAAGTTCAATACCCTTTACATTTTGTAGTTATCTTTCTTTGTTC
>CAYTMK010000037.1:0-18758 GCA_964438885.1 uncultured Erysipelotrichaceae bacterium | reverse complement strand
CACACAGGTTTTGCTTGATAGATAAAATCTGTCAACAAATCGTAGTTCAATACCATATTCCTTGCATTCTACAGTTATCTTGTTCTGAACTCAAAGAATTTCTACTGATGCCTTTGAAAGATGTCTATTCCTCTCCCCTGATGTTCAGATATTCAAGGGTTATCCCCGCTGGCTTGGTTTTCACCAGTTCTGAAATCACCTTATTGATCTATTCTGATACAGTCAAGTCTGTGATAAAGTTTCTGTACTTTCAGCTTCTGTTTTTGGATATTGTGTCGAGTAGCTTCTCCTTTCATATTATTTTTTATTTTCTATTTTTTATTTTTATTTGGTAACTTTTTCAGACTTTCTTCCTCGAAAATCTTCTCTGCTCTCGCTTCAGTCTTTTTCAAGTCTTCTGATGCGGACAGTTTTATTGATATTTTTAAAAGTCCTTCAATATGAGAAGTCCACTTCTCGCTTTTTCTTTATCTTAAAAAATCGGCCTCTTTCCAAGAGGACACTAACGATTCTTTTTCGCTTTTTTCTTTAAATGAACCCAATTAGCGGGACCATTTGTTAAATTCTCCACCTCTTGTGAATCTTCCGATTTCAAAAGAGACTTGACTTCCATCATTGGATGAGGACTAACCCATAAAGCACTACTATTTGGAATATGCCCAAAAGTATCTAGAGAAAACCAATCGGTATAGCTTTCACAAAGTGGTTTTAAAAATGCGATGATCGCATCAAGCGTCGCTTGGCGAGATCCAAATTGGGTTTCTAAAACATTAAAACGTCCTAGAACAATCCCCTGTAATTCTTGGAAGGCACCCATCTGACTTAAATGAGCACTCATCGACCGAAACGCATTCCAATCCGCTGACATAGACTCTAAGACCAAATATCCTCCTTTGCAGCAAGGCATATAGGGAGTTCCTGCCAATTTTAAAAAACAACGAATATTTCCTCCAGCCAATCGAGCATGTTTAGGCCATGGAACTTGCCCATTTAAACTTCGAACAGGACTTTCTAAAGGATGCCCTTTAAAAATATGAATAGCTTGTTGCATGGAAACTTGATTCCAAAGGGGAAAAAGTAGAGTTCGACGTTGGGATTTGACGGCTAAGGCGTTCACGATACACGTTCCATCGGAAAAGGCACAATACACCGATCGACTTTGGGCGTAGGCTTCATAGTCTAAATACGGTAAGACTAAATTGGCCAAATCCCCTCCTGATACATCTGCAATCCAAGCATAACGGCCACTGCGAATAGCTTTATTAAAGTCCGTGGCTTTCGTAGTGGGGGGGACATCTTGTTCAAGATAGCGCGAGAGTTCGAGTTCAATTCCCTCTTGGGCAAAAATAGAAACAAGTCGTTCATATTTCGTACGATCGGCAATAGGATTGGATAAAGCAACCAAATAGACCCGAATGGTTGACATAAAATTCCTCCTTCTTACCTCTTGAAAAAAGAGGATTTATGGAGCGTAAAAAGCGAAAGTTAAAAAATAAGTCGATACAATACAACCACAAGCAAAGAAAAATTTCCTGCTTAGGGAGGTCAAAGAGACTATGGCAAAAACATTCACAATCACCATGGACAATGGAGATGTGATTAAGGGTGAGCTTTATCCAGAAAAAGCGCCTAAAACCGTTGAAAATTTTGAAACTCTTGCCAATAAAGGCTTTTACGATGGCTTAAAATTTCATCGCGTGATTCCAGGCTTCATGATTCAAGGGGGAGATCCTCTAGGCAATGGAACAGGAGGTCCAGGCCATACGATTCCAGGCGAATTTTCGGCCAACGGCTTTGCGCAAAATGATATCAAGCATGTGCGCGGTGTGCTTTCCATGGCCCGTTCCCAAAACCCAAACTCAGCAGGTAGCCAATTCTTCATCATGCATGGAGATTCTCCTTGGTTAGATGGACAATATGCTGCCTTTGGAAAAGTCACTTCGGGTATGGAAGGTGTCGATAAAGTGGCACAAGTCAAAACCAATTCCATGGATAAGCCTTTACAAGATCAAGTCATTCGTTCGATTCGCGTAGAAGATTAGTTTTTAAAGAGCAGGTTTAGAAAAACTGCTCTTTTTCTTTGTAGACCACTTAAGAAGAAAACTTTATAGAAGTCCATAAAAGACGATCGACTTTAGGCCGCATTTGCCCTAAATCTTCTAAAATACGGCACAGACGATTGGCTTCTTCATAATTTTGGACTTGTTCTAATTCATGCATTTGAATGCGTAAGAAAAAAATAGCCTGTTCACGATGGACTGGCAATGTTTCAAGATATTTTCGCCAATGTCTTTCACAGCGAGTACAAAAAACATCTAAAAGCTTAGAGCGCTCTAAAGGATCTGATGAGGCTGCTCGCTCTAAAAGAGGCTGAAAAATCTTTAAAACGGCTAAATCGCGCTCACTTGTACTCAAACTATGCTCGAGGCGCTTTAAGGCTTCTTGGCCCTCTTGAACTTGATGAAGACGATAAAAACAATACACTTGGAATACCAAATTGGAATGAGGTGAAACACCAAAGTTGTTTTCCAAATAAATAGATTCTTGAAGGCTTTGTTGGAAATTTTGAGCCATTAAATAGCACCACACCAAATGATCTTGAATGGCTTGAAATAAAAAGCGAAGAGAAGAGGGAGCAATTGAACGTTGAAGTTGATGAAAGAGCAAGCGAGCTTCTTTATAATTTCCAATTGTCATTAAATATAAACCTTCATCAAAGTCAAGTTGCATCAGTCGTAAGTAATTGCGATGTTGATGGGCTAGATTTTGAAGGTAGTGAATCAATTGATAGGCTTCCATCAAGGAATTGGAAGCAAATATCATGGCTTTAGCATGATAATAAGCTACTAAAGGAATAAGTCCTGGAAAGTGAGTGATCTCATGATCCAAATTAATGGTTTTAAAGAAGCGCAAACTTTGTTCCCATTGCTCCGATTTTGTAAACCACATTAAAATTGCGAGGCTATAAATCGTTTGCAAATCACTAGGAAAGTCGGGTACAATGCGTTCTAAAAAGCGTAAACGCCTGATCAAAGGTTCTTGAAATTTTGCTTTGGCTCGAGAAGTAGGGATTTGATCAATCTCAATTAAAATCTCTAAAAAAACCAAATAAAAATAGCTATCATGGAAATCTTTTTGGCGATTAAAGTGTAACTTAAAAAAGCGTTGACGAACATCTTGTTTTTGTAAATCATCCAGGTAATACAAGCCACGGATGAAGTCAGAAAGTAAATTGAAAATTTCTTCTCGCTTCTCGACATTCAATACTTCAAAATCAGCCTTCATATGGTCCATTCCCGCTTGGAAAACTTGAGAAGAGAACTTCCGCTTACCATTTTCCATATTGGATAAGACCCCTTTGGAAATGGGAATGGCTAAAGCTACATTTTCAATGGAATACCCTTTGGATTGACGGATACTTCGAAACAATAACCGTTTGATCAAATCGATATCAAAATCCATATAAAAATCTCCTTTCTCTTCTTTAACCTCCAAGCGCCTTTTCCACTCATTTTCACGCATCAAATCTTAAAACAATTTAAAATGAGGTGAAATTTCGGATGAATCGGCTAGATTTTGAATGTCACGAAAAGTTTGTTTTAAAGCTTTTTGATCCTTCTTAAAAGACCTTAAAAAAAGGAGGGAGCCTATGAAATCTTTTCCATTGCGATTTACGAGCATTATGCGGCCCATGATTTATCTCTTTCTTTTTTCTCTTGGTTATGGGGTAGGCGAATTATACCTGATTCAACTCTCTACGTCTTGGAATACATTTCTCGAATGCGTTTGGTTAGCTCTTTTTGGGGTAGGATTGTATTTTGTCTGCACCCTAATTTGGGGTAAAAAACATAAGACTCTTGCCGTTTCAAAGGTATTAGAAGTTTTAGGGCTCTGTCTTATTCTCAATCTATTTACTGCCTATTGCATTTCCCCACTTTCACTCGTCAATGGCCCACTTGTTCTTTTAGGGGCCATTTTAGGCACGTTTTGTCTTTTATTTGCCTTACCTACCCTCATTTTGTTTTTTAAAACCATTTATGAAGATCAAATGAACTTCAAAGTCCAGTGCCAATTGGTTTTAAAGGTATGGAAATCCAAATTTTGGATAATTTTAAATTTATGGCTTTTGTTGTTTGCGTTGATGTATGGCTGGGATAACCTCCTTGGCGGCCCTCTCTATTCCGCTACGCGCTTTGATGCTCCATCGCTATTTACATCGCTATTGTTTCTCAAAGAGCCAACGCTCTATTTAGAAATGATTGTATATTTCTCCTCAGGGGCACAAGGCACCTATGAACTCATGATGCTTGGATTGATGGAAGCAGTGATAGGGGTATTTTTAGAATGCAATATTCTTTCTTGGTATAGCCAAGCCTATAATGCTTCCTGCGTTCTTACTCATGAGGATTTAAAACTAGATAACTAGATAAAAGGTTTAGGGCGTTTCATGTCAGCACATGAAACGTCTTCATTTTTTAAGGACTAAATCTTTGAAAAAAGGATAATGTTTAAGAATTCTTTTCATTCTTAAACAAAAAGGAGGTAACGGCTACGAACTGGAATGGGATCTCTCTCACCAAAACGCAAGAAAAGTTTTTAGAAGAACGTCATATTCAGTCTTTAGATACGCTTCTTCATACTTATCCATTGCGCTATATCTCAATTCGTCCCTTTTATAAATGGGAATCGGGTCAAGAAGTTCTTTTTCAAGGACTGGTTTGTACTCTTTTAAAGAGTGAACGCATTTCCAAAGGGCGCATCGCCACCAAACTGATTGTTATGGCTTATGAACAGCCCATTGAAGTAACACTCTTTACTTATGGATATTTTCCCAAGATTGAAGTAGGTCGTCAGCTCACCGTATGTGGATATTACACTTCTCCAAACGCTGTAACCGCTTCATGGACAAGTTACATAGAACTCGATCAGTCTAAAAGGCTTTATCCCCTTTATTCCATGCCGGCTAAAGTGCGGCGCGATACCATGTTGCGTTTAGAGCAAAAAGCTTTAAAAAAGGCCGATACGCTCCAAGATCGTGTTCCTTTTTACTTGCGCCAACGCTATCAGCTTTATTCTTTACCCCAGGCTTTGCACGCGATTCATCAACCCCAAAACGAACAGGATCTGTATCAAGGAATACGTGCTTTAAAGTACGAGGAGTTTTTAAGCTTTCATTGTGCTAGATTGGCCCAATCGTTTCATGTTGAAAAAAAAGGACGAGTGTTTGATCAAACTCTAGTAGAGGACTTCATAGCCCATCTTCCTTACCCCTTAACGTCCGATCAGCGCCAAAGCCTCGATGACATCTTGAGCGATTTGCGTTGCGATCAAGCAATGTATCGTCTTTTACAAGGCGATGTAGGGTGTGGGAAAACAGCGGTAGCGGCCTGTGCGATTTATGCAGCTAGCCTAAGCCAAGGGCAATGTGCGCTTTTGGCCCCTACAGAAATTCTTGCTCGTCAACATGTCAAAAGCTTGAAAAATTTTGGGATCGATGCAGCATTGCTTTGTAGTTCGTTAAAAGCCGCTGAAAAACGGCAAGTATTAAAGGGATTACAGGAAGGCTCCATTCAAGTTGTTATTGGAACCCATGCCCTATTCCAGCCTGAGGTAAAATTTGACAATTTAGCTTTTGTGATTGCCGATGAACAACATCGCTTTGGCGTTTTACAACGCCGAGCGTTAATTGAAAAAGGATATCATTGCGATGTGTTGTTGATGAGTGCTACCCCCATTCCTCGCACAGCCGCACACTTTCTATATGGAGATATTGATTTATCAACCATTCGAACCCTTCCGCCTGGACGTAAGCCCGTTAAAACGAAGTATTTTCAAAGTTCCTCCATGCGTCCTGTGCTTGGGCGTATTTTAGAGGCCATTGAACACGAAGACCGACAAGTGTATGTGGTTTGTCCTGCCATTGAAGAAAATGGAGAAGAAGGCATCGTGGCAGCCCAGAGCATTTATGAAGGAATGCAAAAAATATTGGGAAAACGCTTTTGTATCGACTTGCTCCATGGAAAGATGAAAAATGTACAAAAAGAAGAAGTGATGGCTCGCTTTCATCAAGGAAAAACTAAAATCTTAGTGGCGACAACGGTTGTTGAAGTCGGCATTGATGTCGCCAATGCCACCATAATGGTTATTTATGATGCCCATCGCTTTGGATTATCGGCCTTGCACCAATTGCGTGGTCGCTGTGCTCGAGGAAGTGTCCAGGGAGAATGCTACTTGTTATCGCCTACTCAAAATAAAGAAGCCATTCATCGACTTCAAAAGTTAGAAGAACTAGACAATGGCTTTGATTTAGCAGCTTACGATTTAGAAATGCGAGGCCCTGGTGATTTACTTGGAACGCGACAATCAGGCCTTCCCACCTTCGTTTTAGGAGATGCGACGAAAGATTTAGCGATGATGGAGTGTTGTGCCAAAGATGCTAAGGAAATTTTGGATCATCCCGAAAATCCCGATCATCAAGCGATGCTATTGGCGATTCAAAAAGGTTTGACAAAGAGAGCAATCGATTAAAAGACTACAAGGATTTAGGGGTAAGTTTGGCAATACGAATTCTTAAAGTATAAGCTTCTTTGGCTTGTTGTTGACCTTCAAATTCATATAGAAGAGCTTTTAATAAAAAGCGTGCTAATTCCCCCTGTAGCCGATCTTCTAGGAACAATTGCTGACAAATCTCTTCACATTTTTGTTGAAAAGTCGCAAGGGATTCAAAGAGTAAGGCATGGAAAGCCTCTAAAAGAGCTTGATCCCGATATTTAGGATGAGGCAAAGCAGCTTTCATGCGTTGATAGCGCAATTTGGCTTGATCGAGATGGCCTAAACGATACTCTGCATAAATGGCAAAAATAAGATTTCGATCTTCATGTGCACATCCAAAGAGGGTTTCGATGCGATCCGCCTCTTCAAGCGCTTTTGGATAGTCCTCTTTCATGAGATAGCTCCAGAGAATGCTGTTGTGCACGGAAATAAGAGGAGCGGATAAATGAAATTGTTTTATATTGCGTAAAATGCCATAAAAGCGCTCTAGAGCGATATCGTATTGTTCCAACAAAACCCAATAAATTCCTTCTAAGTTGTCTAAAAAAATCATGCGCGTATAATTTAAATCTCTTTGAAAAAAGCTGCGTAATAAGTGAATATAGTGGTAGATATCAGAGGAATGAGAATTATGAATGCTTGCCCGTAACGAATAATAACCAACCAAGGGTTGTAAATATTGAAAATATTCTTGACTCGTTATAGAAAATAAGTTTTGGACATAGAATTCAATTCCGATCAATTGACCATTGTAGTTGAACCACAGGACTTGAAGATAGTAATATAGTTCTTTAAGGTTTTCTGGTAAATGCTCAAAAGCACTATCAAGATCTTTTTTAGCTTGAAAAATAGAATGATGTAAATTGGGATTTTCGGTGTGCAACGCTATAAGAAGTTCTAAACTCAATAAGTAGTAATAGCGGTCATCAAAAGTTTGAAAACGATCAAAGTGATAGGTTAAAAATTTTTGATAGACTGCTTCTTGTTCTTTTTGATCGTAAAAATAACAAGCCGTAATGAAGCGCTGAATGAGCGATAAAATAGACAAGATATCCTCTATAGAGGTTTCTTGGTAAGACAATCCCATAAAATGCATTCCTTTTTTTAAAGCACCTAAGGAAAATTTACGTTTTCCTTGTTCTGCTTCGGAAAGCGTTCCCTTTGAAAGGCCAATTGCTTTGGCTACCACTTCAAGGGAAAAGCCACGCTGTAGACGAACCTGTCGAAATAAACAGCCATATAATGATGTTTTATTTTTATCCTCAAGTCCAAGGTGTTGTTTTCTTGTATCCATAATCCCCTTAAATGCTACTTGGCCTCATCGAGGCCTTTTTTTTTGAACTCAGCTAATTTAGTTGAAGTTCTAGGTCTTTAAGTGTATCCTTTTTTTTTTTTTTTTTTTTTTTTTTTTTTTTTTTTTTCGCGAAAAGACGAAAAAAAATCCAAGAATATCTCTTGGACTTTAAAAAAGATTAGTGAAGGCCTTTTGTTTGACGGGCATTTCCTGGATCCAAAGAAGCTAAGGCGGCTAAGATTTTAGACCAATTCAGTTGCCATAAAATCCAAAGCAAACTTTCCTCTAAAATAGCAATTAAAGCGAGTAGAGCAAAAAGCGGCCAAGAAAGCTTTTCGAGGTAGAAAAGCGAGGGCAACAAAATTAAGGCCCCAATCAACATAACCATCGAGAAGAGCATTACCCCTAAGCGTAAAGGCGAGGGTGGAAAACAAATCAGAGCCAAAATTCCAAGCGCATTGATGGCAGCCAGCCAAGTGCAGATGGTTTGATACTGATCCAAGGTAATTTCAAAGGGACCATGAATCAATACGATATAGGCGATCGCAATTCCAAACGTAATGGCTAAAGCACCAGGCAAAGCACGCGACAGCACGCTAATGAGAAAATTCCCTTTAGGACGTTTGGTGTCGTTTTCAAAAGTTAAAAAGAAAGAAGGAATCCCAATTCCTGCCGAAGATACAAGCGTCAACTGAATGGGGACAAAAGGATAAACTTGCATCCAGAGAACGGTCAAAATGGTCACAAAGAACGAGAATAACGTCTTCACTAAGAATAAGGAAGCAGTGCGTTGAATGTTATTGATCACACGGCGGCCTTCCAATAAAATTTGCGGTAAAGCGGAAAATTGGTCTTCTAAAAGAACCATGGAGGCCACTGCCATTGCCGCTTGCGCTCCACTGCCCATCGCAATGGAACAATCCGCCTGCTTTAGAGCCATGACATCATTGACTCCATCTCCCGTCATAGCTACCGTGTGGCCCTGATTTTGTAAGGCTTCTACCATAAGCTTTTTTTGCATCGGGGTCACTCGTCCAAAGATGGAATACTTCTCTACAACTTCTGGAATTTGCTCTTCCGTGATGGTGGACATATCAATGGCTTGTCCATGAACTCCAGCTTTTGCGGCAATCGCTTGAACAGTAGCCGTCATGTCTCCGGAAATCACTTTTAAATGCACATCTTGTTGATGGAAGTATTCAAGAATTTTAGCCGCATTTGGACGAATTTCATCTTCAATGAGTAAAAAGCCGCACAGCGTATACTCCCCTTTTTGAAGTTTTTCGAGTGGCTTACTTTTGGCTAAAACCAAAACGCGTAACCCTTGATTGGCCCACTCGTCAATTTGATCCAGAACTTTTGAATCAAGATTTTCAAACAGGAAACGGTAGGCTCCCATCAAAAGCGCCTCATTTTCAAAAGAAGCCCCTGAACTTTTCCACTCCGAAGAAAACGGAAAGATTTTGAGGGCTTTTTGAGTGGGCTGAGTCCCTTGAATGGCCTTGCGAATAGCTTGAGAAGTCAGATTGTCATCCTGTAAAGCGTTTAAAATATTGGCCAAATCCACTTTCATCTCTTCTTTTGTTACGCCCTTGACGGGTACAAAATCATAAACATGCATCGCCCCACTTGTAATCGTGCCAGTTTTATCCAAACAAAGCGTATCAACACGAGCAAGGCTTTCAATACAATACAGTTCGTGAATCAATACGGCTTGCCGAGCCATCTTTACGGCCGCCGTAGCAAGAGCGGTAGAGGTTAGAATCATGAGTCCTTCTGGAATCATCCCTACCATCGAGGCAGTGACATTTAAAAGCGCCGCATTCAAGGAAACAGAATGATTCAAAACATAAAGTTTTAAAAATAATAAAAAGCCAGCCGGAAAAATAATGATGGAACAAAACTGAATCAGGCGGTTCAAGGTGTCTCGCAATGGACTAGGAAATTGTTTTTCTCGCTTTGCTTCTTTGACAATGGAGGCCATGTATTGCGCATTGCCTACGGCAACGGCTTGCAAGACACAGCTGCCACTCACCACAAAGCATCCTCCATAAAGCGTTTGCCCTGGTTCTCGTTCTAAAGCATCCGATTCGCCTGTTAAAGGACTTTCATTGACTTGACAAGCTCCAGCTCGAATCACTCCATCACAAGGAATTTGAGCCCCCGCACTGAGCTTGATCAAATCTCCCTCCACAATTTCATCCAAGGCTAAATTTTCATAATGTCCACTCCGCAACACTTGGTATTTTTGCGCATGGACAAGGGCCAATTGATTTAAGATTCGTCGTGAGTGAATTTTTTGATATAACCCAATAACTGTATTCGAAAGGACAACGATCATAAACAATAGGTTTCGATAACTTCCTGTTAAGATCACTAAAAAAGCCAAAATATAATTGACAATATTAAAAAAGGAAAAAAATTCCTCCGCTACAAGCCGACCAAGAGATTTTTGGGGATTTGAATCGATTAAATTTTTAGGGGCCACGGCTGCCTGGGCTTGAGTCAGACCCGTGGTGAGATTGGTTTCATGGTGCAGATGAATGGGTTTCATGTTCCTATTTTAACGAGATTCATGCCGATTCATGCGACAAGCGGCTTACATTTGTGTTTTAAAGTTTTCCTTTTTCCTTTAAAGAGTCTTGACTCAGAGCTTCAATGTCTTGAGCCGAAGTAATTTTTTGATTGGCTTGTTCTCCAGGAATTAAGCGACTGGGAAGGCCAAAAGCTTTCTCGAGAGCCATGGCATCATCAGTGATTTCTAAATTTTCCTTTAAAACGTACGCCAAAGCCTCTTGAATAAGAGAAGTCGAAAAGGCTTGGGGGGTTTGAATGGTACGTAAATGAGATCGCTTGGGCGTATAGATGACATATCCCTCATCATTGATTTCTTTAATTGTGTCGATGACTTCCAGACCAGGAACCACTGCTTGATCCGTCTTTAAAGCCTCTTTAATGCGTTTAAGAAGAGCGTGGCTTAAAAATGGCCGCGCTCCATCATGAATGAGAACATAAGGCGTGTGCACCAAAGATAGACCAGAAGCCACTGATTGAGTTCTTGTGGCTTCTCCCTTGGCAAATACAATCCGTGCATCCAAATCTTGAAAGAGTTCTTGAAACCGATCCAATTCCTCTAAAGCGCACACCACAATCACTTGTTGACACTCTTCATCTTGTAAAAAGCGTTCGATCGAATAGCGTAAAATCGGTTTTCCTTGGTAAGGAAAAAGAACTTTGTTATAAGAAAGGCCACTGCGGCTTCCTTTGCCGGCGGCCACAATCACAGCTGCATAGTTCATGATTTAAGTTTAATCTTTTCTTGTCTAAACTTTTCATTTCTTTTGTCTTCTAGAGATTTTCTTAAAAGAAAAAAGAGATTTTTCTTTCAAAGCTTTTGCCAAGGGGAAAAATCTCTTTTTTAAAAGATGAAATTAACGTTGGTGATGAACCATTTCAATCCATAATTTTCTCAAACCACACTTGTAAGTTAATAAGACACCCGCAATGGCTCCAATAAGACCTTGGGCGATTTCATAGGGAAGTTTCAACATCGCATATTCAAAAGTGGAATAGATGTAAATTTTTCCTAGAGTATACCCCACCACTAAAATGATACACCCTAAAGTAGCCCCTAAAATAGCTCCATAAATCGGCTTTTTTTGAAATGTATTGTGGGCACACCAACTAATTATAAAGGCTTGAAGACCATGCACGACGAGCGATACATACATCGGGACCGGATAAAACAAAGCATCCCCTAAAAAAGATCCTAGCCCTCCCACAATCATTGCTCCAATCGGATCAAGCAAAATCGAAGCCGTTACGATCGCAATATCACAAAGATAGAGTTTTCCGCCTGGAACAGGCACTCCAAAACTAGCCAACAAAATAACCAATCCAATAAACATTCCACAAGCTGTAATCCATAAAACAGAATCTCGACGCGGCACAGTGAGATTAGATCGCTTTGAAGAAGTCATCATCATAAAATATCCCTTCCTTCTTAACAAATCCCTTCTCTTTTTTACGTTTATTTGAAGCCCCTTTTTATTAGTTGCCTTTGAAGGGATGTCTAAGAGTATACTCAGATCTGATCTTATAAAAAGATTCAATTTTAGAAAAAATGAGAAGACCAGATGATTAGTTACTCCCTTACTTCCCCCCTTTTCCAATCGCTTTACCAAGCGATACGTCAAGACATTGAAAAAGGCGTATTGGTCGCTGGAAGCAAACTTCCCTCTAAACGGCAATACGCCTTGGATTTACAAATTTCTCTTTCTACGGTTGAACAAGCCTTAGACATCTTAGAACAAGAAGGGTATATCGTGGCCAAGCCTAGACAAGGCTATTTTGTCTTACCCGGAAATCAGCGCTTAGAAGAGCGCAATGGATTTCAAATGAAGGACCTAGAGCCAGATACGGCCAATCCAGATCCTGATTTTCCGGTTTCACTCTGGTTTAAAACCATGCGTTTGGTGATGAGTCGAGATCAATCCTTTTTAACGCAAATCTCACCCGCTCCTGGAAGTGCAAGATTGCGCAATGTCATCGCGCGCTACTTGTATAAGAATCGCCAAATGGCGGTGCAACCGCGCCAAATTGTGATTGCTTCTGGAGCCCAAGAATTGTATGCGATTTTATGTCGTATGTTTAAACAGGACTTTGACGTAGCCATTGAAAATCCTGGCTATCCTGTTATCGAACACATCTATACTTCTTCAAATGCCCGTATTGAACGCTTACCACTCGATGAAGATGGAATAGAACCAAAAGCTCTATTTCAAGCCACCAGTCACTTCCTACACGTTTCACCCTTTTCGAGTTTTCCAGCTGGAATTATGGCTTCTCCTGCTCGCCGTCGACTTTATCTTTCTTGGATCGATCAACGGCAAGGATATTTAATCGAAGACGATTACAATTCCGAATTTTTTCAACATGGTCCTGTTTTACAAACGCTTTATGCGCTTGATTCTACCAAGCGCGTCATCTATCTCAATACCTTTTCCAAATCGCTTTCTCCTTCTCTACGGTTGGGCTATATGGTGTTACCCGAATCGTTATTGGACCAATATGAAAAAACCGCTGGGAAATTGGCTTGCACAGTAACCATGCTTGACCAATTTACTCTAGCGGAATTCATTGAAAATGGAAGTTTTGAACGCTTGATTCTCCGACGGCGAAGACATCAAAGAGGGGCATCAAAAAGAGTGTTGGGCAATTCAGCCGTATGCCAAGATTGATAAACGACATTGCTTTTAGGGTCTTGGTAAGCCTGCGTGAAAAATTCAAAAAACTCTCCAGGGGTATTGATGCCTTTTGGTAAGGCGTATTGGTCGCGATCGAGTTCATGCAAAATACTAGATGTAAACAATGAACAGTTGTTTCCAAGAACCCAATAGGTTTTCCAAATTCCTTTCCGGAATTTATAAAATTTACTGCCTGTTCTCCAATACAATCGACAGGTATAGTCTTTTTGCAGCTTTTCAAAGTTCTCCTGCGTTAGTGCTTCACGCGCTAAGGGACAATACCAGCGATAGGTTTCTTGACGCATTTGATCTAAAATTTCCTGAAGATGCTTTTCTTGCTCTTCGGTTAAGTGAATTCCAAACTCAAAAATTGTGCTGTCTTCATAGACGCAGGAGTTGTTCACATAAATTTCCATGGGAACCGTAAAGAGAATTCCTGGCCCGAGAGTACGAAACATCTTTTCCTCTGCTACATCGTAATTGCCATAAGAATACATGATCCCTTGATAGGAGAAGGTCATATGTCCTACTTGATGATCACCACTTAATCCAGTATGGACAAAGACGCGTAAATTAATCGGTTTATTGTTTTTATAGGCATCAAAGGGAAAGGAGTCGACTTCCATTTTCTTTTGATGAGCTAACCGTAAAATAATAGCTGGTCCGGCCGCCACGACGTAGACGGGTAAAGCATTCCAATACCGAAAGGACCAAGTTCGAGATCCCGAATGGTTTTGGAATACATACAGTTCAGCAATAAGCTGTAATCCTTGATAAATAAAGTAGCTTCCAATGCTTATTTGTAACAAATGCACATCTTCTTTGGCATTGGTACAAAGAACGATTCCAAAGATCAATCCAGCTAGACCAATCAGCAAAAAAGGAAGGCCCGTTTTGGATTTTTCTTTTAAATCCATGACACCCTCAATCACTAAAATTGCGCCCGTACCGATCATGTACCAGCCAAAGAGAATAGAAACAAATACTACGCCTTCTGCTCGATATCCCCATAAAAAGCCTGCTAAAACGCCTGCTACAATTCCTTTCAACAACTCCATGACGCTTTTTGATTTCCAGGCTTGCCACAGCAATAATAAGGCGGAAATGGTAGACAAGAGAGCTAAACCCATCATCAATCCATCAGCCACTCCATAAGGAAATAAAAGACAAAATAGGCCTAGGACGATTAAAGCCAATCCTCCAATCCATTCAAGCTTTTCTTGTTGTTTCAATTTCATACTTCAATTCTTTCATAGAAATGAATAATTCTTTTCTGTGTGCCCGAAAAGCACCTCTGAAAATTAAAAATCTTTATCGAAATTTAAAGATAGCGTAGTGAATTAAACTTTATATTTAAAAAGGCATTATTTTAAAACAATTAGTGGTTTCATTTTTTAATATTACCTTATAATTAAGGAGTGAAATATATATTATAAATATCTTAAGAAAAAGAAAAAACGAGAAAGTAGAGTATGAGTGATCACAATATTGGAAGAGGACTGAATGCGGTAGTCAAGACGGTCATTGAATTATACGATGCTACAGCTTTAGATATCGATAGCGCTAAAAAGATTATCGCTTCTTGTGGTAAAGCGTAGCCTGGAGTGATGGAAATACGTATGAGGCGACAGACTATATTCGTCAATGTCGATGTGGAAGATGTCTAAAGATGATTCCTGAAGGGGAAAAACTATATTCTGTTTGGGAAGTTTCGAATAATGTTCCTGATTATTATCATATCGAGGAAAGAGCAGGATTGGCTACAGATAAATTATGTGCCAACTGTTTTGAGGAAGTCATCAACCAACACTGCAATGATCCTAAAGCCGGAAAACGAGAAATGGAATATATTGAATCCAATGTAGAAGAAGATCAATATAGAAGTGAAGGAAAATATCCCAGTACCAACAATGGATGTAGATGGCCTCAATCTAAAAAAGGTTAGAAGTTTAAAACTTCTGGCCTTTTTAAATGACCATTATTTTGCTATAAATTTTTAGATTCGTTATTTAGGTGAAAAGACTAGAGGTTCGAGTGGATTTAAAAAGAAAATGGCCAGAAGACTCAGTCATTCTGGTCATTTTTTGAAGACTTCAAAGATGAAAAAACATGAGCAAGATTTCTTTTAGTTGGAAGAATCAACAATATCTTGACTCAATTGATTGAGTTCAGCTTCTTCCTTGACAAAAGCTTTCTTTTCCTGTTCTTTCTCGATATGAATTTCTAGTTCTTTAAATTCATCTGTGGGTTCTTTGGAAGTTTCATTTAATAGATGAGCCTTATCCAAGAGATGGAAAATCAAAGACAATACAATTCCCGCCAGAGCCGAAAGCACCATCCCTGAAAGGGTAATATCCCCAAATTGAATGGTGACTCCAGAAAGACCGATCACAAACACTACGGAAGTCAAAATCATATTAATCGAATTGGAGTAATCTACTTTTTCATCAATCAAAATACGCAGACCCGAAACGCCAATCATTCCATACAACAAGAAAGAAATGCCACCGATTACGGCAGAGGGAATCGACTGAATAAGGGCACAAAGTGGACCGATAAAAGCGCAACAAATCGACAATACCGCTGCTCCACCAATGACATAAACGGAATACACTCCAGTCAAGGCCATGACACCAATGTTTTCGCCATATGTGGTTGTGGGAACAGAGCCAAGTAGACCCGATATCATCGTAGAGAAGTTGTCCGCAAAAATTGTCCGATCTAACCCAGGATCTTTAATCAAATCCCGACCGATAATTTGGCTGGTCACGATTTGATGGCCTACATGCTCAGAAGTTGTGACGAGTAAGACTGGAAGCATGGTAAAGATCGCGGCTAAAGAAAACTGTGGCATCTGGAAATTGGGCAATTGTAACCAAGAAGCAGCCGCAATGGGCGCAAAATCCACCACTCCAAATAAAACGGCTGTGATGTAGCCACATACTACCGCAATCAAAATGGGAATAATCGCAAAGAACTTACGAAAACAAACGTTTCCAATGATTGCTACCCCAAGAGTCACTGCAAAAATCACGATGTTGCTTACCAAAACGTGTTCATCCAATAATCCAGCGGTAGAAGCCGCAGAATTTGAAAGCTCTAAGCCAATTAAAGCCACGACTGGGCCCATGGCTGCAGGAGGTAAAACCACATCAATCCAATGGGTTCCAAATTTCTTAATGATCCAAGCAATGATACATCCTAAAAATCCAACCACTACAAAGCCACCAAGAGCATAAGGAAAGCCCCATTTTGCAATGACAATGCTTGCCGGTCCCAAAAAAGCAAAGGAACTTCCTAAATAAGCTGGAGCTTTTCCCTTTGTGATCGCAATAAATAATAAGGTTCCTACCCCATTCATAAATAAAACAACTGCAGGATTGATTTGAAATAAGAAAGGCACCAACACCGTGGCTCCAAACATCGCAAACAAGTGCTGGATGGAAAGCGGTAAAAGCAAGTTAAAAGGAACCTTTTCTTCTACCTGAATAATTTTTTTAGCCATTCATTCTCCTTTCTGCGACCAATATTCAAGATTTCTTGCCATTTTAAGCTTCAAGAGAAAAAAGCACAGACAAGAATGGTCAATCTTTTTGTACGAATTCTAAAAGTCTTTAGCAAGCCTTTCTTAAAGAAATTCCAAAAAAATATCTTAATATTTTAAAATTTTATTTCTCAGCTCAAAAGAAAAGAAGCCTCATTTTGACCGAAATAAGTAGAATTAAGTTCGATCGATACCGTATAGTTAGGAGAAAAAGGCATATGAAGCTTTTCTAGGAATGGAAACAAGGAGGAAAGAATGAAGGAAGATCAAGTGAAAGACTTTCTTTCCCATGGGAAACAAACTTCTAAACGCTTAGGTCGTTTATATATTTATGCTAGTTCTTCTCATTTAGAAGAAGCTGTTTTAGTCGATTTAAAAGAAGCGATTAAAATGATTCTTGTTCTTGATGAAGATGCTTTTTATCAACTGATTAATAAGGCTTCTCTTGCTTGGCAGATGAAGATCGAACAATTTGAATCCCTCATCTATCAATGTGCTTCCTTTAAGTGGTTTGAAAGTTTCAATAAAGGAAAAGATGAAAAAGTGAAAGCTTCTTTACAGTCTCTTTTCGTCAATATTCTTTCTCTTTCTTTTCAAAAATTCAGTAGTCAAACGGGAAAAAATCATCTTACCAAAAAGGACTTATTGGTTTTAGATGCTCTTTTCAAAGATCCACAAGGCTTAGCTTCCTATAAAAAAAACTTCTTATTTCCCTTTCAAAAAGTACAAAAAGGGAAATGGAAAGTGACCAGTGAACAATTTTTATTCACATGCCTTTTTCAAATTCAATGGCTAGCCGATTATTTAGAAGCAAAAACGACCAATCACCAAGCCAAACAAGCGATTCTTTTAGAACTCTTAGAAATTCAAAAGCATTTTTCTTTTGAAGATCTTGAACAATTTCTCTCTCAGCCAAAAGAGAGTTCACAGATCTTATTGGCTTTTTCTTGAGGGAAAACCAAAGTCAAAGTCTAATTAAAAAAGTTTACGAATAAAAAGGAGCTTAAGCAGCTCCTTTATTCGTAATAGATGGGTTCATACTCATCAATATATCCATAATCAACGATAGATTCTGGAAAGACCTCACCATAGTCTTGATCTTCTTGGCCCTCAGAATATTCTTCCCTATCAAGCGACTCAGATTCAAGATTCTCTTTTTCCTCTTCTTCTTTTTCTTGTTGAGCTTTTTGTTGGGCTAAAGCGTTTAAAGCATCTTTATTATCTGCTTCATTTAGGGCAACACCCACATCATAGATGACATCTTGCGTCTTTTTATCCTCAAAAAGAACTTTATAGGGAATGCCAAGCTGAGTAAACAAGTCGGCATTGACACGAAGTCCAACAACGTATTGAATATCAAGCGTTTCAAAATCTTTGGGATTGAGTTCTAAATCAATGAGGTCATAGTTCGAACTCGATACATAGGTATCGCCCGAATCAATTAAATTCACTACGAAATGCGCATAACGATTTATTTTTGCAAAATCTTCTTCTTGATCAAGCCCAAGAAGTTCCCATTTTTCCAAATCGGGATAAAAGTTCACTCCATTTACAACTTTAGCTCCATTGGCCAAGAGCAATCCCTGAACTTGATCGGCATACAAAGACAGCCACCACGCTTCAGGATTTTCTTCTACAATTTCTTGAACCGCTTGAGCGAGAGGATAATCTGTAACGGCTGCGATTCCTTGCATTAAAGGATTGACCAAAAGTCCTGCAATGCCTGTCCAACAGGCAAGAAAACAATAGAAAAGTTGGTACCATTTGGTAAAAGTGAGCCAAAGTCCAAAGGCCATCCCTAGAGCTAGGCCATAAAAAATACTCTCGGGCCACTGTTCAAAGAAAGAGCCTAGCTCTTGGATGATTTTTAGGTAATTTGGAAACAAAAAGAATTGGGTAGCGTAAAGGGAAGCAGCTCCATATACCACACAAACTACTAGCCCCACCCACATTTTTTTAGGAATGGATTGAGTGGCGATCATCCAAAAGGACCAAACAGTAAAGAACGTAGCGGTTATCCCAAAAACAGTATTGATCCGATTACACATCGAAAGCAGTGTGAGCTTCGCTAACCACTCTGGAAATTCAAAGAAGAAAAACAACAACTGTAAGATCATAAAGA
>CAYTMK010000036.1:0-18927 GCA_964438885.1 uncultured Erysipelotrichaceae bacterium | reverse complement strand
CGACTCCCTACGCTAGTACTAACTAGATCAGGTATTAAGGGTCCAAATCTCAGCCTAAAAGGCGCCCCTGTCGTGATGATTTTAGTATACTCTTTTCTTTAAAACTCATTGAGTGAAAACTCTTTTTTCTTAAAACCTTCTCTTAGAAGCTTTAAAGAATTTTAAGTCGCAGGAATAAAAGCTAGAAAGCATAAAGCGAATGAAGAGAACATCCAAAGTTCAAAGGAAAATATTTTTTTCTCCTTCGATTAAGTGGTGGGATTGATAAAAGTTAAATATAAAATTTCCACAGGTGAATTAAGGCGAGCCTGTACATCAAGACAACCAATTCCATCGGAAATCAAATAAGGAAAATTTAACTTTATTTCATGATTGCGATCGATTTGTTCGCTTCCATCAAACGTTTTATACCCTCCTAAAATAGGCCAATTGATTTGGGTTCCATGGGAATTGCCGGCTAAGCCATAGCTTGCTTGTAAACCTGCATTTTGAGCAACGATAAAATTGTCTGGATAATGACTCAGCAATAAATTAAATTGACCTTCTTGAAATACAGGCACCAAAGGAGAAGGATCCGCATGAATATCAAGGCCTCCTAAACGAATCCCTTGAGTACTTTTATTGGCTAAAAGAACCGAACGATTGTTTAACAGTTCTACTTGAGATTTTAAATATACATCCTCCACGATGTATTGATGGGTTTCACTGGCCTCATCTTGTTCTCCAAATACCGCAAATTTTCCTAGAGGAGCTGAAATAGAAGAAAGCCAGTCAACCATACGCTTTTGAACCTCATCGGTCAGATTGGCATTCCATGCAAACAAGTCTCCTCCAATTAAAAGAACATCGGGATTGAGCTTACGAACTTGCGCAAAAAGTGCTTCCGCTTTATCAAGACTAAAGTACTCTTCACTGTATTCAATATCGGTTAAAAAAACAGCCGATACTTGGGACATAGAAGTTGGAATGGCTTCGTTGCACACTTGTTTATAGGAAACTGTAATGTGATCTGGATTATAAATAAAGGCACGATAGAGAGTGAAATTAAAAACCAAAACCAAACTTATTAAAAAGGCCATAAATCCCATCATGAGTTTAAGCCAATTTGGAAGACGCATGCAATTCCTCCTTTATAAGATAAGTCCTGTTCCCGATTATAAGACAGAGAAGCTATATTGCCAAAACCCGCTCAAAAACCTTAAGGAATTATTTTGAGAATGGTCTAAGAAGGATAACAAGAATATTTTTTAAACTTTCGTTAAAGTAGGAAAACTATCTTGGACATAAAAAAAGGCAGTCATTCTGCCTTTTCATGAAAAAAGAATCAAGATTCTATTTTTGTTTTGAATTCTTGGCTTAAACGACTCTCTTTTTCTTTCGTATCCCGATAGGGTGTTTTAGGGATATTTAAACGTCGAGGAGGCCGAGAACGGTGTTGGGTAAGTTCTTCCATCGCTTTACGAGAATTCAAAATCACCGGAATTACGATCGGATTGCGATGCGTTTTTTTGTAAAGATAGGGTTCAAGGGAAGAACGAATACAGTTTTTTAAATCCGCAAAGGTGGTTTTCTCTTTCAGTTTATTTTGTAAAGCAATGGTGACCACATTTTCGGCATCGCGAATGAGTTGTTGGGAATCTTTCAAATAGACAAATCCACGACTGACAATAATGGGTTTTGCCAATAAGGAGTTTGTACTTGAATCGATCGGGACAATAACCGCAACCATTCCATTGTCAGCTAAAATATGACGATCTTTTAAAACTGCGGTAGATAAACCAGAAATATCGTTTCCATCCACATAAATATCATCACCTTGATAGCGCCAATCCGATTGAATGACTTCATGATTGCGAAGAAGCAACACATCTCCATTGGCACAAACAAAGATATTCTCTTTAGGAATTCCCAATTCCAGAGCAGATTGACGATGTTGCATCAACATTTTGTATTCTCCGTGAATAGGCATAAAGTACTTGGGCTTGATGAGTTGCATCATCAATTTTTGTTCCTGTTTTGAAGCATGTCCGGTGGTGTGTAGGTTGTTTAATACCGACTTATTTAAAACCGTAGCTCCAGAACGGAAAAGTTTATCGACAATTTTATTTACAGAATCGTCATTACCTGGAATAGGATTAGAGGAGAATACTACAGTATCGGTGGGCTTTAAGTGAATATGGCGATGGGTTCCATTTACGATGCGACTAAGAGCAGCGAGAGGTTCTCCTTGACTTCCGGTACACAAAATACAGACTTTTTCATCGGGCATCGTGCGTAAATCATCGGGAGCCAATATATCCTCATTTTTTAAATGAATAACGCCCATTTTACGACCGATATCGACGACATTTTCCATGGAGCGGCCAAAAACCGCGACTTTACGTCCCGTTTTAACAGCAGCTTCAATGATCTGGGCCACCCTATATACATTCGAGGCAAAGGTGGCAACGATAATCCGATTTTTGGCCGTGCGCATAATTTGTAAAATCTCTTTGGCTACATCTTTTTCTGAAATAGAAAAACCTTCTACTCCCGAATTCGTAGAATCTGACATCAATAGATCAGGTTTGAGAGCTCCAATGTAAGCCATCTTTTGATAGTCTGCATTTTGTCCTACAGGGGTTAAATCAAATTTAAAGTCTCCCGTATGCACAATAGTGCCATTTGGCGTAGTGATCATAACTCCTAAGGAATCAGGGATAGAGTGAATGGTATTAAAAAAGCCAATATTGAAAAAGCGTGTTTTAACCGCCGAATTTTCATTGATTTCAATGATTGGTACTTTTGGAGCATCTCGGTGTTCCAATAACTTTTTTTCAATCAAAGCTTTAGCAAAACGAGGAGCATAAATGGCATCGATATCGACTTGCTTGAGTAAGAAAGGAATTCCGCCAATATGATCTTCATGTCCATGGGTAATTACTAAAATTTTGTGCTTATGGTTACACCGAATTAAGTGATGATAATCCGGAATAACATAATCTACCCCTAAGAGTTCGTCATCTGGAAAAAGTACTCCACAATCGACAATCGCAATTTCATTGCCTTGCTCATAGCAATACATGTTTTTTCCCACTTCGCCAAGTCCGCCAAGCGCATAAATTTGGGTATCATGAGGACGAACCTTTGTACGATTGGCTTGATTAAGAGCCGCTTTTTTCGTGGAAGATTCTTGGACAGAGGGTGGAAGCTGTTGCGTCGTAATGGCTTCAGTAGGAATCGTGGTAAATTTCATGGGCTTGGTCGGCTTTAAAGGCGTGGTCCTGGGCCGTTCTTGTTTGCTTATGGAGCGCCCATCAGGTTTAAAATCGGATTTTCCTTCGGCTTTCCCTTTCGGTTTTGGTTTAGTAGGATCCGCTTTGGATTCAGTCTTTCCAATCGATGGCGTATCGAAGCGTGAAATTTTATTTTCGTTTTTCGCTTTCGACTTTCCAATTCCATTTTTATCATTCGAATGATTCGATCTTTCTTCTGATCTCAATTCTTTATTTTTTTTCTCCATTGTCAGTTCTTTCGCTTTGGAATGAAGTACTCCTTCCTCTTTTTGGATGGACAATTCTTGAGAGGAAGTGTCTAAAGGAGGCTTTTTTAAAGTCGATGAACTGGATTCAGTAGGGCCAGAAGAGGCTGCATCGGATTCTATGATGGGGTCTATGGCCTCTAGTGAGGGAGCATTAGAATAAGTGGTCATTTTTGCGCAGCATATATCCTTTCTTTATTTACAAAAGGGGGAAAACGTTTAAAATAGGTCCGTTTTCTTTTAAGATTCACAATGATAGCTTCTACCCAAAACAAAAAGACAAAAGATTAGCTCAATTTATTTTAACATACGGTTTTCTATCCTTCCTCTTGTAGAAATTGATCATCAAGAAAACGCAAAAAAAACCAAGAGCTATTTTTAAAGTCTTGGCTTCGTATTCTGTTTTATTTTTCTTAAAGAGCAATCGCGCTTGGATCTACCTCATCACGTTTAACGATTCCATCATAAAACAAGCCACCTTTTAAATGTGCTAATTCATGTTGGAAAACCATGGCTAAAAATCCTTCCGCTTCTACAACAACTTCTTGATCACTTAAGGCATCGTATCCACGAACTTTGATGCGATAAGGTCGCGGAATCACGCCTTCATGAGGTTCTTTTACCGAAAGACATCCTTCTCCATTTTCTAAGAAGCCCAATTGACGACTTTTAGCAATCAGTTTGGGATTGGCTAAGGCCCAAGAATACACCTCACCTGTTTCATCATCGGGAACCGTAATGGCAATCATTTTTTTAGGTACCCCGACTTGAATCGCAGCCAACCCAACGGCGGGGGACAAATCACGAGCTTGACAAAGTTCCTCGTCTTGACTGTCTAACACATAACGATGCATAGCGAGTAAAAGCTCCCGATCCTCTTGGCTTAAAGGTAAGGAAACATCTTTAGAGTGAGTACGAATCATGGGATTATCATCAAATATTAAATCTTTATTAGAAAGTTCCATATAATATATTTCTCCTTGCGTATTTGGTTGATTTCTTCTTTCTAGAGATAATCTCTCTTTCCTTAAGGTAGTTTTATGGATTCTTCACGAAGTAGGAAGAGATTTTCCTAAAAATTGATGTATCCCCTTCAAATTTGGGAGTTTCATAATTCTTCCAGCGACACTTTTCAATTTTATAGTCACTCTTTTGAATCGATTGGGCTAAGACTCTTTACCTGAAAGGGAAAGAAAAATATCTTAAGACCCACTTGGTCTTTTCTTTGAGGATATTCAAGAAAAGATTAAAAATATGATAAAATGATAGGCACTTTCTAAAATAGAAGGGAGGATGAGGCGCTTGGCAACAACCAAGAAAAAAAATCGTAACCGTGAACCATTTTTAAATCGACTTTTTATGCCTAAACGAGGATATGATCCTTGGATTCTAGGATCCATTCTTGTATTAATGGTTTTTGGGACGATTATGGTCACAAGCACGCAAATGGCTTCTGCGATTGGAAAAGCCAACCAGTTATATGTGACGATTTTTAAACAGCTGTTCTTCTCTATCTTAGGATGGGAAGTTGGGGTGGTCATGTTATCTCGCTTATTTAACTATAAGCGAATGCGTGCTATTCAAGGAACCCTCGAAGTCCTCTACCTTTTTTTATTGATTGCAACGGCCTTGATTGGAAGTGATGTCAATGGATCAAAAGCCTGGATTCAACTTGGAAGTGCTATTACTCTTCAACCTTCAGAATTTGGAAAGCCGCTTTTAATCGCCGTTCTTGCCACTTCTTTTTCCGCCTATGCTCATTTGCCAAAAGAAAAGCAAACCTTTTTTCATGTATTTTTTTGGCCCTTGTTTCAAATGTTCTTCTCCATTATCTTTATCGGAGGCTTCCAAAAAGACTTTGGCTCACTCATCATTACACTTGGAATTGGGATCATTGGACTCTTAATCATTCCATACCCTCCCTTACGAAAAGTGCAGCAACGTCTTTTTTGGAGTGTGATTGTCGGGATTACGATTGTAATTGTAGGGGTATACTTTAGTGAATCTTTTGTTGAGCTTTTTAGCAACGTTTCTTTCGTTCAACACATTGCTACGCGCATTCAAAATATGCGCAATCCCTATTTAAGTATTCATGATATTGGCTATCAACCAGCGAATGCTCTATATGCCATTGCGGATGCTGGAATTTTTGGCCGCGGACTTGGAAACTCCGTGCGAAAGTATGGCTTCTTGACGCAAGCGGAGTCAGACTATATTTTATCAATTGTCATTGAAGAAACGGGTATTTTAGGCTTCGGATTGATCATTATTTGTTACGGGATTTTAATTTGGCGTTTTATTCATTGGGCTTTAAAATCCAATCGTACCTCAGATAAAGTTTTATTCACCTGTGCTGCCTCCTATTTCCTGTTGCATTTTTTCATCAATGTTGGGGGTGTCAGTATGCTCATTCCTATGACTGGAGTGCCCTTATTGATGATTTCAGCTGGAGGATCAGCTCTTTTATCCGTCTGCTTTTGTATTGGAATCACCCAGTCCCGAATTAGTGAAATTCGTCATCAAGCGAATGCTTAACCGCTTAAGGTTTCTTCTTAAGTGGTTTTTTTCTGTCTCTTCTCTTCTAGAAAAGAAGTATTGGCCTTTCTTTCTTTTTAGACCTAGAATAAATTATTCTAGCTGGTTTTTTTTCGTTTTATGCCTCTTCATAGAGTGAACACTCAATTGTTACTTTAGCTTATATTTTTGTTCAAAAATACAAGCTAAAATAACGATTTCAAGATCAATAAGAGCTTAAATAATTCATTTTACTTTTAATCAAACTAGGAATAAATCGATGAGAGAAGATGAGTTATAGCTTTGTAACCAGCAAATTTTCTTTTCAATTAAAATTTTCTAGAAAAAAAGAGGGCCTTTTTAGGCCATTTTGAAAACGGGATGAAAACTCATAAAAAAGTCCTCCTATGAGGAGAAATGAGAAAAGGAGTACAGGATTTGGTAAGTCCTTTTCAATAGGAAAAAGCTTAACGATTTGGAAAGAAAAGACAAAACAGAAAGGAGAGGATTTGCCCTTCCTGAATGGGAAAGGCGCGATAATCCTAAATTTTATGAAGGCTATATTTGCCGGATCGTTTGATCCCCCTACGAAAGGCCATGAAGAAATCATTGCCCGCTCAGCTGTTTTATTTGATCAAGTAGTCGTTATGATTTCTCATAACCCCAATAAACAAGGATTGTTTTCAGTAGAACAGCGCAAAGCATGGTTAGAGGCCATTGTAGCCCCTTGGTCTAATGTAGAAGTAGTCATTTGTCAAGGATTGACCGTGGAAAAAGCGCGCGCTTTACATGGTAACGTCTTGATTCGTGCTTTGCGCAATGAAAGTGACTTTGGAATGGAAGCCAACAATGCTTGGGTAAATGCGCATTTAGAAGGTGGTCTTGAAACTTTCTTTCTTATGGCCGATCCGGCTTATACTTGGATTTCCTCATCCAATGTTCGAGAGCTTTTACATTACCATCAAAGCATTGAACATCTCGTTCCCAAAGTGGTCTATGACGATTTACAAGGAAAGTCTCATTCCCTTGATGACTTTCTTTAAAGAAACATTAGTTCGACTCCGAAAGAAGAGCCGGCCAACAATTTTTGCTTCCTTGGAGGAAAATACTTATGAATGATTCGATTTATCCACAAGGCACTCTGACCGACTGGGTCAGAACAAGAGGATATCAACCACAAAATTTACAATTGTATTACGAAGCCTGCAATCATTCCTCTTATGCCAATGAACACCAACAAAGCTTCGACAACAACGAACGTCTTGAATTTATGGGAGATGCGGTCCTTCAAATTTGGTCCGCTGAAACTCTTTACCATATGATTCCTAAACTTCATGAAGGAAAAATGACCACGATCCGTGCTCAAACGGTTTGTGAGAGTACTTTAGCCAAACTCAATGAACAACTTGGATGGTACAAATATTTGCGTCTTGGGGTAGGGGAAGAAAAAAGTGGAGGGCGTGCTCGGCCTTCTATTTTAGCGGATCACTTTGAAGCCTGTATTGGAGCTATTTATTTGGATTTGGGGTATGAAGCAGCAGCAGATATCTTAAATGAGTATATGAAGCCCTTAATCAATGCTGAAAAGCCGGAAGACGTCACCGACTACAAAACGCAACTTCAAGAGTATGTTCAAAGTGATGGCCACTCGACTGTCAAATACCGTTTAATTTCGGAAAGTGGTCCATCCAATCGACCCACTTTTTTAATGGGGGTTTATTTAGATGGAATTTGTATGGGTGAGGGTGAAAGCAGTACGAAAAAGCGGGCCGAACAAAAAGCGGCTCAAGCCGCCCTTAGAAAGTTGGCTCTCTAATGGAGCTTAGTGTGCTTCATGTTCTTGGGGATTGCTTAGAGGATAGTTTGCATCCCTTTTTACAAAGTGCAACTTTCAAAAGTGATCCCATCTTGCATACGCAATCTCACCTTTTAGAAATGGAATGGATTCTTACACAAGCTTTGCCTTATGAATCTTATTTTTTAATTCTTCACCAGCTAAAACTCGCCTTGCATGTCGATGTAAAAGTGGCCTTAGAATACCAAGAAGTCCCTCCTTCTCTAGATCTTCTAGAGCCTTATATCGCTTGGATCTGTAGCACAACTCCTTCTTTAGAGCCATTTGCTTATCGACATCCGGTCTGGAAAGAGGACCATCTTTGTTTTTTTACCGCTCAAGAGAAAGTCTACCAGGGAATGCAACAAGGCCAAGAAGAGCTCGAAGCTCGCTTAGCCAAAGTGGGCTGGTCCATCTCGATTTCCTGTTTTCTTCAAGAAGCTTTTCAAGAAACGCAAGAGGGCGATGTTTCTTCCTTCCCATCTTCTTCCTTAGATCTTCCTGCCTCTCAATCTGTAAAAGCGGCTAAATCTTCTTCTCCGGCTTCTAAAAAGCCATCTCTTCAAGGAAGCAAGGGGAATAAAATAAAAAATCTAGCTACGAAAGTTCCTATTGAAGAGCTGAGTGATGGTCTTTACAACGTAGAGATTGAAGGCCATATCTTTGCCAAAGAAATTCGCTTGATGCGAGATGGCCGTTCAAAACTAGATATCTGTGTTTCAGATGATGAAGAGGCCATTGCTTGTTATGCCTTTGAATCGCGCTCGATGACCAAAGAAATGATGGATGAAGTGAGAATTGGTGATGAAGTTCGTTTAATAGGAGAAGCCAAAGAAGATTCCTTTCGTCATGGCTTGACTTTTAAAATTCAAAAACTTGAACGTCTTTATAAACCCAAGTTAAAAGATGAGGCCTTAGAAAAACGAATTGAATGGCATGTTCACTCTAACTTCTCCGAGATGGATGGTGTTTCCTCTATCGAATCCTTTATTGAGCAAGCCTGGGATTGGAATATGCCTGCGATTGGGCTTTGTGATCACAATGTGGTTCAGGCCTTTCCAATGGCTCAACATAAAATTGAAGCGCTCAAAAAGAAAGACCCTGATAAGCCTTTTAAGATGTTATATGGATGTGAAATGACAATGGTAGAACCTACTTATAAAGTCGTTCACAATGTCCGCAATCAGCGCTTAGAAGAAGCGGAATATGTAGTTTTTGACTTAGAAACGACAGGTCTTTCTAATCGCTTGGATACAATCATTGAATTTGGCGCAGTGAAGGTTCATGAAGGCGGCATTGTGGACCGCAAACAAATGTTTATTAATCCTCGACGCCAATTGCCTGCCACTATCACCGAACTGACGCACATTCAACAATCCGATGTGGATCAAGCCAGACCTCTCGAAGAAGTCTTTGATGAAATTAAAGATTTTATTGGAGATGCCATTCTAGTGGCGCATAATGCGACCTTTGACGTTGGAATGTTAAACGCAGCAGCTCGCTCGTTAGGAAAAGAAGAATTCACTAATCCAGTCATTGATACGTTGCCAGCGGCTTACTCTATGATGGAAATGCGAAGCTATCGGCTTGGAAATCTTTGTCGTCATTATGGAGTCCCTTATGATGGGGAAGGAGCGCATCGGGCTGACTATGATGCCGAAGTCTTAAATTCTGCTTTTTCTCATATGCTTCGAGAATGGGGAAAAGATGCTGTATTGGAAGATTTAAATCATCTCGATCATTCTTCCGCTCTACGCAAAAATCATGGACACCATGTAACGGTTTTTGCGCGTAACAAGGAAGGCTTAAAAGAGCTTTTTGAATTGGTTACGCTTTCCCACACCCAATATTTGCGTTACAATCCTAAATCTGCCAATGCTACAGGGATTCCCTGTATTCCGAAAAACGTCTTAGAAGACTATCATCAACGAGGAAATCTTTTACTTGGCTCTTCTTGCCAAAATGGCGAAATCTTTGATTTGGCTCATACGCGTAGCGAAAAAGAGCTTTTAGAAGCTGTTCCCTTTTATGATTTTTTAGAAATTCAACCCTTGGCCGTCTATAAGCATTTAATCGATGCGCAAATGATTCATTCGGTTGAAGAACTCCAAGCTATACTCAGCTTTATTTTAGAAGCCGGAAAACAGAAAGGGATTCCAGTGATTGCTTCTGGCGATTGTCATTATGTTCAACCACGCCAAAAACGGGTACGAGATGTATACATCAATGCCAAAAACGGCAACACTCGGCATCCCCTTTATTTTCGAAATGCGCAAATGCGTCATATGTATGCAGCCCCGGATCAGGCCTTTTTAACCACCAATCAAATGTTGGATGCCTTTCATTGGTTGGATGAAGAAACTCGTCAAACCATTGTGATTGATAATCCTAAAAAGCTGGCTCAATCTACCGAAGAACTTTTTCCTGTAAAAGATCGCTTGTATCCTCCTGAAATGGAAGGATCCGATCAAAAGTTGACCGATATCTGTTATAAAACCGCACATCAACTGTATGGAGATCCACTTCCAGAGCGCGTTCAAGCACGTTTGAAAAAAGAACTCGATGCCATCATCGGAGCCGGATATTATGTGGTCTATTACATCTCTCATTTATTGGTAAAAAAAAGCAATGAAGATGGCTACTTAGTCGGTTCCCGAGGATCAGTGGGGTCCTCCTTTGTAGCGACCATGTCAGGCATTACGGAAGTCAATCCCCTTGAACCTCATTATTTGTGTCCCCACTGCCACCACATTGAATGGATAACGGATGGCTCAGTGCATTCTGGGTTTGATTTACCCGATAAATGTTGTCCAGAATGTGGAACGCTTATGAAGGGAGATGGGCAAGATATTCCCTTTGAAACATTCTTAGGTTTCCATGGTGATAAAGTTCCAGATATTGACTTAAATTTTTCCGGCGAATATCAAGCAAATGCCCATGCCTTTACAAAGACGATTTTTGGAGAGGATCACGTTTTTAGAGCTGGAACTGTGGGTACGGTACAAGAAAAAACGGCTTATGGCTATGTGAAAGGCTATGAAGAAGAAATGGGGCGAGCTTCCACACCTTTTTCAGAATGGAAACGCCAAGAACTTTCCATAGAATGTGCTGGAGTAAAACGAACGACAGGTCAGCATCCGGGAGGCATTGTGGTGGTTCCAGCCGATATGGATATCCATGACTTTTCTCCAGTTCAATATCCAGCCAACAATCCCTATGCGGAATGGAAAACAACTCACTTCGATTTCCATCAAATTCACGATAATATTTTAAAATTTGATATTTTAGGCCATGTTGATCCCACGGCCATGAAAATGCTAGAGCGCATTACAGGAATTGATGCCAAGACAATTCCGATGAATGATCCTGCTACGATGGCGATCTTTTCTACTTGTGAGACTCTTGGCCTAGATACCACTCGCTATCCCCAAATTACGGGGGCCGCAGGCATTCCCGAATTTGGAACTTCTTTTGTTCGTGGGATTTTAGAATTGACTAAGCCGACCACATTTGCAGAGTTGGTATCTATTTCTGGTTTGTCCCACGGAACCGATGTGTGGCTCAACAATGCAAAAAACTTAATCGACGAAGGCATTTGCAATTTACGCCAAGTGATCGGATGTCGTGATGATATTATGATTGATCTCCTTCGCTATGGACTGCCTTCTAAGGAGAGCTTTGCCATTATGGAAAGCGTGCGGAAAGGAAAAGGACTGAAGCCGGAATGGGAAAGCTTAATGCAACAAAATCATGTGCCCAATTGGTACATTGATTCTTGTAAGAAGATTAAGTATATGTTTCCAAAAGCTCATGCGGTCGCTTATGTTATGATGGCCATTCGAATCGCATGGTTTAAAGTCCATGAACCCCGAGCGTATTATTGTCAATTTTTCTCGATTCGTTGTGATGCTTATGACTTAGCCGTCATGACCAAAGGATTAGCTTCCATCCAAAAACGAATGTTTGAAATTACGAGTGCTCGTACTGATAAAGCGCGTAAAGTGGAGAAAAAGGAACTCGATTTATATGACACCTTAGAGCTGTGCCAAGAAATGTATATGCGTGGCTATCGCTTTTCTAACTTATCGATTACCAAATCAGATGCGAGCGAATTTCGTCTAGATCCTGATGATGACAAAGCCATCATTCCACCTTTTAGTGCAGTAGAAGCTCTTGGGGAAAACGTAGCACAGTCAATTGTAAAAGCACGTCAAGAAAAACCCTTCATGTCCAAAGAAGATCTCTTAAATCGAACTTCACTTACCAAAACACTTTTAGAACGATTGGATTCTTTAGAAGCTTTAGAAGGTTTAGATGATAAAAATCAGCTTTCTCTTTTCTAAATTGGTTCAAGTAGCGCCGAATGATAAGTGAGCAATGTTTTATCACGTATCATTTGGCTTTTTCTATTCCTAAAAAGAGGACTAAAATCGTATACAGGAACCTAAAAAGAACTCTTTCGTTCTAGGCCTTAATGTTGTTTTTTTTCAAGAAAAGAAACCGATTTCAAATTTGAGGAACGATTTTTTCTATTTTTCTCTCTTTTAAAATTTAGGTCAAAAGGACTTCTATTTATAAAATGATTTAGGAAGAATAAAGGCGTTAAAGAGAATAAAAAATTTATTTTTCTCAAGTCAAAGCCTAAGTTTCCTTTTATTCTTTGATTCAAAAGATGAAAAAATCTCAAAAGAGCGAAAATTTTGTTTGGAGGAATAAAGAAGGTAAAATAGAGCTTTAGAAATTTTTAAGAATCTCTCTCTAAAATCTTTAGATAGAATTTTTTAGATAGGTATAGAAGATTTGAGGGAAATTTGAAAAAAATCCTTTAAAATACGGCGAAAATTGGCGGAAATTCCGTCTAATTTGTGAAAAAAAATTCTTGCTTTGAAGTCTACTTTAGCGAAAAATAGAAGCAGATTGTTTTAGAAATTAAATAGCGAAATATTTTGAATTTTATCGTCTTAAATGAAAAATCCAAAGTATTTCGAAGTGATATAAAAAGAGATATAAAAATGAAAGAAGGGTGATCACTGTGAAACAGCAATTGTTAAAAATTTCCGCGTTGCTTTGTCTATTGGCAACAGCGTTTCCTGTTCCTATCTTTGGTCAGGAAGTGGAAGAAAAGCAACAAGAAATGGTGACCATTCCTGCTACTGTTGTTGCCGATGATGGGGTTATAGCCTATGAAACAGGTGTAGACCGAGCCTCTTTAGATCCTTCAAGTGTAGAAGCTTTAATTGCTCCTTATCGTAACAATGTGGCGGGTAGTGGTGCTATTGGCTTCTTTATTGCTTCGGGAGATCTTCAAGCTGCTGCGATTGTGGCTGATGGTGTGAATCGAGGATATGTTAACTTGTATGATCCTAACGATTGTGCCTCTATTCAACATATGCGCGATTCGCTTTACTATATCAATTTATGCAATGAATTACGCGCGCGCCATGGAGTGGCTGCTTTACAAGTGGATCCTGTCTTAATGGCCATCTCAATTGTTCAAACCGACGCTTCGAAAAATTCTATAACCCATTCGCAACTTTATCGCGTTTCAGAAAACTTAGCTTGGGGTGGACAAGTCGGTGCTCCGATGGGGGCTCCAAATGGGTATATCTCCAATCCATTTGACCTCTGGTATACTAAAGAAGCCAATGATTTTTATAATAATGGTCATTTCCAAAATATCGTTCGGCCTACCTTTAGCGTAACTGGATTTGCGGTGGGAACGAACAGTGCGATTTATGGAACAGTTTTTGGGCAAACCTTCGATTATCCTCAATCCGTGAGTGGTTCTACCTATACGACCACTCAATATGCTTCTAAGCTTGATGAATTCATCAACACCAATGGCGCTTCAGCCGGTGGGGGATCTATGACAAGTCTTCCAGGGGAGGGAGCGACTCCTTCTGAAGATATTCCTATTCTTGAGAATGCGGTGGCGATGTTACGCGTTTACAATCCTAACAATGGGGAACATTTTTTTACGAGTGATGTCAATGAATGTAACGTTTTGGTGGCTTCGGGATGGATTAATGAAGGAGTAGGCTGGTATGCGCCTACCAATCGCGAAGAACATCCTGTTTATCGCTTATACAATCCAATAGCGGGAGAACATCACTTTACCATTCTAGCCAATGAACGTGATTTACTCATCCGTTCTGGTTGGATGAACGAAGAAGTAGGCTGGTTCTCTGATCCAGATCAACGAGTTCCTCTATTGCGCTCCTATAATCCATATTCCTTTACAGGCACCCATAATTATACAGTCGATAATTCTGAGCATAGTGCCCTTGTTTCTATGGGATGGATTGATGAAGGAGTCGCTTGGTACGGTGTAGCGACCCCTCAAAGATAAAGATTCTTAAGAAAAGTGCCAAAGTTTGGCACTTTTCTTTTGCTTCCTTTCTTCAGTGTCTTCAAAAAGATAAAGAAAATATTAATTTGGCTTCGAAAAAGAGGAAGTTTCAAAAGGAAAGTAAGACTAACCTTTAAAAAGAACTCTTTTATAGTTGTCTTTAAAGGGGAAACTGTGTCTTTTTGAGACTCCAAAATCAAAAAAATTGATTCATGATTTAGAATACTTAAAGAATAAGAAAAAAGTGAGGTTCTACTATGGCACAAACCAATGTATCTTTCGAAATGAATACAAAGCTCCACGATCAAATGGCTCAACTGTGCGATGAGCTTGGTATGGACATTGATGATGCCTTTCAATTGTTCGCCCAAAAAATGGTTAATGAGAAAAAGATTCCTTTTGAAGTGACTTTAAATGATATTCCTGCTGGGACAAGCGAAGAAAAAGTTCTTCATTTTGTAAAGTGGACCGTAATCGTTGCCACGACAGTAAGTGTAATCGCAGTGATTATCAAATTATTCCGCCGCTTTTCTCATCACTAAATCTTTTTCTTTAAGGTAAAGACACAGAAGGAGAAAGGCTAAAAAGAGAGCTTTTTGCTCTCTTTTTAAATATTTGTAAGCCAAAAACAAAAACTAAAAATTCAAGCAAATTGATTGTAAATTTTTCGAAAATAAACCAATTGACTCTTTCAGTCTAAGATTGGCCTTTTGATCTGGTATTGTAAAAAACAAACAGAAAAAGGAGAATTTACAAGATGCGAGATCTTGAAATGTTTGAAATCATCGGCAAAGAGGAAAAACGTCAAAAAGACAATGTGGAACTCATTGCCTCCGAAAACTATGTTTCAAGCGAAGTACGAGAAGCCCAAGGATCCGTATTAACCAATAAATATGCGGAAGGATATCCTGGCAAACGATACTATGGTGGATGTGTCAATGTGGATTTAGCGGAAGACTTAACCCGTGAACGCGCCAAAAAATTGTTTGGAGCTGAACATGCCAATGTCCAAGCTCATTCTGGAAGCCAAGCCAATATGTCGGTATACAATACCGTTCTTGAACCAGGAGATACTGTTCTAGGAATGGATCTTACGAGTGGGGGACATTTAACCCATGGACACCCTTTAAACTTTTCGGGACGAACTTACAACTTCATTCCATACAATGTAGATCCAGAAACAGAACGCATTGACTACGATAAGCTCGAAGAACTAGCGATGACTCATCACCCAAAGCTCATTGTAGCGGGTGCTTCTGCTTATCCTAGAGAAATTGATTTTGAACGCATGGGAGAGATTGCAAAAAAATCCGGTGCATTGTTAATGGTCGATATGGCCCATATTGCGGGCTTAGTGGCTGCGGGATTGCACCAAAATCCTGTTCCTTATGCTGATTTTGTAACAACCACTACTCATAAAACTTTGCGTGGACCTCGTGGAGGACTTGTGCTTTGTAAAGCCGAATATGCTAAAAAATTAGATTCAAGAACCTTCCCAGGAATGCAAGGAGGCCCTTTAGAACATGTTATCGCTGCTAAAGGGGTTGCGCTTTATGAAGCATTACAGCCTGGCTTTAAAACCTATGCCCAACGCATTTTAAACAATATCCAAGCTATGGCTAAAGTATTCGATGAAGAAGGTATTCGTATGGTATCAGGCGGCAGTGATAACCATTTATTGTTGTTGGATACCATGTCGTCTTTAAATATGACGGGTAAAGAAGCCGAACGTCTTTTAGATGTAGCTGGAATTACTGTAAATAAAAATACCATTCCTTTCGATCAACAAAAGCCTTTTATCACTTCTGGTATTCGGCTCGGATCGGCTGCGATGACAAGTCGTGGACTCAATGAAAAGGAATTTGAACAAATTGCTCGCTGGATTGTTCAAGTTTTGAAAGCCGGAGATGATGAAACGGCTCAAAAAGTGAAAGAAGAAGTTGTAGCTTTAACGAGCCAATATCCAGGCGAAGCTGTTTTTGATGATTAAGCTCTTTTGTATTGGAAAGAATAAGGATGGATCTTTACGGAAACTCGAAGATGAATACAAAAAGCGTTTATCCGCTTTTGAAAAAGTAGAAGTTATAGAGTTTAAAGATGAACCGGATATCCATTCCGAGCGCGAGAACGAAGCCAAGCGAATTAAAGAAGTAGAAGGAGCGCGAGTTTTAGAGAAAATTCGCAGTGATGATTTCGTAATCTTATTGGATTTACATGGAGAAATGCTCACTTCTGAATCTTTCGCTCAAAAAAGAGCTTCCTTTTCTACCCGAGGAAAATCATTAATCTTTGTAATTGCAGGCTCCTTAGGGCCAAGTGAGGCTTTAGTGAAGCGTGCTGATTTTCGTTGGAAACTTTCAGACTTAACCTTTACCCATCTAATGTGTCGAGTACTGGTATTGGAGCAAATTTATCGCTCCTTTATGATTGAAAAAGGGCGCCATTATCATAAATAATCTCAAGTTGAGGAAAAGGCACAAAGCCTTTTCCTTTTTTTGTCATCAAGAATTCAGAAGAAAGGAAAGGAGAATTCAAAAAATTTACTCTTGCATTGCTTCTTAGAAAAAAAGGTGCGATCTTTGTTTCAAATGGGCTACGAGTGATTTTTAACCATTGAGTCAATCTTTAAAATTTTCCATTCTTTCTAAGACCCTTCTTTATACAATAAATTAGGAAGATTTTTATCTGTAGCTTGAAAAGAGAGACCAGAGGAAAAAGATTCAAAAAGAAAAAATAAGATGATTTCAAAAAAGACTGTTTGGACCCATCTCTTGAGAAAAAGACTGGTCTTACAAAAAAAGGAATTGATACCTTAGAAGGCATTCTTGCCCTAAAGAGAGGATTTATGAGACGAAGTACAAAAAATTATTGGAATTTTGTCGGTGTGGCCTTACTTTTGTATTTTTTGGCCTTAGCGATTGTGGCAGCGAATGAAAACCGTGAAATTACCCGAAAAATGACCCCAACCATCGATCCTACGGTTTCCCTGAACTGGTATATCGTCATTGCTTTACTTGGAGCTTTGGCTTTGATGGGCATTGTTTGGGCCATTGTTTCTAAAAACAATAAGCTTAAGCTTCGAGAAGTGATTAAAAATAAAAAAGATAACCTGATGTTGCTTTCCGGCCCTATCCTTGGTGCCACCGGTGCTATTTTTCTCGGCTTTTTCTTAATCGGATCGATGCCTCAAGTTCAAATTTCCGTTCCCCGTAATGAAGTAGCTCAAGCTGACCCTATGAGTGGTCAAGTACCAGAGACGCTCTACCAAGCTCCAATTCCTGATTTACCTCCTTTGCTTCCTACGAAAAACTTAGTGGATATAGCTACTGGTGTGGTCACCATTTCCGATCAACAAACCATCGCTGGAGACTATACCGCTGTTGAGCCGAACCAAAGTTGTCTATTGGCACTCGATCAATCTGCAGTGACAGTTGATCAAGCTACCTTTTCGAAAACAGGAGATCCCACAACGATTGAAGATGCCTTAAAGTATGGATTGAATGCAGCTCTTTTAGTGGCTCCAGGAGGAACAGCAAACGTTTTGGGATCAAACATTCAAACCCAAGCCTCAGGAGCGGGAGGAATCGCGGTCAATGGCTTAAATTCTTCCGCTATTGTCAATGCAACCAATGTGGATACCGAGGGATCTAACTCTCCTGCCTTCTTTTCGGCCTTTCAAGGGGAATTAAAAGTCACAGGAGGAGATCAAACCTCAAAAGGAGATGGTTCTCCGGTTTTTGCTTCTCGAGCGAGTTCTTCCATTTTAGCGGATTTTGCTACTTGCCAAACGGCTGGATACAAATCTCCGATTGTTCGCGCTTCCGGGTTGTTTTCTGGAACTTCTTTACAGGGCGTCGCTACCAATTCTATTGCAGCTCAAATTGAACCAGGAGGAACGGTCAATCTGGTGAACTCGAATCTTACGGCAGGAGCGGTTCAATCGGATACTAACTACCATGCGGTATTTATTTTTGATAACCAAGACCATACTCAAAAACAAGAGCCTGGGCATTTAACCATTATTAACTCCGAATGGAAGGTACCTTCTTCTTCTCCGGCCGCCCAAGATGGATACAATTTTATAGTGGATCAATGCTCAGCAGCGATTACTCTAAATGGCAATAGTATTCTCAATGTTCCCAAATGTGCTCGCGTTCAAAATGGTTGGATTGGCTTATCCTTGTCTAGCCAAGTTCTTGGTGGAGTCATTGAAGGAGATGAGAATAGCGCTATTGATTTAAATATTTCAGAAGCAAGTCGCTTTGATGGTGCTATCAATCCAGACCAAGTTTGTAAAAAAGCCATTGTTCATTTGGATGCTTCTTCGACTATGAATTTAACAGCTGATATCTATTTGACTGAATTCACCAATGAAAATACGAGCAATAGCAATATCCAAACCAATGGGCACCATATCTATTTGAATGGCCAAATTATTCTTTAAAAGAGAAAAAGGGATGTAGAATTTTACACCCCTTTTTTATTGGTCAAATTTCCAAAATTCTTTCATTTTAACTAGAAAACAAAAGAGCAAATTTAAAAACTTTTTATTCGTTACGATTTTTTATAAGTTTATTTTTCTCTAGAATGAGTCATTGAGCCATTAACTTCTAACAATGTTATACTGAAAGCAGAGATGTGCGTAAGCACATACATTTTATGGAGGAATGATCATCATGGCAAAGAAAACTGTCAAGGATCTCGACGTAA
>CAYTMK010000035.1:0-19005 GCA_964438885.1 uncultured Erysipelotrichaceae bacterium | reverse complement strand
TTTTTGGAGACCCCAAAAGCATCCTCCAGCTAAGATGATTGTTTTCATAAAAACTTTCCTTTCTTTTTTTTGCTCTTCTATTGAAGCATTTTCGATTCGGAAAAGAGAGAGAATCGCTTTAAAAAAGCCGGAATGAATTTTATTCATCCCGACTATTCGTGCGGTTATTACAACGGTTTTTTAAGGTTTGGCTTGGTTTGAATTTGGGCAACTTCGTAGAAGGAATTTCCATCTTTTCTTTGGTAACAGGGTTAATCCCCATACGACTTTTACGATCAAAAATAATGAATTTCCCAAAACCAGTGATTTCTACTGTTCCTTCTGAAATAAGAGCTTGCGACATCTCTTCAAATAAAGTATTGACAATTTCGGCAGCCTCTTTTTTCTTAAGGTGGTATTGCGAATACAAGGTTTCCACTAAAGAATCTTTGTTTACATATTTAGCCATGCTAAAACTCCTTTTTTAACTCACGCAACATCAGATCATTCGCACAGTTTTTAGGTTCTTTTCCTTCATAGAGAATTTGATACACCTCTTCACAAATCGGCATATCGATATTTTCTCTTGTAGCTAAATCATGAACTACTTTAGCTGTTCGCACTCCTTCTGTCGTTTTGGTGTTGGTTTCAAGGAAATGTTTTACATCATTTTCTTGTCCAATTTGTTTTCCTGCTTGGAAATTGCGCGAATTTTCAGAAGAACAAGTAACAATCAGATCCCCAATCCCAGTTAAACCAATAAAGGTTTGAGGGTTTCCTCCAAAATGGGTTCCAAAGCGAATCATTTCTTGCAAACCACGCGTGATGAGCGCCGCTCGAGTATTGTCTTTATACCCAAGTCCAGCAATAATTCCACTCGCAATGGCCATAACGTTTTTTACGGCCGCCCCAAGTTCACTTCCAATTTCATCATCTGCTGTATAAATACGCAATGCGTCGTTTGAGAACAGTTCTTGAACGATTTGAGCATCTTCTTCCTTTTGAGAAACGGCATCGATTGAGGTCAATTGACGAACAACTACTTCTTCTGCATGAGAAGGTCCAATTAAGGAAACCACAGAAGACAACTTTTCTTTTGGAACGACTCGACGAATCACTTCGCTCATTCGCTCATCCGTTTTGGGATTAAATCCTTTGGCCACATTGACAAAAATCACAGGATGGTCGATGTATTCGGCTGCTTTAGAGGCTACGGCTTCAATAGCTTGGGTTGGAACAGCCAACAATACGATGTCCGCTTCTTTAATCACATTCCAATCCGTTGTTGCCTTTAAATTAGGATTCAGTTTTACCCCAGGAAAATATTTCGAATTTTCATGATTGTTATTGATGTCATTGACTTCTTCGTCCATTACACCAATTAATTCCACAGGTTGCTCGTTATCGGCTAGCACTTGGGCTAGCGCAGTGCCCCAGCTTCCACTACCAATGACTGCTGTTTTCATAACGTATTCAGGATTTTTCGTTTTAGAGAAAAATTCTGATCCTCCTTTCTATAAGGATAAAACCTTAAAGTGCCTTAACGCTTGCGAGCACTAATGTGAATGGGAGTCCCAATAAAGCCAAAGGATTCTCGTAATTTATTTTCTAAATATCGTTTATAGGAAAAATGAAAAAGTTCAGGATCGTTTACGAAAATTAAAATAGATGGTGGGGAAACCGCAACTTGTGAAGCGTAATAAATCCGCAATTGCCGACCATTGTGAGGTTTTGGTGGATTCATCATTTGCGCATCCATGATGACATCATTGAGGACATTTGTCGCTACCCGCATCGTACACGCTTCATGAACCTGATCGATGAGTGGAATTAATCCCCCTACTTTGGATTTAGTAAGCGCACTGACAAAAGCGATTGGAGCATAGGAGAGATATTTAAATTCCTCTCGAATTTTCTTCGTTACTTCATTCATCGTTTTGTCATCTTTTTCTACCGCATCCCATTTGTTGTAAACGATGATGACCCCTTTTCCCGCTTCATGAGCTAAACCAGCGACATGTTTGTCTTGATCCCGAATCCCTTTTTCTCCATCGATCAAAAACAACACCACATCGGCTCGATTGATGGCTGAAACGGCACGTAAAACAGAGTACTTTTCCACACTCTCATATACTTTTCCACGCTTTCGCATCCCAGCTGTATCGATGATGACATAATCTCGACCATCATAGCGAAAGGGGGTATCGATTGCATCGCGTGTTGTTCCTTCAATATTGGATACAATTGAACGATCTTCATTGAGAATTGCATTGACAAGAGAACTTTTTCCTACATTGGGTTGACCAATAACGCAAAATGTCGTCATTCCATCATAGGACTTAAGTTTTTTATTGGGCAAATCTTTTACCACTTCATCCAATACTTCGGCAACTCCTGTCCCATGAGCGGCAGAAAGAGGGATCGGATCCCCAATTCCGAGTTGATAAAAATCATACACTCCAAGACGCAAATTCTCATTATCCGCTTTGTTTACGGCCAAAACGACTGGCTTTTTCGAACGATTCAATTTACGCGCAATAGCAATATCATCTTGGGTTACGCCTTCTACAGCGCTCGCTAAAAATATAATGACATCGGCTTCTTCAATCGCAATATCGACTTGCATATTGATCTCATCACCAAAATCTTGGTTTTCAATTTGAATTCCACCTGTGTCAATTAAATAAAATTCTTGGGTAAGCCATTCTGCTGTTCCATAAATTCGGTCCCGAGTTACGCCGGGCATATCATCCACGATGCTTTTTCGTTCACCGAGGATTCGATTAAAGACTGTCGATTTTCCTACATTGGGTCGACCGACAATCGCAACAGTTCCTTTTATCATTTGGATCCATTCCTTTTTCCAAGCTAGGCTTTTCTCTTTGCTAAAGAATCCTCTACGACTCTTTTTAAAGCAGCTAGCGTTTCATCAAAATTTAAATGACTTGAATCAACAAGAGTCGCTTGTTTACTTTTTTTAAGGGGATTTTCTTTTCGGTTCATATCTCGCTCATCTCGTTGCAAAATATCTTGGAGTACGACTTCATAGGGAAGGCTCTTGCCTTTTTGAGCGTCTTGAATCATGCGTCTTTTTGCTCTTGCTTCAGGGGCTGCATCCAAATAAATTTTAACTTCTGCATCCGGCAAGACCACATCGCAAATATCTCGTCCATCCACAATAAACCCTTTAGGAGCAGCGATCTGCTGTTGAAGCATTACAAGCTTTTGGCGAACTTCTGGCAGAGCTGAATATTGGGAAGCGAGTTGAGAAACTTCAGGAGTACGAATGACTTGACTTACGTCTTCTTGATTCAGTAAAACTTTATCCTTTTGCGACATATCCAAGACGATCGAATCTAGAGCTTGCTTTAAGAGTTCACTCGAGTAAGGAGGGATGTTTTGTTGATGCAGGGCCAAGGCCACCGCCCGATACATCGCTCCCGTGTCGAGATGAATTAAGCCATATTGAGCAGCTAACGCATCCGCTAAAGAGCTTTTTCCTGCTCCACTTGGCCCATCTATGGCGATATTAAATGAATTCATAGGGAAACCTCGATACAAAATGCCCAATAAAATGGGGTTTTCTTAAAGATAGAACTCAATATTTAGTTTTAAGAATTAGAAAATACCCAGTTTAGACATCCAAAAAATTGTCAATAAAATTAATAATAATAAAATAACGCAACAAACCACCATAAAAATAATGGCAGTAGAACTCACTTGCTCACTGGATTGAGCTTGGGCAGGTTTGGATGATTTTGAAGATTGTTTGGTTTTGGAAGATTTAGATTGTTTAGAGGACTGATCTGATCTTTTCGATTGAGGAGTAGAAGCTTTTTTGTTTTTCTTCGATACAACTATTGGTGGCTCTTCTTGAAAGCTTTCTTCCTCCTCATCCTCTTCTACCTGTGTTCTTTGATGAACTTTACGGATTAAAGAAGCTAGACGACCACTTGGTTTTTCTTCTTCCTCTTCTTCAATATACTCTTCTTCATAAACCGGTTCTTGATAGGAAACTTGCTGGTTACGATTGGAAAATGGCACTTCGGGACCATCATCTTGGTCTATGAAGTAAGAATCCTCTACTTGAACTTGGGTGGTAGAAAATAAAGAATCTAGAGATTGAGTATCAATGGTTTTTTCAAAAGTATCTTGAGATTCAACCATTTGTGATTGACTAGAACGTTGAACTTTCCGACGTTTTCGCCGAGGATTTCCAAACAAGACAGGCTTCTCCTTCGTTTTTTCTTCTTCTACCACTTCAACGATCGGTTCTTCGCTTTCTTGATTTTGTCTAGGCGTAAATAAATCCAAAAAATCAGGCTCTTCACTTTGAACTTGTTGAGTTCGAGTGGATTGAGTACTTTTAACGGTTTGATTTCCTTTTTTAGGATTGGAACGATGCGAATTGGCTTGATTGTTTGCCATTAAACTGGATAAATCCGAGCTATATAAATTTCGTGTGGTTCCTCCGAAGTCTTCGTTTTGTTCCATGGTTTCAAAATGGACAGAACGTCGAGCCGCTTGTTCTTGAGAGGATAAATCATGGAGAATTTGCATTTGAGTATCGTCGGTGACGAGTTCTCCATTATCTAAGTTGTACTGCTTTACTTCACCAAGTAGATCCTCGATAACAGGACCACGCATTTTTTGGTCCGCTTTAAAATCAGGAGCAGCCATGCGAGACGAGCGGACTTGCTTCGTCGTAACTTGGGGTTCACTTTCCTGCTCAAGCGAATTCCGCAGATCTTGATACTTCTCTTTTCGAGATAGTTTGGCCATCTGTTTTCGGGCTGAATACTCGTGGCAAGCATGAGCGGAAAAGCCCGAACCCTCCTTTCTTTGGCGATAGACTAAAAACCTAACGTTAGGCTAGCATTTTGAGTTTACTTCTTACTCTCTAGATTATCCTTATTCTAAGGGAAAGTAAGAATTTCGTTTTCTTCTACATGTACTTTGCATTATACCAAACTTTATATAGAAGTGGTTTAAAATTGCCTTTAAGTAAAAGGGAATCGAATAAAAAAAGCCGCAAAGCGGCTTATGGGAATGGTTTAGGACTTAGCTCGACCAGAATATTTTCCATCAGCAGTGGAAACGACGATCATTTCTCCTTCATTGATGAATAGAGGAACCTTGAGTTCAAGACCCGTTTCCAATTTCGCATTTTTTTGCGCAGCTGAAGTCGTATCTCCTTTTACAGCAGGTTCACATTCTACAACTTGTAAAGTGGCTTTATCGGGTAAAGAAACACCAATGATTTCCCCTTCATAACTCGTAATGTTAACATTGTCATTTGGTTTAACAAACTTACGTTCCCATTCCAAACGGCTAGTGGGAATTTCAACTTGTTCGTACGTTTCATTGTCCATGAAGACCATTGCATCATCCGTATCATAAAGGTATTGCATTTCGCGTTTGTCAATCATGGCAGGTTCTACTTTTTCTCCACCACCCCAAGAAAGCTCTACGTTAGAGCCAGTACGAAGATTGCGCACTTTGGCTTTTACAACCATAGCCGAACGAGCTGTTTTATTTTGAAGTGTGTCAAGAACCACATAAATTTCACCATCCACTTGAATGGTTTGACCTGGTTTTAAATCATTAGAACTGATCATATGAATTTTATATTCGCAAGACTTGAATAAAAAAAGTAGCTGGTTGCTTGCGAGTTCCTTTCCATGAATTGAACCAGCTAAGTTTCGGAGTAGTTTTCCAAAAGCTTGTTTTGATCATAACAAACAATTTATTCAAAAAATACACCTAAACGAAATACAAGCCAAACAGAACCAAAGATTTCAATACAAGAAAGGAAGATTCAAGAAAAAGCGGTTCACGAATTCCTTTTTTGTTATCGCTTATCTTTGTTTTTTTTATCTTAAAGAAGAGAAAGTAGACCTTAAAGAGTAGGAAGATCGAAAAAATCCCGCTTAAAAAGCGGGAAGAAAATTAAGCGTCTTTACGATGCAATTGAATGTATTGATCCATCGCCGCAGCAGCTTTTTTACCAGCTCCCATGGCTGAAATAACCGTTGCTGCTCCTGTTACTGCATCTCCACCAGCAAATACACCATCACGGGTTGTCATTTCATTTTCATCAACGACTAAGCAACCTTTACGATTGGTCTCGAGCCCTTCAGTGGTTTGACGAATAAGAGGATTAGGAGAAGTTCCAATTGCCATAATCATGCAATCGGCATCAATGATGAAGTTGCTATCGGGTTTGGCCACAGGACGGCGACGACCAGAGGCATCGGGTTCACCAAGTTCCATTTCAATGCATTCTACCGCTTTCACTTGGCCATTTTCATCCCCAATGACTGCTACAGGATTGCGCAACAAATCAAAGATGATGCCCTCTTCCATCGCATGTTCCACTTCCTCTTTACGAGCAGGAAGTTCTTCTAAAGAACGACGATAAACAATATGGACTTCAGATCCCAAACGGCGAGCACAACGTGCAGCATCCATTGCTACGTTTCCGCCCCCTACTACTACAGTCTTTTTAGGATGTTGAATGGGAGTAGCGGAATCTTCTTTATAAGCCTTCATTAAGTTGAAACGGGTTAAGAACTCATTGGCCGAATAAACGCCCTTTAAAGCTTCCCCAGGTAAATTCATAAAGTTGGGTAAACCGGCTCCACTTCCTACAAAAATGGCTTCATATCCATCGTCCATGAGCTCCTCAATGGTTCCAGAACGTCCTACCACATAGTTGGTAACGATATCGACTCCTAAATCACGCAACTTTTGAATTTCGTGTTGGACAATAGATTTTGGAAGACGGAATTCTGGAATTCCATACATCAAAACTCCACCAGGAGTATGAAGGGCTTCAAAGACACTGACTTCATACCCTAGTTTAGCCAAATCCCCTGCTGCTGTTAAGCCAGCAGGTCCCGCTCCAACGATCGCTACTTTATGACCATTGCGTTGGGGAACAATAAGTGGTGCTTCTCCTTGTTCACGCATGTAGTCGGCGACAAAGCGTTCTAAACGGCCAATGGCTACAGGTTCTCCTTTAATTCCACGTACGCACTCGGCTTCACATTGGCTTTCTTGAGGACATACTCGACCACAAATTGCTGGTAAACTGCTGGTTAAAGAAATAATTTCATAGGCCCCCTCAAAATCGCCCTCAGCTACTTTTGCCACAAAATCAGGAATATGAATATTTACAGGACATCCTTGCGTACAAGGTTTATGCCGGCAACCTAAACAGCGCTTGGCCTCATCGATAGCCATTTCGGCAGTATAACCAAGGGTTACTTCCTCTACATTTTGAATGCGATCTTCTGGAGTTTGAGAAGGCATTGGATTTTTATCCATTCTCATATTTGGCATAATTATTCGCCCTCTTTCTTATTCAATAAATTGCATGCTTCTTCATAGTCATGACGTTCTTTTTCGGCATACTGACGATTACGGCTCATAGCGGCATCAAAATCAACGAGATGACCATCAAAATCAGGCCCATCCACACAGGCAAACTGCATTTTGCCATCCACCATCAAGCGACAGCCACCACACATTCCAGTGCCATCGATCATAATCGGATTCATAGAAACAACTGTAGGAATATCGTATTTTTTCGTTAAAGCGCACACAAACTTCATCATGATTAGTGGTCCAATCGCAATGACTTTATCGATTTTTTGTCCACTTTGAATGAGTTCTTCAAGTTTCGCCGTAACGAGTCCTTTTTCCCCAACAGATCCATCATCGCTCATTAAATAGTAGTGATCGGATACATTTTTAAATTCATCTTCTAGAATGACTAAATCTTTATTGCGGAAACCGACAATCGTATCGACATTTTTTCCGGCTTCATGAAAAGCTTTAGCAGTAGGAAGAGCAATGGCACAACCGACTCCACCTCCGATGATCACCACATTTTCCCCCTCAATTTCAGATGGTTTTCCAAGTGGTCCGGCAAAGTCGGCTAAAAAGTCGCCTTCTTCTAAAGCAGAAAGTTTTTTTGTAGAAGCGCCAACAATTTGGTAAATGATAGTGACTGTTCCTTTTTCAGGATCAGCATCCGCAATGGTGAAGGGAACGCGTTCTCCCTCTTCATCTACCCGTAAAATAATAAATTGACCCGCTTTCGCCCGCTTAGCTACATGAGGGGCATCAATCGTAATTTGAACAACCGTAGGATTGAGTACCTTTTTTTCAACAATTTTATACATTGGACTGTTCCTCGTTATCTATGTGTTAAAGAGATCCTTGCCTTTAATGGATCTAAACGAAAAAAATTTCAATAATTTCGAATGAAACTTTTTTAGTGTTCTAAGTATACAAAACCCGAAGAGGCTTTGGCGAAAAAATTTAATTTTTTTCATTTAAGCGGTAAATTTTAACCGCTTTTCTTGATTTGAAATAAAAATTCTCTCTAAAATAAGTCGATTCTAACTATATTCCATCAATTGTGAAATTTCATGAAGTCGTAAAATGAAAGAAATGAAATCCTTAACATTAAGCTTTTTTTCTTGGAGAAAGAAAAAAGCCCAGTGGGCTTTTAGAAAAAACTGATTAATACGATAAATCCACTAGAGCAAAATGTTCCATCTTCGGACGATCCGGCATTCCTGTATCGTAATCACAATCACCTATAAAATGGAAAAAAGCTTCTTCCTGATTGGGTTTACGAACAGCCTTTAAAAAGAGTCCGATGGCTCGAATGGCCCTAGCTATTGCCACATTCCATAAATCAAACATCGATTCCTCTCGCAATTCTCCTGTAACGGGATCTGGCCAAGGGGTATGCAGCAAATTGCATACATCAATGTTATCTTCAGCCTCATTTGGAATTGAAAATCCAGTGATCAAATGATCGAGATGAATGGCTTTCTCTATTGGATGGAGTAGGGACTTTTTGCGGTTTTTTGGGTCATGAAAGTTCTTTTGCATCGTTTTCCATTCTTGAAGGATATTCATAAAGCGAGAAGGACGAATTGTTTCTCCATAAATGGTTTCAATGGCTGGACCATAAATCCGAGAAAGGGCACGAGCCACTGGAAGTTCGGTCGAAAAACACTGTTCAGCTGGATTAAAATCAACAATGGTGAGGCCTTTATGGTATTGCAACATCGCCGCATCCAACAAGGACTCATAGCGATGATGGCGGGCAGAAGATTGAACCGTATAAGCCCCGACGCGCGAATACACCAAAGGATGCAACGAGCTATCAAGTGCCCAATGGCAGAGATGTCCACAGATGTAAGAGATCAAATCGTCTTGAATGGCTGAATTTTTTTCTTGGCGAATGGAATGCAATGCGCTTTGATAAAAGGCATTGATGTTCTCCTGATGGAACAAAATGCCATAGTTACGCAAATGGGAAGAAATCAAAAGTTTTTGGGGAGTGGTGTGATCGTAAAATAAGAAGTCAGGACCCTGTCCTCCAGTAATCACAAAGGAACGATGGGCATTCAACATCGGATTGTCCAAGCGCTCTAAAACAGCTTCGGTAAATAAAGTATGAGTCACAATGCCAGGCATATACCCTCCATACTAAAGATCGTTTAAAAATCTTTTCAAATTTTTTGGAAGTTTCGTGGACGAATTATGCTTTAGAAGCAGTCACTGGCGTATTCCAGAGCTCTAAACGTTTTTTAAGTCCAAGAAACAATTCACGTTCCGCATAGGTATCCATAGAACAATAATCACAGATTTGTTGAGCAATTTGATGTTGAAAATTGGGATCGTCGCTTTTGGCAGCTTGACGAAAAGCGATGACTGCTTCCATGCCGTTATGAATATCCAACAACGCATAGCCATCCTCTTTCGAGAAAAGAGGTAAGAGCGTTTTTAGAGAGCTTTTCCCTCGTTGACGCAAATCATACCAAGCGCCTTGCTCAAAAGGCAAAGATAAATCAACCATCCGCTCACAAAGCGCCTCAAGCTGAGGACGATATTCTTCAAATTGATTGGCGAGTTGCATCAACCGTAATTTTTCGGCTCCTTCCATATTAAAGACCATAATGCTTCCAGTAGAAGGAATATTTTGCAATAAATGTTCTATAAATTCTTTACGACAATCACCCGTAGAAAAATAAACGGATTGTTCTAAACGCCCATCCTCCTGTTCGATGTGCAAGGAGTATTGAAAACATAACACATCAAAAGGTTTCATGCCTGCAAAAGGAGGCAAGGCATAGGTATCCCATTCAAAATCCAAATAAGAAATAGGATATACGATTTGATCTAACCATTCCTGCATCGCTTTGGTATCGATAAAAAGACCTTGTGGGTTACGAGCAGCCATAATTTGAGCGTATTGCATGGGTGTCCCCTCAATATGATCGCCATCAAGTTGGCTTAAAAGGGAAAGACCATCTTGTTCTAAGGCTTGCCGATTAGAGCAATTGGTTAAAAAAGCAACTGAGTCATCGCCTAATTCATCTTCTTTCCAACACTCTGCATAATAGGGACATTTTGAAGGAGAAGTACAAGCTTTTACTTTGCGCGCCACAAATTCTTCATCTTGAGATAAGAAGATCTCTTCAGCTCTAGCCAATAAGGCTTTTTCATCCACAAAAGGAAGAAGCTCTTGAAGCATTTCATCAGCAGTTTGCGAATAAAAACCGCCATGGGCTTTTCGCAGTCGGTCCGATACCAAAAAAAAATCGGCTGGAACACTATCTTCTTGACGGATTGCATCTTTATTTAAATAAAGGAAAGCGTGCTCATCGATATCTACACCACATTGCTTCGTGATTAAAGAGTTAACGAGCAAAGTTAAAAGCAGACTTTCTTTTGGCGCCACTGAACATACGGGATAAACGGCTTTCCATTTTCCACTTTCTTTTTGGAAGAGTAGGGGAATGGTCGTTCGAATGTTTCCCACCTGAAAGCGTAAATCTTTTCCACAAGTGTGATCAGCTAAAATGTCTAGCGTCCGCTCTAAAGGATCACCAGGCAACCCACACTCTAAATTGAGGGGTTCAAGCAATAAATCCAGCTGACGATAATATTCGGATTTATCCGGAGATAATATGGGAGCTGGCTTAGGAGCCGTATAAGTTTTTAAGGCCTTACGAGGGCAATGCAACGCCGTAAGCAGATCGGAGGCGTGAATCCATTGCTTAGTCATAGTTTGAAAGAATTTCCTTTAATTTTTCTACATATTCAGACACTCTAGGTTTTGGCTCTAACAATTGAACTCCAGGTCCAAACCGAGTCAATAAGTTTAAAACGTATGAGGCATTGGGAGAATGAAAGGAATAGAGAGAATAATCCTCATTTTCACTTTGTTTTTTAAAATCTTCTCCCCAATACAACTCTTCCGCAAAGCGAGCTTGATCACTTTGTACTTGAATCAGATAGCGTTCGATCTTTGATTTGATCAAGGTACTCGTACCAATATGATCTTGTAAGCGAAAGGTGGGATCTTTGGTAAAGCACTTAAAGCTTTCATTCAGTTCCAACATACGATGAGATGATATTCGATAAGTTCGAAAAGCTTGATGGCTATGGTCATAACCGCACAAGTACCAAACTGTATCTTGACAAATCAGTTCGTAGGGATCAACTAAGCGCTTGTGAGGAGACGATCCATTTTTGGAGAGGTAAGAAAGTTCCAAAGACATTCCATCTTCCATGGCTTTACGAATAGTACTCAATAATTTTTGATCGGCCTTGCTTAAAGGATGTTGGCGGCCATCTTGAACCAAAAAATAAATGGAGTCCTCTTCAAACCCATTGCGATTGAGTTGTGAAAGGACATTATCGAGCGCCGGTAGAGCCTCCTCATAAAAGGTAAGACCAGGATGAGAGACAATATAGTCGCGGGTTTGCCGTAAAGCCTGGGCTTGCTTACGATTCAAAGCCGGTAAAGGTAGAGTTAGAGTATTAGAACGATCTAACGAGTAGCCCCCATAGGGTCCTGGCACAATTCGAATGGAATACCCAGCTTCTTCTAGTTCTTTACGAAACTCCCGAATATTACGTGGATTGGTTTCTAGAGATTGAGCAAGTTTTTTCGTATTGACCACACTATGGGCACGTAGCAGAGTCAACATACGAATACATTTGGCGGTACGATTCATAAAATTTCGGGTTTCTCTGGAATAGAATCCCTAAGTCCTCCTTTCTACTGATGCGGCTCCAATCAATTGCTGTTTTACTCAACCAAAGTAAAGTATATAACTTTGATGCAATGAGAAGTATGCCAAAAAATTGCTCAAGATAGAGCCAAACTGGGAAAACGAAGCTATCCAAAAGCGAAAGCACCATCATAGAAAATAGAGAAGATTTTCTTCAGATAGTGGAGAAATGGCAGTATGTTCCTAGTTCATAAAATATCGAAATATGTCTCCATTTTGTACTTCTATTGAGCCACCTCTAAAAGCGTGACACATCCGGAACCGGTGGCGGGTCGCACCCACTTCCAACGGCTGTTTGTATTCGGCCGCTGACTCCTGAACATGCCTTCGCTTTTGCAACAGATGCGTTCTGTATCCTCAGCGCTTTAGTCTCTCGTGCAGTGTTAAGACATCTTCCACAGTAAAGCTAAGACTTCTGCTTGGTTTAGATGATCATGACAGGCTTGGCCTGTCCGTTCCCCTAACAATACTTTATCTTTCCATCCGCTCTTTGAGCCGATAAGTAGATGTTTTCAACCTTGTATTACAAGTTATGCTCCAAAGAAATATGGAGCAAGGGAAGCATAGAGCGTCTGATTTCTTTTCTTACAGTATCGCCTTTCTAGAATATTCCTAACCTTTTCTTTTTTTCGTATGCAATGTAATGAGGGAATCGCTTTTCCGCTCTTTAATGTTATGGGCCGCATTACCGTCGGTATCCATGCTTCCCTATGGCTCACAGGTGAATTTCTTTTCCTTTCTTTCTCCGAAGCTACCGCAATGAGGACAGATTTTCGAGGTATAGGTAGGATTGATCATTGTAATCTTTACTCCATAGATTTCGGCCTAATATTCCAGTCTTTCCTGTCCCTATCCCTTTGTCCAGGGATGAAGCCTGCGGTTTATATTCTTCGATTTCTTCATCCCTTCCGACACCCATATCAGATCTTCCAACTCAAGCTCTTTCAAGCTTTCCTTCTCAAATATAGAGCGAATCTTTCGATTGATAAAGGTTTTCAAAGTTCCTCGAACCTCCTGCAGCTTTTTTCATATTCTTTTCTTCCTAGATGCTTTGATTTAAGGCGCTGTTTTGCTCTCTTCTTTCAGAAGTCTAGCTTTGGCTTCATACGGATGGCGATTCTGCCATTTTTCCTTAATACGGTCTGATTCTTCGGTAATCAGCTTTCCAATCCCTTTTCCATAAATGTGGCCATTAGAAAGATGAAGCCTCTCTGTTATCCCTTTGTCGACTCCTTCTATCTGGATAAAAACAGTTTTCTTTCTTTGACTGCTTTTTCGCTTTAGCCTTAATCAAAGCATGGATTTCAATAATTCTGTTTTCAGGATGAAGAAGGATACAGAGAGTGCCTGAATAAACTTTTGGAATAGGCAGACTGGATTCTTTCTCCTTTTCTAGCCCAGAGGGAAAGATCAATATAGTTTCCCAACTGATCTTTTCGGTATTGGTACAGTCCAGAGTCCACCTGATAGCTGGTCTGATTGAAGGAATATGGAATTTTTCCTTTTTTTTATTGCGAAACCATCTGCAAATTCGGTTAAGAAGATTACGTCGGTTAATATCCAAATTCTCGATCGAATCTGGATACGAAAGCCGGTGACGCTTGAGGACATGGTAGATCTGTCGATCATTACATAAAACCCAGTAGCAGAAATGCTTTTCATCCTCACTGAACGTGGTTACGGGTAACATCTCGGCCTCTGTTTTTGGTGTTAGACCATTCCGCCTTGATGCCGGTAACGGCCTCTTTGTAAGGTCGACTTCTTTTCGGACAGGTCCTGCCTGGATTCTTTCTTTATCTGTTCGCATTAAAGAATCATGGATCAGAGTACGATGGTGATTTAGAAAAAGTAAGGAGTCAATGCCGCTCTATCTGAAATAGATATAGTTGCGACAGGGCTGATATGCTTGAACCTCATGAACAAGATAGTCAAAGAGTTCTTCTTCAATGGGAATAGAGAACTGTTTGATGCATTTCTTATAGGTTTTTTCAGAATTCTTCTTTGATCTACGGAACTTCGACTTCTTGTGTTTTGCCATGGTATCCTCTCTGGACGGTCTTAGAAGAGAACTACTTGGCCACCTCACTTAGTTGTAAGCATTTTCTTGCTTTTAGGCTCTGATGGTACAGAATTGGCCATTTTAAGCCGAATCACATTTCATAAAATACTCAATTCTCAATAAGTACATAATTAAAGAACAAATACTCCCTTTATTTAGGATTTCAACAATAAAAATTAAGTATAAAATTCTTTAAAACAAGAATTTTATACTATAAAAAATCGAAGGCATATAAATTTATTTTACCCCATCCCCAAAATACTTCAAAAGTAAGCTCTTCCTCCTCCCACTTCTCCCTACGAAAAGCATGTTTCCCACACGATTCAATAGGAGAAGACCTTTTATAAAAAAAGGTCTCTACTTTTATTTAAAGTTTCGACCTAAATAGAGAGAAAAAGTCTAAAAATAAAGACATCGATTCTATAGTCTGCTTTAGATCTTTTAAGACTTTCTAGCTCATAAATACGAAATCTTTTGCATTTAATGACGTAGCGAATAGACTGAAAAGCGAAAGAGATCATAGTGATGACGGGAAACAGAATATTCAAAAGGGATGGCATTGTCGAGAAAAGCCACTTGTTCAATCACTAGAACCGGTTCGATTTCTTTTAGCCAGAGTTCTTGATGGTCCATCTCATTAGAAATATCGGCCCAAGTGGTTTTTTGAGCGGCTCCAATTCGTAACCCTAAAGTATTTTCAATATACTCGTAGATCGATCCTTGCAAAATTTCTTGAGTCAATCCTGGAACTACTGTTGGAGGCATATACGTTTGTTCAATTACATAAGGGCGATCGTTTAAAAGGCGAACTCTTAAAATATCGTAAACTGGATCGTTAGGACGAATGTTAAGATGATGGGCAATTTCTTCAGTGGCAAAAATCAATTGAAAACGAAGAATTTTGGATTGGCCTTCTCCTTGAGTTCCAGCCGAAAATCCAGTCAAATTCCGCTCTTGAATTTCAATTTTTTTCTTATTTTGTAAGGAATGAGGTAAAACAAAACTTCCTTGTCCTTGGCGACGATAAATATAGCCCTCATTGACCAAAATATCATAGGCTTTTTTTACGGTCATTCTAGAGCAATTGAAACGGCGACCCATCGTAATTTCATCAGGAATTAAGTCTCCTACCTGATATTCACCACTTTCAATTCGATTGCGCATATCCTCATAAATGGCTTTATATTTAGTTTTCATGAATTTTTGTCCTTCTTTATCAGAAGATCATTCTAGAGGTACAGATCCTTTCTTTAGTAGCATAAATCAAAAAAAAAGGCTAGCTTCGAAGTAGATTCGAAACAAGCCTTTGCCTTAAATGAGTGAGAGAATTAATTTTTAAGATTTTTTGAGTTCTTGAGATTTTTGAATTGCTTATTTTTTTTGAGCCGCTTTCATTACGCGATAAGCACTTTTAAGTACTTTTTTGCCATCCATAGCGCCATATTCTTTCATATCAATAACAGCAGCGGGAATATCTTTGGCTACCGCTTTCACATTAGCTAATTCATAGGCTACTTGTGGGCCAAGAAGAATGACATCGGCCCCATCCATTCCTTCTTTTTTAGCTTCCGTGAGCGATTTCGCAACAATTTTAGCATCCACTCCAAGTTCTTGAGCTGCTTGTTGCATATTGCGTACCAAAATAGAAGTAGACATGCCTGCATTGCAGACAAGAAGAATATTTTTCATAAAAGCTCTCCTTTTCTGTTTGTCTTTTTCTAATCAATATCGAATACGTCATCGTCCTCATCCTCTTGAGCACTGGCTAAAGCGGCTTGACGTTCCATGACTCTGTCGTTGATCTTAACAAAGGGCAAATAAATTAAAATGCCTAAAGCCAATACGATGGCTTGAACCACAATGGCTCTCCAATCTCCTCCAGTAGCCAAAAATCCAGAGAGTAAGACAGGCGTGGTCCAAGGGACAAGTGTTACACATGGATTCATAAATCCAATGGCCGTGGCAAAATACGAAACAACAATTCCTAGAATAGGAACCACCAAGAAAGGAATCGCCATTGCTATGTTATAGACGATGGGATATCCAAAGAGAACAGGTTCGTTGATGTTGAAAATTCCAGGAACGATGGACAAGTTAGCTACGTTTCGAGTAGCGGCGTTGCGCCCTACGATAAAGGTTGCAATCAATAAACATAAGGTGCATCCCGATCCTCCAATTAAGCCAAAGGAGGTGACTTGGGAAACGTTGATCACATTAGGAATCGCTTCATGAGCCGCATAGGCAGCAATATTTTCTTGGATGTTGATGATGAGAAGAGGTTCCAAAATAGACGAGTAGATAACAGATTGATGAATTCCAAAAAGCCATAACAAGTTGCCTAAAGTGTATAAAATAATCGTGCCCCAAAGACTTGTTCCAACGCTTTTGAGTGGAGTTTGAATAAAGTCTTTGATGAGTGTAATTAAATCTGTTCCACACATGCCTAACAAAGTAGCTAAAATGGCAAAAATAGCCAAGGCGAGCATCACGGGAATCAAAACGTTAAAGGATTTTCCCACTGCAGGTGGAACTTGATTTCCTAAGTTAATTTGAAGAGCTTTAACACGGGAAAGTTTGATATAAAGTTCCGAAATCGCAAGACCGATTAAAATACCTCCAAACATCCCACCAGTTCCCAAATTGTTATAGGTCAAAACACCACTAAAAATATCAGCTACTGGTGTTTCAGCTACTGAGGTGAGCTCTACTTGCATAGGCATCATCACCACAACTCCAGCCATCGCTACAATAGCGGTGGATAAGGGGTTATCAAAATCACGATTGACCGAAAGGCTATAGCCAATCGTGGCGGCGATCAGAAGACCTGAAATATTTAGAGTGCCATTTACGAGTGCATTGCCCCAATATTGAACATTAGCTAATGTGTCTCCCGAAAAGATCCACGTAAATACAGTGTTGTTTAATAGCACTGCGATACCAGCCAATATATATAAAGGCATAATCGTGGCAAAGGCATCGCGCAAGGTTCGTAAATACAGAAGGTTTCCAAATTTAGCTGCAAAATCTGCAAACTTTTGAATGAAACCGTTTTGTTGAGCCTGTTCCATAAATTTTCTTTTCCTTAGGATGACGATTCATCCTGCTCATACCTTTTGAATTGGGTAAATACAGTTATTCGTTTGTTTCAAGACTTACTGTGTTCATATCGCTTACAGTTTTAAACCAATGCCCAGATTTTTTAATGGTGCGAGTCTGATCATTCAGATCAATTCCGATAAATCCATATCGATTTTTATAAGCATTGTTCCAGCTCCAGCAATCGAAGGCTGTCCAAGGATGATAGCCAAAACAATTGCTTCCTTCTTGTATGGCTTGATGCAACTTAGCCAAATGCTCTTTGTAAAAATCAATGCGATAGTCGTCGTCGATGGATCCATCGGCGTTTTTATATTTTTCTTCGCCTTCTACGCCCATACCATTTTCGGAAACAAACCACTTAATATTTCCATATTGGTTTTGAACCGTTTTCGCAATATCATACATCGCTTCAGGATAAATTTCCCAGCCACGATAAGGATTGATGCGCGCTTCAGGCCATTCGTATTCTTCAAAATAGCGATCTGGCATCCAATCGGAGTATTTATTCCCATTCTCACACTTTTTGGCTCGCTTGGGATGGTAATAATTCACTCCTAAAAAGTCCACAGGAGAATTGGCAATCAGTTCCAATTCTTCAGGAGTATCCTGCCAGCGCACTCCATCTTTCGTGATGATCTCTACAAGCTCTTGGGGAAAGTGTCCTTTTACGGCTGGATCGAGGAAACTGCGATTGAAGAAGAGATCGGCAAAATGAGCTGCCTTTACATCAGCTTCGTCTTCAGAACGAGGATAGGTGGGAGTGAGGTTCAATATGATCCCAATCTCCCCTGTTTTTCCCATCTCTTTATAGGCTTTAATCGCTTTGGCGCTGGCAAGATTGATGTTGTACATCACTTGCAATGCCTCTTTTCCTTTTCCCACGTATTTAGGGTAATGGAAACCATAAAGATAGCCTGCTTCTGGAATCACCATAGGCTCATTAAAAGTCGTCCAATACGAAACATCGTCTCCGAAAAGTTCAAAGGCTGTTCGAGCAAATTTTTCGTAGAGATCAACGACATGTTTATTTTCCCAACCGCCATATTTTTCCAGCAGTTCGGCAGGCAAATCAAAATGATGAAGATTCAGTATCAATTCAATTCCATTTTTTTTAGCTTCAGCAATCAAATTTTTATAAAATGCCACACCATCTGGATCTGGTTCGCCTGTTTCTAGATCCTTGATGAGACGACTCCATTGAATGGAAGTTCGAAAAGAATTAAGACCAATTTCCTTCATCAATTGAAAATCTTCTGGATAGTGGTGATAAAAATCGCTCGCTACATCTGGTCCAACACCATCAAAAAAATCATTACGAGCTTTTCGATACCAGAGATCCATTACATTTTCATGTCGCTTTCCATACCAACCTTCTGTTTGTGGACCACTGCTCGCTGCGCCCCACCAAAAGCCCTCAGGAAATTTAAGATCCTGCTTCATTTATAGCTACTCCTTTCTTTTGATAGCCCTATCATAACTCTTTTTTATAAAATGAATAGTCATTTGTTAAATATATTCGAACATTTTCTTTAAATATTTTTACCTTATTAGAAAGAGGTTTTTAGTAACCATTGAAAAAGATTTAAGAAAAAAAAGCCCTAAAAGTGGGCTTTTTAGCAATTAATTTTAAAAATGAAAATATACACAGCTTTTGAGATCTTACTTCGAGATTTCTCTTTTCCGAAATAATTTAAACTCTTTGGATGTTACCAAGTTCTTAAAAGTTCAACCGTTCCTTGAATGGTGTAAGTAATTCCCTTT
>CAYTMK010000034.1:0-20067 GCA_964438885.1 uncultured Erysipelotrichaceae bacterium | reverse complement strand
TGACGATGGATTGAAAGGTTTCGTAGCTCGTGTTGGCGATGGTCAAATCTTTGGCCGTATCGCTTGTTCCAAAGTTGTTGACAAGAATGTCAATTTTTCCTTCTTTTTGTACGACGGTATCGATCATCGTTTGGTAACAATTTCCATCGTAGGCATCAAAATACACCGAAGCGACCTGACAACCTTGATTATTAAGCTGAGCGGCAATTTCATCGGCGTAGGCCGTACGTCTTGCAGCCATGTAGACAATCGCTCCCTCTTTGGCTAAACGCTCGACAATCGCTAATCCAATTCCACGGGTTGAAGCCGTTACAAGTGCGACTTTTCCTGTTAAAGACATATTGAATCCTCCATTCTTTCTTTTCATTATGAAGAAATCCGTTTTAAAAGTGACTTTGAACGCTAGCAAAAATTAAAAATGCGAAGTCTAGAGATTCTAGAGCTTCGCGTTTTAAGGATTAAAATTCTTTTTCCTTCAACCATTTTAAACTTAAGACCATCGAAAAAATCAGCACGAAGAATAAACCAATGGGAATACCGATTTCAAACCAAAGAAGATGGTCTTTAAAAAAAGCCAAATCACTTAAATTTATAGAGTCTTGCATAAAAGTGAGAGCTAAAAAGAAGGCTGCCATAATCGCCATCGAAATGAAAACGGCTTTATCCTGAAAACGAATGGTTAAGGGGATCATGACACTGCTCATTAACAAGACACTGACCCCAGCCATGGCTAACGACCATATTCCCTCTTTTAAGCTTAATTGGCCTAGAGCGATGCTTAAAAAACTTAAGATTAACCCAAAGAAAACTGGGAAAAGTATAACCACTAGATATTTTTCCCCCACAAATTGAAAATTCGTAAAAGGAAGGGTGAAGAAAAATGGAGCGGTGTGTTTCTCGAGTTCAAGAAGGACCGTTTTAATTGCAAACATAGCCAAATACAAAGTACCAAAGCCGATCATAAAATAAGGCATTTCTAAAAATGTATACAAGAGAGTGAGAACGATTAAAACGATCCATAAAAGAGTTTGTTTTTTAAAGATCATATAATCTTGAAGGAATAAACCTTTCATAATAATTCTCCTTTTTCCAAAATCAAAATTAAATCATCTAAATTCCCTTTGCTGAGGATCAAATCAGGATTGTTTTCTTGGTAAAAGTGCCGATCTTTAACCAAAACTTGATACCCTTCACAATAAGCCATATAAGCGATGGCCGCCGAACGATCGAAGGTTTCCCACTCTTTAGACGAAAGTGTTACAATTCCATAATCGCTTTGTAAAGCATCCACGGTTTCATGTAGACGCATTTTTCCCTCATGAATCATCCAAAAATCATCACAAAGGGCTTCTAAATCAGAGGCAATATGAGAACTGATTAAAATGGTCCGTCCTGGAACATTCATATACTCTTGGAGCAATTTATGCACTTCATGACGAGCTAAGATATCCATGCCGGCCGTGGGCTCATCTAAAATTAAAATTTTAGGTTGATGGGCTAAAGCTACCACCAGCTTTATTCTCACCTGCATCCCCGTTGAAAAGGAAGAAAGCGGTTTATCCATGGGTAAATGCAATTGATTCATGTACTGGGTATAAAGGGTAGCCTCAAAACTTGGATAAAAAGCGTTTAGAATTTTTTCTATATCTTTTCCATTGAGTAGACTGAGAAAACCACTATCAGCCAATACCACTCCTAGTTCTTGTTTTGAAGCGATGGAAAGGGAATCTATCTTTTGGCCATTGATTGAAATGTATCCACTATCCGGCTTAATCAATCCACTTAATAATTTAAAAGTTGTGGTCTTCCCCGATCCATTGGTTCCCACAAGACCTGTAATTTGATTTTCGGGAAATTGAATGGAGTCTAGATCGAGTTGGAAATCTCCATATCGTTTTTTTATTTGATCAATTTGAATCATTGCTCTCCTCCAAAAGTAAGGTGACAAGTTCTAAAATTTCTTCCTTACTCATATTTATGAATTTGGCTTTTGAAATGGCTTGCTCAAAGATCTTTTCAATTTGACGTAAGATCTCTTCTTGGGCAAGCGAGGCCGAAATTTGAGAAACATAGGTTCCCTTTCCATGTACGGTTTGAACATACCCTTCCGATTCGAGCAAATCGTAAGCTTTCTTAACGGTTAAAGCTGAAATGTGATAGTCCTTCGCACAACTTCGTACTGAGGGTAAAACCATATTTGGTCTTAAAGTTCCGTCGGCAATTTGTTTGCGAATTTGATCTGCGATTTGTTCATAAATCGGTGTCATCGACGTGGTCGAGATTTTTAAAAGCATTTTCCATCCTCCATAAACAGTATATATCACTTTAAAATAAATTAAACAGATTAAACACTAATAACAGATATGAAATTCTTTCCATCATCATTGAAATAAAACTTTTAATCTTGGAAAAGAAGTTTTAAGATTAAGACCAAAAAAATCCCATCATTTTTTAACAGAGGATGATATTCTCGAATTTTTGGTAAATCTTCGCAAGAAAAGAGAAAAGATTTAGAAAATTAAGACAAAGTGGGATGAGAACTTTAAAATTTCTAGGAGGTGGAGAAAGAAGGTGAGGTTTTTGGCGACGCAACCTGAATTTTTTCTTCTGATCAGCGCGCCTTTGCTTTTAACTTTGACATTTTTTATCAGTGTCATGTGGTTTCAACCGCGTTCGTTGTGGAGTGGGCTATCGGCTCTCTCTTTTTTGGTGGGAGCAGCCATTACGTTTGGATTAACCTTAGGCTATTATGCCGATAGAATTGTCGCCATTCCTTGGCTATACAATGGGTTGCTTCTCGCTTTTGGGATGGTGGTGGTGGCCTTATTGGCTTTTCCTTTTGCCCTTTCTGGCTTCTTTTTTATTGAAGGCGTTCGTCTCATTCGTCGAGAAGGATTTTCTATTACGAATTGCCTTTCCCTTGGATTTTCCTTTGTGGTACTTTTTGACCTTTTGGTGATGCCAATTTTGGATGAAATCACCCAAAATCATATTTTAAGTTGGTGTTATGCCATTTTAACCATTGGAGTTGGTTTTTTATCGATGCAGTTAGCTGTCTTTGCGCTTTCTTCGTGGCTTAATTTATTGCATTTTGGCAAACACAAACATTTTGACCAAATTGTAGTCTTAGGCTCTGGAATCTTCGGAGAGCGGGTTCCACCACTTTTACAACACCGCATTCAAAAGGGGATCACCCTTCAAAAGAAAAATCCAAAAGCCATCTTGATCCTTTCCGGTGGCCAAGGTCCTGGAGAAGATATTCCAGAAGGACGAGCCATGAAGCGCTGGGCGTTGGAGCATGGGGCCGATCCTTCGCGCACTATTTCCGAGGAAAATTCGCGCAATACCTATGAAAATCTCTTATACTCTTACGATTTGTTCCAAGTTCCTGGAGGAAAAACAGCCATCGTATCCAATCGTTATCATATTTTTCGAGCCTTAATATTAAGTCGAGAATTAGCGATTCCCGCTAAAGGGTATGGTGCTAGAGCGACATGGTACTTTTCACTTAATGCTTTTCTGCGTGAATTTGCTGCCTATCTTTCTATGACCCGAAAACGTCAAATTCGTTGGCTATTGGTTTTGAACTTCCCCTTTTTGGTGCTCTTAGTAAGTGAATTGGCCAGTTGGCTTTTCTTTCACTTTTTTTCGCATTAAAAAAGGCTGAAGCTTCTCTAGAGCCCTTCAGCCTTTTTTTCAAAATAACGTGATTTTTGGCAGGAGACGATAGGGAAAGTTCTTCCTCTTGTAAAATTGGAATGACTTCAACTTGTTGAGGCAAAGTTTCTTTTTGTTGGGCCGTAATTCCATTGAGTTACTTACATAGCGCATTTATAACTTTGAAGAGGTGATGAACTCCATCCGTTTGGGGATTTTTTTCGTTTACTGCGCTCCACATAGATCAAAATAAGCCTTTAACCAACCTAAACTCCGAAAAGCAATCTTTGGAAGAAAATTCGAGCCTAAATCTTTTCTTCGGCTCCTAAACTACGGTCTTTCAAAAGACAATGACTTGTGATTTAGGAATCGCATAATCCCCTCCAGGAAAGCGAAAAAATTCAATTATACCTTTAACACCAAAAGTAAGCTATCTTTTAAATTCAACATTCGAGATACTTCTTTAGTGGAGTAATAACCTTTGGTTAATTCCGATAATGGCATCATCATTCAATCCCTTTCCCTTTTCTTTTTTCTTTCATTACTTTCCTTCGTTCCCGATACAGCTAAATTAAGAAGCGTAGAAAACCATTTTTCTATACCGCTTTTTTCTCCTGTTTAAAATGAAAGGATAAGGAAAATCGCTTTAGGACTCTTTATCCATCTCTTGAACTTTTTGATGAATGGAAATCATTGGACTTCCTGCAATTACGGTAGCTCCATCTGGAATATCTTCCCGCACTACGGCCCCAGCCCCAATTTTAACGTGATTTCCAATATGAATCGGACCCACCAATACTGCATTGGCCCCAATTAAACAATGATCTCCAATGGTTGGAGCTTTTCCATGGACTTCTCCGATGGTGACATTTTGATAAATCCAACATTCTTTACCAATTTTGGCATAGCGCGAAATATAAATGCCATGAAGTCCGTGTGGAAGTCGTGGACGAGAAGCAAAGTAAGCTGTTTTTCCAATATAGCCTCCGTGTTTTCGCGCAGTGCGGTTGAGATAAATGGTCAAAAAATCGTTTTTTAATCCTGCTTTCCCCTCTTGACGCCAAAAAAATACCTTCCAATAGGTTTCCAATAAATCCCCTTTTGACCAAGTTAAAATATCAGTTCGTAAGCTCATGGATATCCCCTTTGTTTGAGTAGAAACGAAAAATCGTTTTCAAAATAAAAAAACTCTTTTTCTCTATAAGATTGTAGCTTGTCTTTCTTTAAGTCGACTTATAATCTTAATAAAAAGATTTGCTTTATTCTTTTAAATTCTTTTTTTAGGCTTTTTAAGCCTTAAAAGAAGCCTAAAGCGAAAGGACGCTTTAGCCCTTTTCTCTTTAATCTCTTAAAAATGACCTTTTAAAATTGCACTCTGAAGATAGGAAAAGCAGACAAAATGCGATAGAAAAAATAGGTAGAAAGGAAGCGATGGTTTTGTCTTCATTTGTTCACTTCAAAGGGTTAAAAACCTTTTTGACCTGTCTTTGCATCGGACTTACGACAAGCCTCTTGAGTTTAGGGATGATTGCTCTTGATCACTTTATTCACCCTCCGATGTTAGGGGCCGAAATCGCTCCTCTTCAAGACCACACTTCAATCTTCCCTGATGTGGTGTCTGTACGCACCCGTTTAGAACACGAAATCTCCCAATACCTCAATCAATTGAACAATAAAGAGGACATTGCGATTGCGATTGAAAGCGAAGATGGTTCCATAAGCTACATTTGGAATGGCGAAAAGACATTTGAAGCCGCAAGTCTTTATAAATTGCCATTAGCCATGTATTTTTGTGATCAAGTGGACTCCAAAAATCTTAACTTAGCGAGCTCTTTAGAATATACAGAAGATTCCATTCGAAATGAAGGCTGGAATCCAATTGGAGAAGCCTATGGAATTGGGGCTCAAATCCCCCTTCAAGAGTTGTTGGAATCCTCTCTAGCCAATTCTGATAACATTGCGGCGGCTATTTTGTATAACCATTTAGGGGGCTGGGAAGAGTTTGCGAACGTGGAACAACAATACTCTTCCTACGCAGCGAAACCTCAGGAACCTCTCGACAATGTTTGTAGTGCCAAGCAAGTGCTCGATGAACTGCGCCTAGTCCAAGACAATCCAAAACGCTATGGCCTCATCATTTCTTCTTTAAGTCAAGCCCAAAACGATGAATACCTCAATGCCCATATTCCCAATGGAACAATGGCGCAAAAGTATGGTCAAGTAGATGGAGTGACCAATGCGGCTGGTTTTTCTAAAATCGGTGTTCCTTATCGAATTGTCGTTTTAAGTCATACCGGTCAATGCGATCAAGATGCAGGTCGCGTAAATGAAATAGTTTGGCGAATCTTTAATGAAGCGATCGGAAATAGTGTTGAAGTTCCAGAAAATGAAAAAAACCCTCCTCTCGAAGAAAGTTCTGCTCCACATTTTGAATTTCTTGAAGAAGAGGAATGGTTTTAAACAAAAAAGCTCTCTCTTTCGAGTAAAGAGAGGGCTTTTTTGTTATTCTTGGGGGTCTTTCAACAACAACACCATCACTGCTTTTTGCGCATGGAGACGGTTTTCTGCTTCTTCAAAGATTTCATCGGCATGCTCTTCAAAGACTTTTTCGGTAATTTCTTGGCCACGATAGGCAGGAAGGCAGTGTTGGACCATGACCCCTTCTTTGGCTAGGGATAAAAGTTCATCATTAATTTGATAAGGAGCAAAAAGCTTGAGGCGGACTTCTTTTTCATCCTCCATGCCCATCGAAGCCCATGTGTCGGTAAAGACAACGTCAGCGTCTTGAATGGCTTCTTTGGGATCAGTAGTCCAAAGAAAATGATTGGGATAAGCAGCCGCAAATTCCATAATAGTAGGATCGGGTTTGTAATCAGCTGGAGTGGCTACGGCTACATCCATTCCCATTTTCAAACCGCCCACGATCAAGGAATTGGCCATATTGTTGCCATCGCCAATGTAGACCATTTTTAACCCTTCAAGTTTGCCAAACTTTTCGCGAATGGTCATTAAGTCGGCTAAGACTTGGCAAGGATGACAATAGTCAGTTAATCCATTGATGATGGGAATACTTCCATATTTCGCCAAATCTTCTACTTCATCTTGGCCATAGGTCCGAATCATAATGGCATCCAGATAGCGAGAAAGCACCCGTGCCGTATCTTGAACGGGTTCTCCACGACCGATTTGAAGATCGCTTGAAGATAAGAAAAGAGGTTGACCGCCGAGTTGATGGACACCTGTTTCAAAGGAAACTCGAGTCCGAGTAGAAGACTTTTGAAAAATGAGTCCAACAGCTTTGCCTTTTAAATGGGGATGCTCGATACCATGCTTCTTTTCATATTTCAATTGATCAGCAAGATCTAAGATCCGTGTAATTTCTTCAGCCGATAAATCCTGCAATTTTAACAAATGTTTCATGCCAAAACCTCCTTAAAGGCCGCTACGGCCTGATCCATTTCCGGATAGGTTAACACCAAAGGGGGAAGCAGACGAATGGTCCCCACACCCGCTTTAATGGCAAGAACGCCCCGGTCTTGAAGGGCCTTTAAATAGTCTCCAATGCGTTCTGGGCCGACTTCTACGCCAATCATGAGACCAAGTCCCCGCACCTCGAGAATTTTATCAGACTCAATTGACTTTAGCCCATGGAGAAAATAGTTTCCTTTGGCCTGCACTTCATTTAAGAAGGCTTCCTGACCTACTTTATCCAAGACCACATTGGCCGCAGCCGTAGCAAGAGGATTTCCCCCAAAAGTCGTTCCATGATCTCCTGCTTGAAGCGTTTGGCTAGTCTTTTCATTGGCCAATACTGCGCCAATAGGAATTCCGCCCCCAAGTCCTTTAGCACAGGAAACCAGATCAGGGGAAAGATTATAGTTTTGGTAAGCAAAAAACTTTCCAGTCCGCCCAATACCCGTTTGTACTTCATCAATCATAAGCAAAACATCGTGTTGGGCACAAAGCTTTACCGCTTCCTTTACAAATTCAGGCTCTAATGGGCGCACTCCACTTTCTCCTTGGATCAACTCCATCATGAGTCCACAGATATTGGGATTTTCAAAAGCCTTTTTTAAATCTTCAATATTATTCGCTTCTACATAGTCAAATCCTTGAGTAAAGGGAAAGAAGTTTTGATGAAATTTATCCTGGCCAGTGGCTTCTAACGTGGCAATGGTTCGCCCATGAAAGGAGTGTTTTAAGGTTAAGATCACCATGCGATTTGGATCGTGGTATTTATCCCAAGAGTACTTACGCGCAATTTTGATGATTCCTTCATTGGCTTCCGCTCCTGAATTAGCAAAGAAGACTTTATCCAAGCCAGAAAGCGTATTGAGTTTTTGAGCGGCTAAAATCATGGGTTCGGTGTAATAAAGATTACTCGCTTGCATGAGTTTAGCGGCTTGATTGGAAATAGCCTCAACCAAATCGGGATCATTATGACCAAGCGCATTGACACCGATTCCCGAGGCCAAATCAAGATAGGCCTTTCCCTCTACATCATATAAAGTGCAGCCTTGTCCATGATCTAAAGCGAGATCAAAGCGGCCATACGTCTGCATCACGTTATCGTGTTCAAGCGCCTTGAGTGTTTCAAAATCCATTTAAATTTCCTCCTGGCTGAACATCGTACCAATGCCAGCGTTTGTAAGCAGTTCAATCAAGATCGAATGGGGAATGCGGCCGTCGATGATGCTTGCATGGGGAACCCCTTGCCGAACCGCTTCGACACAACATTCCACTTTAGGAATCATCCCTCCAGAAATTACCCCAGTATTGGTTAAAGCGGGAATTTGGGAAACACGAATGGACGAAATGACACTTTCAGGATCATCAGGATCGGACAACAAACCTGCAATGTCAGTAAGCAAAATAAGTTTTTTGGCGTGCAAAGCCCCTGCCAGTTTGCTGGCAGCAGTATCCGCATTGACGTTATAGGCATGAAAATCATTTAAACCGCTCGCCACAGAGGAAATAACTGGAATGTAACCTTTTTCAATCACATCTTTGACCAAAGCACTATTGACCTTTTTGATGTCTCCGACATAGCCATAGTTGTACTTTCCATCTTGTAAACCCACAGCCTGGAATAAATTGCCATCCATTCCGCTTAGGCCAATGCCTTTGCCATCGAGCTTCGCCACGAGATCTTTGTTGACTTTGCCACAAAGAACCATTTGCACAATCTCCATCGTGTCTTCATCGGTATAGCGTAAGCCATTGACAAAGTGAGATTGAACCCCTGTTCTTTTGAGCATCTCGTTGATGTCCGGTCCACCCCCATGAACGAGGACGACATGAATGCCGACCAAATGAAGCATCAATACGTCTTCAATCACGGCTTTTTTTAATTCCTCATCGATCATGGCATTTCCACCGTATTTCACTACGACGATTTCCCCATTGTATTCCTTTAAATAAGGTAAGGCTTCCGCTAAAACAGCGGCTCTTTTTTTAGGATGCAAACTCATGTTCGGTAATCTCCATTGATCCGCACATAGTCATAGGTTAAATCACATCCCCAACAAGTGGCTTTTTGATTTCCCTCATGCAAATCGGCAAGAATCTCAATAGCGTCAGGAGCTAAAATTTTAGCCGCTTGCTCTTCATCAAAGGCAATGCCTTTGCCATCTTGACAAACTAAGATTTTTCCATTTTTCGAAGCAAAATAAATATCCACTTTATTTGGATCGAAGACAGCTTTAGCATAGCCCATAGCACAAAGCACTCGTCCCCAGTTGGCATCTTGGCCAAATACAGCGGCTTTTAAAAGAGAACTTGAAGCGACACTCATGGCTAGAGTTTCCGCTTGTTCTTCACTTTTGGCTCCTTCCATGGTTACGGTAATAAGACGACTGGCGCCTTCTCCATCGCTGGCGATCGCAATGGCCAGTTTTTGCATCACATATAAAAGAGCATCATAAAAAGTTTCATTCTCTGTAGTGATGATTGGATTTTTAGCCAATCCATTAGCTAAAACGATGCACATATCATTGGTCGACGTATCGCCATCGACGCTGATGCGATTGAACGTTTTTTTCACTGCTTTTTTCAGCATGACATTCAATATTGAGGATTCAATACTGGCATCGGTGGTAATGAAGCATAACATTGTCCCCATATTGGGATGAATCATGCCAGATCCCTTAGCAATCCCTCCCATATGGACGAGTTTGCCATCCAGTTCAAATTCGACTGCTACTTCTTTGATCTTAGTATCAGTCGTCATAATCGCAGCCGCGGTATCTTGAGAATTGGTACCGAGCACGATTTCTTGAGTTCCCTTTTCTACTTTATCAATGGGTAATTCCACCCCAATAACACCAGTAGAAGCAACAAGTACATCTTCTATAGCTAGGCCAAATTTCTCGGCCGCCACTTGGGCTTGTTTAAGCGCATTTTGCGCATCGTTGATTGCACAAGCATTGGCATTACCTGAATTGATTGAAATGGCTTGGGCTTTGCCATTGGCCAAGTGCTTCATATTGAGATATAAGGGAGCGGCTTTGACTTGATTGGAGGTATACACCGCTGCAGCCGTACAGGGTGTAGTGGAATAAATCAAAGCCAGCTCTTTTTTATTGGGATTATTGCGAATGCCGCAATGAACCGCCCCCGTTAAAAAACCTTGGGCAGCCGTGATCCCCGATTGGACTTCTTTCATCAGCCTATTTCCTTTCTGCACTGTTATTCGAACGTTTCAACGAATAGAAACGCGTTTAAAGGTTTTTAAATGGTTTTAACCGTTTTGAAATTGGGCTTATTGAGCGGTATTGTCAACATTTTTTCGCTATTTTTTCAAAACTAAAAATGCAAGCCCTTGGTTTCTTCTAAACCAAGCATCAAATTCATATTTTGCACTGCTGCGCCACTCGCCCCTTTTCCGAGATTATCAAAGCGGGCACTTAATACCAAACCATTCTCGTTGCCATTGACAAAAAGCTCCATTTTATCCAAGCCTGCTAAAGTATTAGAAAAAAGCGCCGATTGTCCCGTTAAGACTTCAATAGGAGTATTGGCATAGTGCTCTTGATAAAGCGCATCGAGTCCTTTGGCATCGAGTCCTTTTTGGATTAAGACCTCGGGATCCAAAAGCACTTGAACCAACATTCCTTGTTTGTAGTCATCAACAATGGGGACAAAAATTGGAGTTTTCTCTAAACCACAAATGGCTTTCATTTCCGGCAAGTGTTTATGACTTAAGCCTAAAGAATAAGGTTTGGGGCTATCCATTTCAGGTGTTTTAGAGGTTTCGTAATCTTGAATCATCGCTTTTCCTCCTCCGCTGTAGCCAGTTAAAGAAAAAGCAGTGAGTTTGGTATCTTTAGGTAAAAGACCATGTTGGATAAGCGGGGCCACTAAAGCGATAAAGCCTGAAGCATGACATCCTGGATTGGACACCCATTTTGCCTTTTGAATGGCCGTCTTTTGATTGGCATCGAGTTCTGCAAAACCATAGGTCCAATCTGGATGGGTGCGATGAGCTGTACTGGCATCAATGACTTTGGTATCCATATCTTTTAACCATTCCATCGCCTCTTTGGCAGCCACATCGGGCAAACATAAAAAGACCAGATCAGCTTCTTGCATCAAAGCTTTACGCGCTTGTGGATCTTTGCGCTTGTCGGGATCAATTTCAAGCACGAGTATATCGTCACGATCCCGAAGACGTTGGTGTATTTGTAGGCCAGTCGTCCCAGCCTGTCCATCAATATATACTTTTTTCATATGTTAGGGTTATCTTTTTTCCTTACCTAGAGGGAGGCCAATAAGGAAAGGCCGCCTAAGATTAGGCAGCCTTTTTGAGCTGACCAAAAGCTAAAAGAAGCTTTGGACCTCTTTATTTATGTTTGGAGATAAATTCTTTAGCCAATTCAATTTGGTTTTGAACGCTCTCTGAAGCAGGCCCACCGTAGACTTTTCTTTGATTGACACAAGTCATTAAGTCAATGGCTTGATAGAAATCTTGATCAAACAAAGGAGAGAGAACTTGAAGTTCCTCTAAAGAGAGTTCATCCAATGTTTTATTTTGGGCGAGGCAATCGGCAACCAGTTGGCCAGTGAGTTTATAGGCATCACGAAAAGGCATCCCTTTTTTAGCCAGATAATCGGCGCAATCAGTGGCATTGATAAAGCCTTTTTTGGCGGCTGCTAACATATTTTGGTCCAACACCCGCATCGTTTTTAACATCGGAATCAAGACTTTTAAACAACTAAGCACTGTATCTGAGGCATCAAAGACGGCTTCTTTATCTTCTTGCATGTCTTTATTGTAGGCAAGAGGAAGACCTTTCATGACCGTAAGCAAAGCCATCAAATCTCCATAGACTCGCCCCGTTTTTCCCCGAATGAGTTCACACATATCGGGATTTTTCTTTTGGGGCATGATGGAACTTCCCGTGCTAAAGGAATCATCGAGATCGATGAATTTAAATTCCCAAGAACTCCACAAAATCATCTCTTCACAAAGACGACTCATATGCATCATCAAAATTGATAAATCACTTAAAAATTCGATCGCAAAATCCCGATCGGAAACCGAATCCATGGAATTTGCGGTGGGTTTTGAAAAGCCGAGATGTTTAGCGGTATATTCGCGATCCAAAGGGAAAGTCGTACCCGCTAAAGCCCCTGCGCCCAGAGGACATTCGTCCATCACTTCAAGAGCATTGTCTAAACGCCGCACATCCCGTTGAAACATCGAAGCATACGCCATTAAAACATGACCAAAAGTCACAGGCTGTGCTCTTTGCATATGGGTATAGCCTGGAACAATCGTATGAGCGTATTGGCCACCCAGCTCACAAAGAACTTGGATGAGTTGCAATAGACGACTTTTGATTTCGCTGATGACTTCAATGACATATAAGCGTAAATCCAACGCCACTTGATCATTACGGCTACGGCCTGTGTGCAGCTTTTTGCCCGCATCACCAATTTTAGCGGTGAGCAATTGTTCTACACAGGTATGAATATCCTCATATTGATTGGGATCAAAGTAAATTTTACCCGCATTCATATCCGAAAGAATTTCCAACAATCCATGATGGATTTCGGCTTTTTCTTCTTTGGAAATAATGCCTTGCTTTTCCAGCATACAACTATGTACCAAGGAACCTAAAATATCCTGGGGATAAAGCCGATTATCGAAGGGCAAAGAGGTATTGAAGTCATTTGCACTTGGATCTGTTCCTTTTGAGATCCGTCCGGCCCATAAAGTGGTCATAATCACTCCACGCTGGAGAAGTGTTCTCCAGTTTCTTCAAAGAGGGCTTGATCGTTTAAAGCCCGAACTGCAATGGGTAAACCAAAGAGGTTGATAAATCCAGCCGAATCGCTTTGATCGTAACAATCGTCTTCATCAAATGTCGCCATGCCCGCATTATATAAGGAATAAGGAGAAGTCACGGAAACTGGAATGATGTTTCCTTTATATAGTTTCAAGGTTACATCACCTGTTACAGTTTGTTGGGTTTCGTCTACAAAAGCGGAGAGCGCTTTTCTAAGAGGGGTATACCACAAGCCATCGTAAACAAGTTCTCCAAATTTTTGACCGACGATTTCTTTAAAATGCTTGGTGTTTTTATCCAAGGTAATTTCTTCTAATTTGTCATGGGCTGCATACAAAATGCTACCTCCTGGCGTTTCATATACCCCGCGTGATTTCATACCCACTAAACGGTTTTCCACGATATCTAAAATACCTATGCCATTGGCTCCTCCCAGTTCATTGAGCTTTAAGATGATCTCTTTGGCTGAAAGTTCTTCTCCATCGACTTGAGTGGGAACGCCTTTTTCAAAATGAATGCTTACGATGGTGGGGGTATCTGGAGCCATTTCAGGCGAAACACCCATTTCTAAAAAGCCAGGCTGATTGATGGGCGCTTCATTGGCTGGATCTTCTAAATCCAATCCTTCATGAGAAAGATGCCACAAGTTTTTATCTTTGGAATAGTTGGTCTCTTTGTTGATCTTTAAAGGAATGTGATGAGCTTCAGCATAAGCGATTTCTTTTTCTCTTGAGTTCAGCTCCCAAAACCGCCAAGGAGCAATGATATCGAGTTCAGGGGCAAAGGCTTTAATGGCCAATTCAAACCGTACTTGATCATTTCCTTTTCCCGTGCAACCATGACAAATCGCTTCTGCGCCTTCGGCCTTGGCGATTTCTACAATCCGTTTGGCAATGATGGGTCTTGCAAAGGAGGTTCCAAGCAAATACTTTTCATAGCTCGCTCCAGCCTTTAAAGAAGGAATAATGTAATCGTCTACAAAGGTATCCGTTAAATCCTCAATATAGAGTTTGGAAGCGCCAGTTGCTAAAGCTTTTTCTTCTAGGCCTTCTAATTCACTGGCTTGGCCAACATTTCCCGATACCGCAATGACTTCGCAATCACCATAGTGCTCTTTTAACCAAGGAATTAAGCAAGAGGTATCTAATCCTCCTGAATAGGCTAAGACAATTTTTTTATAGGTTTTATTTTCATTGTGTAAATTACTCATACTCTTCGTCTCCTTTGAAGTCTATTTTTTGCACATCTCTCTTTTTCGATGTATTGTATAATATGGTGAAGTGTAGCTCATAATCTAAAAGAACTGACGGGAAAGGAACAGTGAATGTGGATGGAATCTCTAAAAAAAAACGCCCTTTCATTACGAAAGGACGATTGGAATCGCGTTACCACCTAACTTCCCTTTGATCACTGCAAAGGGCACTCTCCCATAACGTCGGGTCACGAGAACGTCTCAATTTCTCTCGCCGTTCCACTCACGGACACGTTCCTTACACTTTTGTCGCCATGTTCCACCAAGCCATAGCTCTCTATAGACCTTCCTGTAAGTACTTCTTCCGATCACTGATTTGATAGTTTGTATTCTAATGCCTCTCTTGAGATTTTCAACTGTTTTGAAACTTATTTTTCTCTTTCAAAAAAAAGAGGTGTGAAAGCGCTATTTTTCTCTCTTTTCCTTTTTAAGTGTATAATTCTCATTCATCTTAGTTCTCTTTTTAAAGCTTTTCATTTTCTTCAAAGAGCAAAAGTCCATAAAAAAAGAAAAATTTATCTTCCACTCATTTATGACCTTCATTTCATGATTTTATTCGTTTTTTTGATACCTTTAAACCCTTAAAAGTGTACGTTTTATGTGTTAAAGTATCGAAAATAGGATGAATAAGTATTCTATTTAGAGAATATACTAAACTTATAGAAGATGAAAAAATTAAAGTGAAAGGAACATTTTTCTTTTCCTTGGTTGAATAAAAGCTTCTTTTTTCTAACCACAAGCTTTTAATTTTTGAAATGGAGGAAAAATGGAAGAAAAAATTTATCCTATGTGTCCTAAAGGTTGTCAATAGGATGGGTTAAGTTGTGGAAGAGGGAGGGACTATTTTCAAGCGCAAGAAAATCCTAAAGAGCCGCAAAGTGGCTCTTCTTCCAACTCTATTCATCCCCATCACGACTATACGAGTTCTCACAGCTTTCATCATGGCAAAGGAAGAGGAGGTCATCACTTAGAAAATACTTTCCCTACAGATAGTTTAGCTGCTCTGTTGATGCAAAGTGGACATCACCTTTTTCATTTGGTACGTCAAGGGGATGTCGATGCGGATGAAATTGTAAAAGCTTTATCCCCCGACGAATAAGCGCAATTAAAAAAACTCCTCATAAAATTGAACCTTTCTTGGAAGGAATAATTTCGTTGCATTTTAAAAAGTTTTCGTATTAAAACCTTTTCTTTTTAGAACTTCAAAAAAAAGAGATCTCTAAAATCTTTTTTAGAGATCTCTAATTCGTTTACATTTCTTTTTTGGAGTCGGGCTTTTGGAGGAGTTGTTTGGTCTTTTGACCAGAAAGATCTTCTAAAGAGTGGTCGAGATTTGCTTCTTCCTTTTCTTTTCGATTGAGCTTCGCTTCTAGTTTTTGAATTTTCTTATGGACTTTTACATCCTTTTCTAAAGCATGTTCTTCAAGACTTTCTTTGGAAGGATTTTTTTCAAACTTCTCCCTAGGAAGAGCAATCGCTGAACACAACAGCAAAAGCGCTGCACTGATTAACGAAACGTAATGATCCAAATAGGGACACAAAAAACCACCCACGGCAATACCACCCACATAAGAAAGAACAATCAAAGTATAAAGCCAACCGCGAAAAGCGTCTTCTCGATTGTTGAGATGAAACCACCGCGTCCAATGAACAAACGAGTTTTGAAAGCTCCCATTGATGACCACTGTGGCTACCGGCGTAGAGCGAATTTTGCGAAACGTAATCGTTTGTAACCCACAACAAAGTCCAAAGATAGGATTGGCTAAAGCGTTCCAAGAATTGGGTAAAAAAGTAGCTAGAATAATGAGAATGATCTCGATATAAAATGGCTTACGGCGCCATTGCGGGTAATTGGGCTGGTCATGATAGTGCTCCGCAATGATTACCCCAAGAGCAAACATCAAAGGAGGAAATAAGTACTTGGGGACTTTGGAAAAATCTCCTTGGGCTAAATCCAGTCCCAAGTAAAGCAAGTTTCCACTTTGGCTGCTCGCAAACACCTTCCCACGGGTCACATAGGTGCAGGCATTTAAAATTCCAATGCTCATTGTCAATAAAATGCCGGCGCGAATGGATTCCACATCTTCTTGCTTATCTTCAAAAACAAGTTCCTTGAGCGCTTTTTCTTCTTGTAAAGCATGGTCTGAAATCTTCATATCTTCATTATTAAACCAACTCTTGGAGCGGCTTTTAAGATGCCCACCAAAACAAAGTCTTTAAGCCTTCTTTTTACAGCTCTCTTTCTTTTTTCTTTCAAAAAGGAGCGAAACCATGGGGTTTCGCTCCTTTCAAAATGAATAAGTATGGTGGTAGAGATACTGGGCTGAACAAATTTTTTGAGCGGGACCCATCATATAGACAACTTGATCTTCATCGATATCAATATGCAGTTTCCCTCGCTTTAATTCCACCTCAATAGAAGGTCCACACAGCCCCTCTAAATAACACACTAGAGCGCTTGCACAAACTCCTGTTCCGCAAGCAAGCGTCACCCCACATCCTCGTTCATAGGTTTGGACTTGAATGTGACTTGAATCGAGGACATGGACAAAATTGACATTGGTTTGTTTTGAAAAAAGCGGATGAAAGCAGAGGGCTTCACCTTTCGTGACAATATTTCCCATCGCTTGGTCATCGAAAAGTACAGTATGAACAGTAGACATAAAAAACGAATAAATTGTTTTTGGTCCCACTTTGGTTTGGACTTCTTGCTTCCAAATGGGAGTTTCACTTTTTGCTTTAATCGCCTTTGGATCAAAGTCAGCTTTTCCCATCTTGACCCGCACTAAAAATGGATCTTCTTGTAAAATCTCAACGGTTTTAAGACCCGCACGTGTTTCGATTGGAACAAGAAAATTTTTGTCCGTTTCTTTTTTTAAACCATCTAACAATCCTTCATCCCGTAAAAAACAGGTGAGGCACCGAATTCCATTGCCACACATTGGGGCAATAGAGCCATCTTGGTTGTAGTACTCCATAAAAAAGGGATGGGTTCTAGCAACGATGAGACCATCAGCGCCAATGCCCGTATGTCGATCGCAAACGGATTGAATAAACTGAGTGAAGTCTTCTTTAGAAATGCGATCGGCCTCTTCTTGACGCATCAAGATGAAGTCATTGCCACATCCATGGTATTTGGCTAAAGAAAGAAGCATACTCAATCTTCTTCCCGTGCAATCAAATCGTCTAGGCTTTGTGGCCGTACCACCCAGCGCCACTTGCCATTGTCCACAAAGACAACGCCAGGCATCGGAAGCTTGTTATAATTGCTTGCCATCGAATAGCCATAGGCGCCTGCACTATAAATCAAGAGCAAATCGTTTTCTTGAGCTTTTGGCAAAGCGATATCCCGAATGACGATGTCGCCACTCTCACAGCATTTTCCAGCCACTGTCACAATTTCCTCTTTGGGTTCGTTCATTTTTTGGGCTAAATCGGCGGAGTACTTGGCTTCATAGAGGGCTGGGCGAATGAGATCGGACATTCCCCCATCTACGAATAGAAATTTATCTTTTAAACTTTGTTTGATCAGAGTCACGGTATAGAGTAAATATCCTGCTTCAGCGACCATCGAGCGGCCTGGTTCAATGGAAACCATCTCGATTTGTAAATTATGTGCTTGAAATGCTTCTTGACAGGCTTGAATGAGAGCTTGACAAACATCCTTAACGGGAAGAGGAGTGTCTTCATCGGTATACCACACCCCAAATCCACCGCCTAAATCGAGTTCGCTTACTTTTAAGCCAGTACGACCTTCAAAGGCTTCAATAAAAGTGGTCAGTTCGTTGATTTCCTTTAAAAATGGATCGGTTTCAAAGAGTTGGGAGCCAATATGAGCATGGAAGCCGGCAAACACAATATTGGAGGTTTCATTTAACATTTGAGCCGCCTTGTCAATGTCCTCGACTTTGACAATCGGCATTCCAAATTTAGAGTCTGGTGTGGCGGTTTGGATATATTTGTGAGTATGCGCATCAACTTGAGGATTGACGCGTAAAAGAGTACGCATCGTGGTAAAGGGATAGTCTTTAGCCACTTCGCAAACGCGTTTTGCTTCTTCAAGAGAATCACAAATGATGGTGCCTACTCCATATTCAAAAGCCTTTTCCAGTTCAATAAGCGTCTTATTATTGCCATGAAAATAAATTCGCTCCATATCGATTCCCGCTTTTTTAGCTGTATAGATTTCGCCTAAGGAAACGGAATCGCAATACAAACCATTGGCTTGACAAAGACGAAGCATCGCTTTGCAGTTAAACGCTTTGGTAGCATAGACGATGCGGGTTTGAAAATCTGGACTTTGAAAGGCTTGAGTATAGGCCTTCATTTGCGCTACTAAAGCGGGTTCGTCATAAATATAAAGCGGTGTTCCACATTCCTGGGCTAAAGTTTCTACACTTACCCCTGAAATGGCCGCTACCCCATCTTGAATGGTGATGCCTTGAAATACATTGTCTTTCATAGCATTGGTCAAACCGTGAAAGAATCTTTTAATCAACTCTCGTTTTTCTTTACCCCACGAGGTAAGTTTAATTTCACGGTTTAAAACCTCCTTTCTATGGTTTAGAGAAAGTTTACCTGAATCAAAAGAAGAACGGAAAAATTTTCGGTAGGCTTTTTTCAATGGAGATTAAAATGCTCCAAAAATGAGTAGTATTAAAAGTATGAATAATCAAACACCTATAAGTGATCCTAGTGATCTTGACCAACTAAAAACATGGCGACGGGATTTGCATCAAATTCCCGAACTTGCCTTAACCCTTCCAAAAACCCAAGCCTATCTTTGGAAGGAACTCTCTACCCTTGATTGCACTTTAAGCAAACCCATTGAATATGGAATTGCAGCTTTCTTTGATGGAGGCAAAGAGAAAACTCTCGCCTTTCGGAGCGACATGGATGCCTTGCCCGTTTTAGAACAAACCAATGTTCCATTTCAAAGCCAACATCAAGGAAGGATGCATGCCTGTGGGCACGATGGGCACATGAGTGCGATGTTATTGTTTGCCAAACGCTTAAATGAATACTACAAGACCCTTCCTTATAATGTTCTTCTCATTTTTCAACCTGGAGAAGAAACGCCTGGGGGAGCCAAGCCCATTTTAGATACCGGTTTATTTGAAAAATACAATGTCATACGTGTATTTGGAACGCACTTGTGGCCTTTGATCCCCAAAGGGACGCTTGCGACGCGCAAAGGACCTTTAATGGCGAGTGCCACCGAAGTGGACATCATTATCCATGGCAAAGCCGTTCATTCCGCCCGTAAAGAAGAAGGAATTGATGCCTTAATGGTAGGAATGGAGTTTTTAAAACGCGCCTATACAATGGAACAAGCCTTACCCAAAGAGGTTTTCCGTCTGTTGCAGTTTGGGAAAATGGAAGCTGGAGTGGTGCGCAACGTGGTGGCCGGAAAATGTCTCATTGAAGGAACACTCCGGGCCTTTGAAGACGAATACGTAACCTATTTAAAAGAGGGCCTTGAAACCATTGCAGCCAATTTAGAAAAAGAAACCGGAGCTAAATTTGAGATCATCTATCATGCCGCCTATCCAGCGGTTATAAACGATGTTGATTTAGTGGATAAACTGGTCGAACTGCGTCCAGAGATCCAACTCTTAGAAAAACCATTGATGATTGCCGAAGATTTTGCTTACTATCAACGCAAAGTGCCAGGTGTCTTTTTTTATACAGGAACAGGAACAGGGATTGAACTGCATAACGCTCATTTTAACTTTGATGAAGATATTCTTCTTGAAACAGTTGCCTTATACGAAGATTTAGCTCATCAAACTTTTGAAGAAAATCTTTCTTAATTTGAAGAAAATCTTTCTTAAAGAGAAAAAAGGAGTAGAAAACTTTTTATGAAAA